>JBGPHP010000140.1:0-7968 GCA_041484445.1 Gemmatimonadota bacterium
CCGCGGTCGCGGCCGTCCCTCGCGACGCGGATGCGCGGCTGGTCCGACGACGCCGGCTACGAACAACGCCTCAAAGACCTCGAGACCTTCTCCCGCAGCCACCGGCGCCGCTGGGGGCTGATCGCGGTCGGCGCGGTGCTCGCCCTGATCGGAAGTTTCGCCGGGACCGTGCCGACGCCGGCTGGGACTATCGTGCTCGCCGCCGGGGGGTTCGCCGCCCTCAATGTGCTGCTCGGCATCGTCCACGAGCGCGGCTGGTATCGCTGGTGGCTCATCTATGCCTTCGCGCTGCTCGACGTGATCTACGTCGCCGTCCTGGTCGCGTGGTTCGGCCACGGCGGACTCGTCGCGGCGTTCTTCATCGCCGTGCTGCCTTATGCCTTCGAGCAGGCGCGCGGGGTAGGGGACTTCCTGGTGCTGATGGCCTCGATCGCCTACCTGGCCGCCTGTTTCCTGCACGGTCGGCTCTATCCCGGCGCTCCCGGCCTCGACACGGGCGCGTTCATCGAAACCGTCGCGTTCATCCTCGTCGCGGTGGGGTTGAACCGCATCCCGGCGACGCTCATTACCCGCATCCGGCACGCCCGCAACGTGATGGGCGAAGCGGAGCAGGGGTTCCTCGCCGTCCGCGCGGCCGCCACGGAATCCGACGAGCTGGGGTTCCTCGAGCAGAGCTTCAACCGGATGCTGGATGAGATCGGCAACACGATCTCGACCGTGCAGCGGGAAGCCGACGAAGTGGCCGCCTTCGCCGAGCAGCTGGCCGCTTCGGCCGAGCAGATCCACGCGACCTCGGAAGCGGTCACACAAACGGCGCAGGAGCTGGCCGGCGATCTGGGGCGTCAGCGCGGGCTCGCCGAAGGGGCCCGCGGAGAGAGCGCCAAGGCGGCCGACCAGGCCGGGGCACTGCGCACGCGCGCCGAAATGATGCAAGTGGACGCGCGGCGTCTCGTGTCGGCGGCCGAACGCGGCCGGGAACGGGTGGCGCGCGCCGGCCAGACGCTGCGGACCGTGGGTGAAGAAGTCCGCGCGACCGCGGCGACCGTGGCCGGTCTCTCGGGGATGTCGGATCGCATCGGGGGGTTCGCTCAGGCGATCGCCCGGATCGCGCGCCAGACCCACCTGCTGGCGTTGAACGCCGCCATCGAGGCCGCGCGGGCCGAGGAGCACGGGGAAGGCTTCGCGGTGGTGGCGGATGAGGTGCGGACGCTTGCCGCCGAAGCGGCGCGCTCGGCGCGAGAGGTCGCCGAGCTCGTGACCGAGCTGCGGGTGGGGATCGATGCGGCCGCCCGCGCGATGCAAACCGGCGAAGCCCAGGTGCGCGACATCGGCGCGGTCGCCGCCGAAGCCGACGGCGCCCTGCTCGAGCTGCACCAGGGCGTGCAGCTGATCGGCGATCTCGTCAACGCCACGGCCGACGTGTCGCGCAGTCAGGCGACCCGGCTGGCGGAGCTGGCGCAGTCGCTCCAGCAGGTGGCGGCGATCTCGAGCAGCTCCTCGGAGAGCGCCGACGGGGCGGCGGCGGCGACCCGTTCACAGATCAGCTCCATGAGCGATCTGACCGCCACGTCGCAACAGCTTGCTCAGCTCGCGGAACGACTGCGCGCCAGCATCGCGCGGTTTTCGGTGATGCGGCGGGAGCATGTCACGGCCGAGCACCGCAGCGTCACGGCCGAGCAGCGCGTTCCCCAGCCCATCCCCGTCCCGGGCGCCTGAGCGCCGAGTTCACCCCGGCCGGAAGACGGTCGCGGCGTCCGATCCTTGGTCCCCGACACCAACGTTAATGGGGCGGAACGCGCGGAACGCCTCCCGGTACGGGGTGACCAGCAGGTCGACGTAGCGGGCCAGCGCCACCTCGAAGGGAAAGCGCTGGCGATACTCTCCCGCCGTGACTCCCAGCATCGCCTTGAGATGACGGCTGAAGCTCTGCGGCGAAGAGAAATCGAGCCGGTACGCGACATCCGCCACCGAGAGGCCGGGGTTGCGGAACAGATGGGCTGCGTGCACGAGCCGCATCCCGGCGAGGTAAGTCTTGGGTGACGGCAGCGCCGCGCGCAGAAAGCGCGACATGAGGGTGCTGGGAGGAATGCGCAGGTGGCGTGCCAACGCACGCACCGTGCGCAGCACCGGCGCCAGTCGCGTCAGTGCCTCGAAGAACAGCCGCGCATCTTCGGGGACGTCGTCCCCCAGGGCGGGGATCAGCCGATGCAGAATGCACGCCGCCACCGGAGACGCCGGCTGCCCCACCAGATCGCGCAGCCGTCGCCAGCCGCTCGCCTCGGTGCAGTCCACCGCCGCGCGCACGCCACTGGCGCCGAGGCGGAGCAGCGTCTCGGTGGCGTGATGGTCGTGCCGTGACACGAGGGCCACGGCGGGAATCGCCGGAAACTCGCGCACCAACCGGGCCACTGCCGGCAAATCGTCCCCGCAGCGATGCACCGACAGGACGATGGCATCGACCCGACGCCGCCGGGCGGCGCTCAGCACCTCGCGGCAGGAGTCGGCATGCACCGACACGAAGCACCCATCCCCGACCGCTTCGAATCGGTGGCGCTCGGAAGGTGGGAGCAACGTGCAGACGGTGACCATGGCGGTGCGACACGATACGCGCGGGACTTCAACGACTGGTCAAGGTCGCATCCCGTCGGCCCCGACTCCCCGCCGAGGCTCCAACCGACGTCAAGCTGCCGTCAACCCACAACCGGCGGGAGCGGGGCAGGGGGCGACGGCGGCGAGGAATTGCTCCAGCGAGGCGGGAAATCGCTCCGCCGCACCACTCGGTCACGCGTCGCGCCGGTGTCCCAGCAGCTCCAGATACACGTTCCAGTCCCGCTCGCGAAAACACACAAACCGCACGACCTCCACGCTGGTCGAGCCGGACGACGCGTCGCGCACCGCCTCGATCGCGATGCGCGCGGCGGGCTCGAATGGAAATCCATATGCGCCGGTACTGATCGCGGGGAAGGCGAGCGAGCGGATGGCGTGGTCGGCCGCGAGCTGCATCGCGCTGACGTAGCAGCGGCGCAGGAGCTCCGGCTCGCCGCGGTCCCCACCCGACCACACCGGTCCGACGGTGTGGATGACGAACCGCGCCGGCAGGCGGTACGCCTTGGTGATCCGGGCGGCTCCGGTGGTACAGCCGCCCACGCTGCGGCATTCCTCCAGCAGCTCGGGACCCGCCGCCCGATGAATCGCCCCGTCCACACCGCCGCCGCCCAGCAGCGTCGTGTTCGCCGCGTTCACGATCGCGTCCACGACCTGCTCGGTGATATCTCCCTGGACCGCCTCGAGACGGATCACGACACCTCGACGGAAGCCACGGTGCACCAATCGGATAGCACTCCGGCCATGGCGGCAAGCTACCTTCCGCGAGGCGTCGGGCAACCGCATCTTAGTCGGTCTACCGAAAGCAGGGATGATGCCGCGTCGGGACCTCATCGAACGGGTGCGGAAGGCGTTGGGGGACCGCTACGAGATCATCACGGCGGTCGGCCGCGGCGGCAACGCGTCGATCTTCGGGGCGTTCGACAAGGACCGCAACCGCGTGGCCGTCAAGGTGCTGCACCCCGAGCTCGCGGCCTCGGTAGCCGCCGACCGCTTCCTGCGCGAGATCCGCTACGCCGGCAAGCTGCACCATCCCCACATCGCCCCACTCCTGGACAGCGGCGAGAGCGACTATCTGCTCTGGTTCGTGATGCCGTTTGTGCCCGGTGAATCGCTGCGCAGCGCGTTGCACCGCGAGCATCAGCTGGCCGTGGATTTCTCCGTCAGAGCCGGGTGCGAGATTCTGGAAGCGTTGACCCACGCCCACGATCAGGGGCTGGCGCACCGCGACATCAAACCGGACAACATCGTGCTCTCACCGGAGGGCGCCGTCCTCGTGGATTTCGGCATCGCCCGCGCCATCGCCCAGTCGGAAGGTGACCGCGTGACGCGCAGCGGGTTCGTCGTCGGGACCGAAGAGTACATGAGCCCAGAGCAGGCGGCCGGCGAGACCGTGGACGGACGAACGGACCTCTACTCGCTGGGGATCGTCTTGTTCGAAGCCATGGCGGGCCGGCCGCCGTTCTCCGCGCCCAGCGCCGCAGCCGTCATCGACATGCAGCAGCATCACGAGCCCCCCTCGCTCCAGACGCTGCGGCCGGAGGTCGCTCCGGGGCTGGCCGCCGTGATCGCCCGGGCGCTCAAGAAACGCCCTGAGGACCGCTGGCAGAGCGCCGAGGACATGCGCCTGGCGCTGCTGCCGTTCAGCCTCGCCGCGGGATGACCGACCCTCTCTTTGCGCAGGTCGCGACCGCGCTGGGTGGGCGGTACACCCTGGTGCGCGAGCTCGGCCAGGGCGGGATGGGCGCGGTGTTCCTCGGGCGCGACGTCAAACTGGGTCGCGAAGTGGCGATCAAAGTCCTGCCCCCGACTACGCAGGCGTACCTCGGCAGCGAACGGTTTCAGCGCGAGGTCCAGCTCGCCGCCAAACTCTCCCACCCGCATATCGTGCCGTTGTTCGAAGCCGATGAGGTGGACGGGTTCCTGTACTATGTGATGGGCTTCGTCGAAGGGGAGTCGCTCGCCGAGCGACTGGCCCGCCAGGGGGCGCTGGCTCTGGGCGAAGCGATCCGCATCACCGCCGAAGTCGGCGACGCCCTGCAATACGCCCACGAGCGCGGCATCATCCATCGCGACGTCAAGCCGGCCAACATTCTGCTCTCGGGCGGCCACGCCCTGGTCACCGACTTCGGCATCGCGAAGAGCATCGCCGAGTCGGAAGAGGGTCAGACGCTCACCGGGACTGGCAGCACGGTGGGGACCGCCGCCTACATGAGCCCGGAGCAGGCGAGCGGCGAGCGGCGCATCGACGCCCGCAGCGACGTGTATGCGCTGGCGGCGGTGCTGTACGAGATGCTCACGGGGGAGCCGCCTTTCACGGGCCCGAACGCGCAGGCCGTCGTCGCGCGCATTCTGGTGGACACGCCCCGCACCGTGCGCACCGTGCGACCCAACGTCCCCGTTCACGTCGAGCAGGCGCTGCTCGCCGGCCTCGCCAAGGTGCCGGGAGACCGCCCACCATCAGCCAAGGCGTTTGTCGACAGCCTGTCGCCGCCGACCACGGAGCAGCGCATTGTGCGCCGGCGGCAGTGGCCTCGGCGGGCGGCAGGGGCGGCGGTCCTGGGGGCCGGGGTGATTGCGGTGTTCCTGCTCACCCGTCCCAGCCGCCCGCCCGCGGCGCGACCGGCCGGCATGGTGCGTGTCCCCGCGGACAGCTATCCCGTGGGCGGGGGGAGGGGCCGTCCGAGTCACATCGTCGTCCTCGATTCGTTCTACCTCGACTCGACCGAAGTGACGGTGGCGGCCTATCAGCGCTACCTCGACTCGACCGCTATCGCCGCGCCCTGGCGGCAGAGCCCGCCCAAGAGCTGGCCGGCGACCGGCATCCTGTGGAGCGAAGCCCAGCGCTTCTGCCAGTGGCGCGGAGCCCGCTTGCCCACCGAGGATGAATGGGAAGCAGCCGCCCGCGGCAAGCAGGGCGCCCGCTACCCGTGGGGCGAGCGGTGGGACCGTGGGCGCGCGAACGCCGGCTCGATGACCGACACGCTCCAGCCGGTGGGGGCATTTCCCCTCGGCCGCTCGCCCGCGGGAGCGGAGGACATGGTGGGGAACGCCTGGGAATGGACCGCAGCCGACACCGTCACACCGAACGGGCAGGTCCGCCACGTGATCAAGGGAGGAGCGTTCAACACGCAACCCGAGAACGCCGCGGCCACGTTCCGATCCGCCCTCCCCGATGACCGCCGGCAGCTCTGGAACACCGGATTCCGGTGCGCACGATCCGCCCGCTGACCCTGGCCGGTCTCGCCGTGTGGCTCACGGCGTGCCAGCCACAAGCCCGCCGCCTGCTGCTGCTCGACGAGGCCTTCACGCAACCGGCCGAGCTCGATGCGACGGCCCGCCCATGGCGTGACGCGGGCTACCACGTGGACTACCGGCAGTACTACCCGCACCTCACCCGTGAGGACCTCGAGCGCTATCGCGTCGTGATGGTCCTGGGCGGGCGGGGGCCGACCGCGGCGGCCGATGCGCTGGACGTCGGCGACCTTGCCATCCTCACGGAATGGACACTCCGCGGCGGTGTGGTCGTGCTCGGCTATCCTCCGGAGGGCGGCGGCGCGTTCGACCGGTGGTTGATGAATCGGTGGCTCGCCTGGAGTGGAGCCGGTATCACGATCGGCGACTTCGCCGTGCGCAGCGGGAATGCCCCCCGCACATCCGCCCGCGTCCAGCCGGTGCTCACGGCGGGACTGCGTGGGACCGGTTTCGACCCGTTTCCCGCCGGCACGAGCAACGTGTTGTTGGTGGACGACGATGCGCAGGCCCTCGCCCGCGCCGGAGAGGGTGCCTTCGCACAGGGGCCCGGTCTCCACGCCCAACGGCGCGGTGGCGTTCCAGTGGTGGCGGCCAGCCGGGTTGGCAACGGGCTGGTCGTCGTCGTCTCCCGGTCCGCCTTGGGGGCGGTCGGGGTAGCGGATACCCTGAACGGCACTATGGCCCCGGCGGCCGGCGCGGGAACGCGAACCTTCCTTCTGTCTCTGGCGCGCTTCACGCGTCGACCCGCGGAATGGGCGCGAATTCCGACCGCGGGCGCCCGGTCGCGGCTGCAGCTCTCCGGCGGCCCGCTGCCGGTGCCGGCGAGGTCTCCTCGCGCCCGACCGCCTGCCGGGGTCACTGTCGAGCGGCTCGCGCAACGGGCACCACCCTCTCTCCCTGCGACGACCGGTGTGCCTCCCTGGATCGCACGCCAGGGACTCCGCGCACTGGAAGGGGACTTTCCCGCGCTCCAGCCGACGATCGGCGGGACGGCACGGCTGGCAGCCCTCGATTCGCTGGCGACCATCCTCGACGTCGGCGCCTTCAACATCCTCATCACCAACGCCCACGCGGCCCCGCTGGCGGACTCGGTCGCGGCGGGACGGTGGGAGCGCGACGCGCTGCGCGCCGCCTGGCAACAGGTCACCGGCCGGCTCCAGGCGACGAGCGTGCGCTGGATTCCACTCGTGCTGCCGCGCGACCTCGCCTCGCGGACGGACACCGTCCCCATCACCGCGTGCCCGCTCGCCCCGGCCCTCTGGAGCCGGATCGCCTCGGGGATTCGAGTGCTGGCGCGTCTCGCCGCCGAGCATCGCGACCTGATCCCGGCTGTCGGCATCTCCCTCGACGAGACCACGCGCGGCTGGGGCGCACCCCCGTTCTGCGACGAGGCGTGGCAGGCGGGGTTGAGTGCCCTGATGCGCGACTCCACGCTCACGCGGGAGCGGTCGGCCCGACTCAAGGATGTGCCGCTCGCCGCGCGGTACGACTCCCTGCTCGAGGGAGGGCTGCTCGCGGCCTACGACTCCGCGGTGGCCAGCGTCGTGCTCCAGCGCGCCACCAACATCCGTTCGGACCTGCGCCGCGTGCGCCGCGAGCTGCTGTTCGCCGTGGTGCTCGACCGCTCTCCGGCGGACTGGTTCACCCTGGGCCTGGTGCGCGGCGTGTCCACTCCCGAGACGCCGACCCTCGTCTTCTCTCCGGATCCCCGCGCCCGGGAGCTGCTCGGCACCGGTGGCGCGACCAATGTGCTCCACGTGCTCCGGCTCGACCCCTCCGTGGTGCTCGACGGGGAGGCGCCGCGGCTCGCGCATGCGGTGTTCGGCGCACAATCCGGCTTCTGGCTCGGACCGGCCGAATCGCTCCTGGCGGGGCCAAGCGACAGCCTCGCGCGTCTCGTGCGCCGCCTCATGAAGGAACGCTGAGCCCGGGCCGCTTCCGCAGGGCCCCTGCGTCGCCTACCTTACGGCCGGGGAAGGGTGGGGCCGATGGTCGCGGCGCACCGGCCGAAATGGCGCGTCGAGGAAAGTCCGAGCTCCAAAGGGCAGACTGCCAGGTAACGCCTGGGCGCCGCAAGGCGACGGACAGGGCCACAGAAAAGACACCGCC
>JBGPHP010000141.1:0-7932 GCA_041484445.1 Gemmatimonadota bacterium
CCCAGGAACCCGCCCGCGATCGCGAACAGCGGCCGCGTGTGCAGCCAGCCGTCCACCAGCCACCCCAGGGCGCCGAAGGCCAGAATCGCGAAGGCGAATCCGAAGCCCATCGCGAAGTACTCGTAGCCCTGACCGTAACTGCGCGAATCGTTGTTCGGGTCGTCGGGTGCCATTGCGACGCGCGAAAGCTACGCGCTTGTGAAATTTTTCGCAAGCAAACCCGTAGGGGTGCAACTTTATGTGGCACTTGGGAGTACGATGTAGTATCCTACGCACCCTATGACCACCACCCCCCGTCCCGCTGCCTCCTCTCAAGGCGACGTCGAGCTGTTGGAGCGGCTCGCCGCGGCGCGTCGGGCGCTCGTGGCGCAGGTGGGACAGCGCATCGTGGGGCAGCGCGACGTGGTGGACGGCATCCTCACCGCCGTGTTCTCGGGCGGGCACGCCCTGCTGGTGGGCGTCCCTGGGCTCGCCAAGACGCTGATGGTGCAGACGGTGGCCGAGGCGCTCGAGCTGAGGTTCTCGCGCATCCAGTTCACGCCCGATCTCATGCCCTCGGACATCACGGGCACGGAGATCATCGAGGAAGACACGACGACCGGCAAGCGCAGCTTCCGCTTCGTGCGCGGGCCCGTGTTCGCGAACATCGTGCTGGCCGACGAGGTGAACCGCACGCCGCCCAAGACGCAGGCGGCGCTGCTGCAGGCGATGCAGGAGCACCAGGTGACGGCGGCGGGCCAGACGCATTCCCTGCCGGCGCCGTTCTTCGTGCTCGCCACGCAGAACCCGATCGAGCAGGAGGGCACCTATCCCCTGCCCGAGGCGCAGCTCGACCGCTTCATGTTCGAGCTGCGGGTGGGGTATCCGTCGCGCGAGGAAGAAGAGACGATCGTGGACGCGACGACGGCGGATCACGCGACCCGGATCACGCCGGTGCTGACCGCCGACGACGTGCTGACGCTACAGCACCTGGTGCGGCGCATTCCCGCGACCAAGGCGCTGGTGGGTGCCGCGGTGGCGCTGGTGCGGATGACCCGGCCGGACGATGCGACCGCCCCGGACTTCGTGCGCGAGTACATCTCCTGGGGCGCCGGGCCGCGGGCGTCGCAGTACATGGTGTTGGGCGCCAAGGCGCTGGCGGCGCTCGAGGGGCGGCCGGCGCCCGACTACGAGGATCTGAAGCGGGTGGCGCCGCTGGTGCTGACGCACCGGCTGGTGATCAATTTCGCGGCCGAGGCAGCGGGGAAAGCGGCGCCCGATCTCGTCGCCGAGCTGGTCGCGGCGGGACACTGGCTCCCTAGGTAAGCGGTCGCGTGACCGGCACGCCCTGGTCGATCCAGCAGGCGAAGCCCGCTCCGAGCGACACCCCGTAGCAAGCACTTTCCACCACAATCCGATCGAGGTACCAGCCGGGGGCGTTGCCCTGGTTGTCGTGCTGCACGGTGATCGCGTGCAGCGGGCCCAGGTCGCCGGTCTCGAGCGTGACGTAGTTCCAGGCGTTGCGCTCCATGCGTGCGCGCCGGCGGGTGTCCACGGTGACGCCGGCCGACCCGGCTGCCCCGGTGAGGATGAACGTGACACGGGCGTCGGTACCCGCCATCCATTTGTCTCCGGTGTGCACAATCAGTCCATAGGCACGGCGGGGGCCCGCGAACGGGTCATCGGCGCGGGTGGCGCGGCGGATGGTGGATTGGAATTCGGGCTCGGCGCTAACCGCTCGCAGCCGGCCCACGTTGTTCGTAATGATCCCATCGACGCCGATGCGGATGTATTCGCGCATCAAGCGCGCGGCGTCCACGGTCCAGGCGTAGGTGAAGCGAGGCGCGCCGGTGGCAGCGCGCAGCTCGCAGGCGCGCTCCAGGGAGGGGCGGACGTTGGGGCCGAGGAGAGAGTTGAGGAACGAGATCCCGTTGCCGTAGCAGTGCCGTTCGACCCCGGCGTTCGTGAAGAAGGTGGCGACGCGCACCGGGTCGTTCTCCTGGTCGATCATCAGGGCTTCGCGGAGACGGAGATCGTGACGGATCTGCTCGAAGATCGAGGTATGCGACAGGCTCGCGACCGAGATGACGACGTTCAGGTCGGTATCGAAGGTGAGGAGGGAGCGGATCGTCTGGAGCAGTGTGGCGCCCAGCTCCAGCGTGGCCGCCTTGGGTTTACAGTCGAAGACGACGAGGGCCAACTCGGGTCGCTCCAGGGCGAGCTGGTGCAGTCCGGTGAGGTACTCGGAGAGCGAGGGGGCGGCGGGGTCGTTGCCGCCACCCAGCAGGCTGGGCTCGCCGATGCACAGCACGTCGGGCCGAGCGGCGTAGACGTTGACGTCCGGCTCGATGGCGTTGGCGCCCACGTCGAGGGCGGCTCTGGCGGCCTCGAGCGAGTTGGGGTTGTGGGCGAGAACGTAGAATGGTCGAACCAACGTGACCTCGCGTCCTTTTTTGAATTTGGTAACCAAGAAGGCCCTGCAGACCATTCAATCCCTTGTCAATCAATATGTTGACAATGGTTTGAAGATGGCCCCTTATTCTCTGTACAGCCGTCGTCACGAGGTAGCATCATGGTCCTCCATCTGGCCCCCCACTTCCGGCTGCTCACCCTGGGGGCCCCCCTGCTCGTCCCCGCCACTAAAGAGGCGGTGCGGTACCGGACGCGCAAGCATTTCGCCCTGCTCATTCGACTGGCGCTCGAGCCGGGTCGAAAGTTCGCCCGCGACTACTTGATCGACCTGTTGTGGCCGGACGTGCCGAGCGAGCGTGGCCGACACTCGTTGTCGCAGGCGATCACCGTGCTGCGCCAGACGCTGGGTCGCCCCGCCGTGGCCGCTCATCGAGCGACGGTCGCGTTGAACGAAGGCGTGGTCGAGGTCGACGCATTGCAGCTGGAGACGTGCGAGGCGGAGATTCGCGGCCGGTTCCTGGAAGGGTTCGAGCTCCGGGGGGCACGGGGTTTCGACGAATGGCGCGAAGCGGTAGCCGCCCGACTCTACCCCCGTATCCGGGACGGCCTCGTGCGGCGGATGGACGCCGGGCGCCGCATCGGCGATTTCGCCACGGTAGAGCGGCACGCTCTGCTGCTCGAGGAGCTCGACCCGCTGTCCGAGGACGCCGTGCGCGGCGTCATGGAGGCGCGCGCCTGGGTCGGAGATCGCAGTAACGCGCTCAAAGCGTTTGCGCGATTCACCGGACGGCTCACGGAGGAGCTCAATGCCAAGCCCAGCCCGGAGCTGGTGCGAATCGCGGACCTGCTGCGCGAGGGTCGGCGGGCCGCTCCCCGGCCGACGCCCGATGGTGTGCCGCCGCGGGAGGAGCGCCGGTTCGAGGCGGAGACGATCATCGGAAGAGAGCGGGAGTTTTCTTCTCTGTACGATGCGTGGCTCGATGTGCGGCGTCGGCAGCCCCGGGTCATCGTCGTGCTGGGCGACCCCGGGATCGGTAAGACGACGCTGACCAATGCGTTTGTCTCGTCGTGCCAGATGGAAGGCGGCATCATTGCGCGCGCCCAGGCGTACGACGCCGAGCGCGAGCTGCCGTACGCAGTGCTGGCCGAGCTGGTCCGGCAGCTCACACTCCAGCGCTCGATCGGTGCCGCGGAACCGGAAGCGTTGGCGGAGCTGTCCCGCCTGACGCCGGAAATCATGACTGTGTTCCCCGGCGTCCCCCGCCCCGCGGAGTGGCCGCCCGAGGTCGTCCCCTTACGCCTGGCCGATGCGTTTTTCAAAGCCGTGACCGCGTCGGCGGACGATTTCCCGGTCGTGCTGGTGGTAGACGACATCCACGCCGCCGACAACGCGAGTGTCGCCATTCTCCACATGCTGGCGCGCAAGCTGGCGGGCTTGCGCGTGCTTCTCATTCTGACCGGGCGTCACGGCAGCCTGCGGCCGCTGTCGAGCGCACACGCCCTGGTGACCGACACCGTGATCGACGGATTGGGGACGCTCGAGCTCGAGCCGTTGCCGAGCGAGGCGGCGGCGCTGCTGGTCACGCGGGCCTGCGTGAAGGGGTGTGAGCGGTGGGGGCTGCCGCCCGTGGAGAAGATCGTGCGATCTGGTGGGGGCAATCCTCTGGCGATCGAGCTGTTGTCGCGCGAATGGGTGGATAACGGCGATGACTCTCTGGCCAGCCAGCTTGACTCGATGCACGCCGTACCTGCCCACCTGCTCAGCCTTCCCAAGGCCATCCGGACCATGGTCGGGCGACAGACGGAGCAGCTCGACGAACGAACGCGTGCGGTGCTCGACCTGGCGGCCGTCCTCGGGCGCCGCATGGGAGACCTGTGGCTGTATCAGGTCATCGGGTGCACGGAAGCGGAGGCGCTCTATGAGCTCGCGCGGTTGCTCGAGGTCCACCTGCTGCGCGACATCGCGGGTAACCTCGAGTTCCGGAACGAGCTCATCCGGGTCCACGCTTATTACGAGATCCCCAGTACGGTGCGTCTCGAGCTGCATCGGCGAATCGCGGGTGTGCTGGAGGCCCATGACGATACTGAACAACCGAATGACTTGGAGATTGCTTGGCACTACTTGGTGGGTCGAGACGTGGGGCGGTCAATCCCATTCGCACTTAGCGGTGTGGAGCAAAGTCTACGATCCGGCGCGCCTAGAGAAGCGGAGCTGATCCTCAGGTCCTTGACGCGCGAAACTCTGAGGCCTGACTGCGAACGACGCGTGCGATTGCTATTGAGTGCGGCGCTCATCAACCAATCGAAGGCCGACGAGGCGCTCCCACATCTCGAGCAACTGCTGGTGGACGAATCCTTGACACGTCTCGAAACGGCGCAAGCGGCTCGTCTCTACGCTTCCAGCACTTACCTGGTCAATAGGAACTCGGCGACACGGCACAGCGAGTTGGCTAGAAGGGCACTCCAAGTCGCCCGTGAATGTAGAGATCCCGATCTACTGGCCCATGCCCTCTTCGAGTCCGGAAGGGCCAGTGTCGAAAACGGAAGTCAAGAGTTCACCAGAGGAGTGCGCGATGAGGTCCGGCAAATCATTTCATCCGGAGTCGGGGATGTTCCACCTATGGCTTTTCATGCAGATGCCTTTTGCAGCTACTATCTGTCGGATATTGACGAAGCGGCGAAGTCTGCGAAGCGCGCAGTTGTGGGTTACACCGACGGTGGGAACATCGGCGAGCTCGCCCAGGCCCACACAGGACTTGGCAATTGCCTGTTGGTATCGTGCCGTCTTGAGGAGGCAAGAGAAGCCTACCGACAGGCCCTGGGTCTCGCAAAGCGAATGGGCGACGATTGCCGGAGCTCCATAGTCTTGTCGAATCTAAGTGCATCCTACTTTCTAGAAGGAGACACTGAATCTGCACTTGATTACGGACACAAGAGCCTGGCGCTGGGTAAGAGCGCGCCAGCGCAGCCAGGCCTCTTGAGAACTTGGTCCAACCTCGCCTCTGCCTATGTTGTGCGACGAGAGTTGGACAAGGCCAGGGAGTGCTTTGAGTCTTGGCAACAGTGGATGCGAGACGGTCGTAGTTGGGCCGCAAGGATGGAGTATTGGTGCGACACTGCGTTGATGGAACTCACGCTGGGGAACACGAGTGAGGCCTTGAAGCTAGTGGCCACCGCCGAACAGGAGTCCCAGGGGAAGGAGGACCTACTGGTAAATCAAGGGAGACTGGAACGCCTCAGAGTGCTCCTCGCATATCACACTTCCGGGGTTGAAACCGCCAAACTACTGGCCAAATCCTGTCTAAAGCGATTCCAGGGGAGGAATCTGCTCGCCTACCTTGAGGCACTGGCTGCCCTGGGATGGCTGGAAACCCGAGTTGAAGGAGTTCATTCGCAAGCTACTC
This sequence comes from Gemmatimonadota bacterium, assembly GCA_041484445.1. GTDB lineage: Bacteria > Gemmatimonadota > Gemmatimonadetes > Gemmatimonadales > GWC2-71-9 > DASTHG01. The sequence goes on from JBGPHP010000141.1 coordinate 5,796, forward strand.
AGGTTCTGCTCCAGCTTCTCAAAGACCACCGGCTTCAGGGCAAGCGGACGCTTTTCGAAGTCGAGGGGTTTCTGGGACAATCGTGAGATCGTCCGACCCTCATTACCCGGGCGCGTGCTAACCGACCTTTGCCGGGAACGAAGGTTTCGCAGACCGCCATGGGCCACTGTTGCGAGTAACCCACGCCCCAAGAGCATGGACAGGCGAACCACCTTGTTCCGCTGTCACTCCGAATAGGCGCCTCAAGTTGGCTGAAGCTGCAACCAACTCAACCAATCGCGGGTCGAACTGTTTTCCCGAGAAGCGACGCAGTTCCTCCATCGTGCGCTCGAACGTAAGCGCTTTCCGATAAGGGCGATCGGTTGTCATTGCATCCATCGTGTCGGCGATCATGATGATACGCGCCGCGAGGGGAATTCTCTCTCCTACAATCCCATCGGGATAACCGCTTCCATCATAGTTCTCATGATGATGGCGTATCGCCAGCTCAACCGGACCCCGGAACTCTCCGATTGTTGCCGCAAGCTCAGCGCTCCTGGCCGGGTGGCGTTGCATCAACATCCGCTCATCCGGAGTCAGTTTCCCCTCCTTCCGAAGGAGAGGGGCGAACTCTTCGTAGATCTTTCCAACATCGTGCAAGAGCGCAGCGCTTTCAATTTGATCCACTTGCTTCGCCGATAACCCGAGATCACGTGCGATCGACCGAGCATATTCGGATACGCGAAGCGAATGGCCTGAGGTGTAAGGGTCTCGAGCCTCGATAGCCTTCACCATCAACTCGAGGAGCTCCTTATTGACTCGCTCAAGTTGGAGGTTCATTTGGTACATGTGCCGGACGAAGAACAACGGAATAACAAGCAACGCTAGCCCCAACAACTGTGATCTGAGATACAGATACGCCAGAAGGATCGTGAGAGTACTTGCGAAGAGATCGTAGAGGAGAGAGCCGCCAATGATGCGGTTCCACGCCTCCCGCACCGAGACTCCATTGCTTATAGCCGACGCCAGAGCGACGCTCCCGGAGTTCACGAAGAAATAGCTGAGCACCAGCCCCAGGAAGGCCGGAATGCGAAGTGAGAAAGCGGTTGTGAGGGTTGATCCACCAAGAACGTGGTAGACCTCTGAGCTGACCCCAGCTGCAAGCATGAACTGCGCCGTGTTAAACCATATCCGAATCAGTGGTTTCTTCCTGACAAACGTGTCTACAGTGAACGCTGTCACACCAGCGATGAACATCGGCCAGGGGTGCTCAAACAGGAGCACTCCTGTCATGATGGGTACAAACGCGACTGAGCTGCTGATATTTGCGAACGAGATCCGAAGGAACGACGTATCGCACAGGATTGCCAGGGCCGCAAACGCAACCAGGGCGTTCCAAGTGGTTAGGGATGGCTCAGCTGGGAGCGTCCACTGCTTGGCTGCAACAAGCCAAGCAGCCATCGCTGTGACTGCCGCCACGAGTGCATGAATGCGGTAGCGCTCAATTGTTTTGAGTGTTGCCACGTCCATGACCTCGTTCGAACAGATGAGGGTAGGCCCCGAGAACAGCATTACCAGGATACTTGTCCAGTTGCGAAAAACAGCTTCGCCATCGACGTGAACAGAACTGCGAGCAGTTGAGCAAACATCGAGCGTCACCTCCTAACAGGACCTACATGAAGTAGATCGGGACTTCCGGGAGTGGCACGCCTCGCTACAGCGCACCCGACGCTTCGCTCGTTCTTTCTGTCCGCTCGTCTCCGCTATCTGGTAACGATGACCGGGGCCCCCTTGTCCTTAAGTCCGCTGCCTGTCCTGTATCGCCAAGGCCGGCGTCCAGCGCCGGCCGGATTCACGAGGTCGACTCAGCTCTTGTGTGCCCGGTGCCGCTTCAACGCGGTCTCCAACGCCCCCATGACCGCGTCGATCCCCTTGCTCTTCTCCACGATCTCCTTCACGCCCAACCGGTGCAGCCACGCTACGTCCTCGTCCGCCACCCCGGCGGTGACGATCAACACCTCCGCCTCGAGCTGCCGCTTGGGCGCCATCAACCGCTCCACCAGCTGCGCCGCGTTCAGATCCGGCAGCGTGTAGTCCAGCACGATCACCGCCGGCTGCACCCGGCCGATCTCCATCAGGCCGTCCATCCCGGTCGGCG
>JBGPHP010000142.1:0-7874 GCA_041484445.1 Gemmatimonadota bacterium
CCCTTGCCGGCGAGCGGGACGATCACTTTCATGGCACTCTCCCGTAGCGGTCCTTCAGGCGGATCACGTCGTCGATCTCCGGCGTGGACGCCTCGAGCAGATCGCTCGTCACGACCGCCTCGAATTGGTGGACCACCGTCGGCAGGATGTGAAACGCTTCGCCCTGCGCGAGCCGCCGCTCGATCAGCGTGTCGCCCTGCTGCAGCCGCAGGATGATTTCCCCGCTCAGCACGTAGATCGATTCATCCTTGCGCTCGTGGTACTGCAGGCTGAGCAGGTGCCCGGCCTCAACGTGCAGGATCTTCCCCACGTAGCGGTCGGTGCGGGCCCAGATGAGCTCGTGTCCCCAGGGCTTCTCCACCCGATAGGGGAGCTCGTTCACGCGTCCACCGGAACGAGAGACAGCGCCAGCGACGACGGCGCCGTGACGCAGGCCGTCACGCACACGCCGCAGCCCACGCACCCCTCCGGTTTCAGCACCGGATGCCCGCCCTTGTCCATCGCCAGTGCCCGTTCCCCGATGGGGCAGGAGCGGGCGCAGACGCCGCAGCTGGCCCCGTGAAACGTGATGCACCGGTCCACGTCCAGGCTGAGCACGCCGAGGCGCACGCCGAGCCAGCCGTTGGCCGGCAGTACCAGCGCGGTCGTGGGGCAGGCGCGGGCGCAGGGGATGTCGTCGCAGGCGACGCACGCCTGCACCGACGGCTCGAGAATCGGCGTGCCAGCGGCGAGCCCGGCGCCCGCCGGCGCCTTGCGGATGGCGTGGGCGGGGCAGACATCCACGCAGGCGCCGCAACGGGTGCACGCGGCGAGAAACTCCATCTCCGGCGCCGCGCCGGGCGGCCGGAACCAGCGCCGCTGCACGACGCGCTCCTCGGCGCGGCGGGCGACCTCGCGCGCCAGCCGCCCGAAGGTGTCGCGGAAAAACGCCCGGCGGTCCCCGGCGTCCTGGGCCATCTCAGAAGCTCGGCTCGAGCGACAGCTGCCAACGGAACGCCGCGCGGCCGTCGCCCGCGCGAGCGTCGGTGGCGACGTCCCAGCGGTTGACGAGCAGCGGCAGCTCCACGCGCATCGTCCAGGTGAGATCGCCCACCTGATGTGTGGAGACGATCCCGATCCCGGCGTCCCACAGGGCCGTCACGGCCTTGTCCCCGGCGGCGGAGGGGACGGCCGAAGAATCCACCAGCCCGGCGTCGCCGAACGCCTCGAGCGCCACGCTGCGTACCGGGCCGGTGTGGCGGGTCACCAGCACGCGCGTCAGCTCGAGGTTCGCGCTCGCCGCCCAGCGCCCGCCCAGCGCGGGGGCGAAGCCCCGCAGGTTGGCGTCGCCCGGCGCCTGGTAGTGGAAATCGGGCCGCACGAAGAGCGCCCCACGGCTGCGCAACAGCGGATTGGTGAACGTCTCGTAGGGATCGGCGCCGGCGACGTAGATGCGCCGCTGGAGCGGCGGCGGCGAGTGGGCCAGGTATCCGCCGGCGAAGAGCCGGATGCCGATGGTCGTCCCGCCCCAGAACGGCCGGCGCGCCGACAGCTCCGCCGTGCCCCGCGCGAAGCCTTCGATGTCGTAGCGGTTCACCGAGGCGATCCCCGGACCGGGGTAGCGATAGACGATGCCGCCGCGCACGCCGACGCGGGCGTGCAGCGTCGTCCGCCCGGCGGGCCAGGTGGACCCGACCCAGGGGCCCGCCTCCACCGTACCGGCGTCGTCCCACAGGCGGCGATCGAGATAGCTCACGTCGTTCGTCGCCATCCAGAGGGCGTCGAAACCCGTATGCGGATCGGCCCGATCCACCCAGCGCGGCCGCTCGCTCCGGTCCCAGGAGGCCATCGCGCCCACCCGCCCCTCGAGCGCCCAGGCCGCCATGGACGTCGCGGTGCGCGGCGCCGGGTGCAGGACTGGGTTGTCCATGCGGAAGTACAGACCGCCGGGACTCGTCGCGGAGCCGCGCAGGCCGCGGCTCACCAGGAAGAGCCCCCGGTCGAAGCGGCCGAGGTAGTTGGAGCGCCCGCGCAGGGCGAGCGTGATCCCGCCGGCATCGTTGAACCAGACCACGGGGAGCAACCCCGTCGCTACCCGATCCCGCCGCACCACCTCGCGCGTGGGGTTGTCGAGCCGGACCGCCGCCGCGCCGCGGCCGCGGAACAGCCCGCGCGGCTCGCGGTTGTTCAGCATGTTCCAGTCGTGCGCGCGCAGGCGCGGATCGAGCATCAGCCGGCCCGGCGCCGAATCAGCCGTGAAGGCGACGCGCTCGATCTCCGGCTGGCCGGTCGTCCGGGCGTAGATGTGGTGCTCGTCCCCGATCTCGACCGGCATCCACCCGTCGCCCAGGCGCCGCACAGTAACGGTGATACTCCAGCTGCCGTCGGGGCGGCGGCGGCGCTCGACCCGCTGCAGCTCGTAGTCGATGAGCGGCGTGCCGTGCAGCCACTGCCCAAACAGCCAGCCCAGGTACTGGCCCGCAACCTCCTCGCACACCGCGCGGAACTTGTCCTCGTCCACGTGCTTCAGCTGCCAGCGGGCGTAGTACGTGCGGAGGATGCGCCGCATCGTGTCGTCGCCCACCACGTAGCGCAGCTCCTCGTAGAACAGCTGCGCCTTGTTGTAGATCATCTCGTTGTACACGAAGAAGTCGCGGTAACGCTCGCTCACCATCGAGACCGGCTGGCTCCAGCGGTCGATGTCGTCGAACAGGATCCCGGCCTCGACCTGCGGATATTCGTCCTCGCCGCCGTGGGTCGCGGTGTACCACGCCGTCTGGAAGCTCGTGAACCCCTCGTCGAGCCAGCCCTCGCGCCACTCGTTGTTGGCGAGGATGCCCATCGTGTAGTTGTGCCCCACTTCGTGCAGGATCAGCCCCAGCGACGGGCCGCCGTTCATCACCATCATGGGGAACTCGGTGCCGCCGCCTTCGATGCGGTGCACGTTGGTGAGCTGCGGCCAGGCGAACGGGCCGTACAGCGAGTCGAGCCAGGCGAGCGCCGTCTCGGTGCGCTGCACGGCGACGCCGTGGCCCCAGGTCGCGGTGTCCTGCGGTTGATACAGCACGCGCACTACGACGCCGCCGTAGCGGCCCTGCTCGTAGACGTACTGCGGATTGAGCGAGAAGGCGAAGTGGTGCACCTGCTCGGCGCGGAAGCGGACCGTCTTGCGGCCCGGTGCCGCGGCCGGGCATTCGGCCGGCACGGCGCCGTAGTAGTCCCGCTGGTAATCCACTGTCACCGCGGGCGTGGCGCGGGCGCGCTCCCACCCCGGGTCGCCGCATATGGGCACGCCGGTGGCGCCGATCACCTCGTCTGCGGGGAGATCGAGCGTCACGTCGAACGTGCCGAACTCGCCGTAGAACTCACCCGCCGGGTAGAGCGGGTGCGCTTCCCAGCCGTAGCGGTCGAACACCACGACCTTGGGATACCACTGGGCGAAGTCGAAGCGCCGGCCGCGCCGGCCCTGGCGCCGCGGCAGCGTCGACGGGCGGGCCTGCCAGTCGATGTCCATCACCAGTGAATCGCCGGGGGCGAGCGGCCGCGGCAGCTGCCAATGCGCGACCGTCGAATCGGGCGCGAACGGGTAGTCCGGCGGCGCTGCCACCCCCATGAGCGTGGACGCGGTGATCCGCTCGAACGCGTAGTCGGGATCGCGCAGGTGCTGGAAGCGCACGCGTCCCTCGGCCGAATCGACGGCGCTCCAGCGCGAGCCCGGCCGGAAGGCGTTCAGGTACTGGTGCACGTAGAAGTCGGACAGGGTGTCGGGGGAGCGGTTCACGTAGCCGATCCGCACGTGGCCCGTGAGCACCCCCGTGGGCTCGTCCAGCGCGGCGGTGATGCGATAGGCGACCTGCTGCTGCCAATAGGGAGCGGCGGGCTGGGAGTCCCGCGCGGGGAGGGACGTGTCGGCGGACAGCAGGAGCGTGACGAGGAGCAGCATCGAGCGGGGAAACTACACCGGGCCGAGCGGACCGGGGAGGCGTGCGGCGCGTTTTGGGCGCGCGACGGGTGATTCGGACGACACACGGACGGGGGCCCGCACCGAGGTTGTGGCCCCGGCGCCCGGTGTGCGCCGGGACCCACCCCGAGCAAGGAGTGAAACGATGTCTCGCACACACCCGCTCACGGTCTGCGGCCTGCTGCTGGCGGCCGCCACGGCGTGCGTGGACCGGTCCGCGACCCTGGCCACCGATCCAGGCGCGCCGGCGGAGTCGACCGCCGCCGCCGCAACGCCGCAGACGCTGCGCCGTCCCGACCGGCTCGCCCGGCTGTTCGCCCGCGCGCTGCGCAGCCCGTCGTTTCGTGCGTACGTGAAGGCACAGCTCGACTCTTCTCCGTTTCCGGAGCACAAGATCCAGCTGCAGACATTTCTGGGAGCCCGTGGGCGGCGGGCGCTGCACGACCTGGCGGAGCAGAACGGCACCACCGAGACCGATGTGCAACAGGAGGCCGGGGCGGCGATCCCGCTCGAAGTGTATTTCCCCGTCGCCGCGCACCGCGCCGCGTGGAGCGGGGACGAGCACGTGCTGGTGGCGACGGCGCTCGCCGACCGGGAGGCGCCGGTGGCATTCTCGCCCGACGGCCGGCGTACAGTGCTCAGCCCCGATACGCCGCCCGCCACACCGGTCATCGCGGTCGTGCCCGTCGAGACGGACTTCACCACGCCGGCACGAGCCCAGTGCCTCGAATGCCCGTCCGACGGCGGCGGGGGGACCGGTGGGGCGGGGCCGGTTGGCCTGTTCATGACGAAAGCGCATTTTGACGGAGATTATGAGGGTTGGTTGAAAGGCAACCCCGAATATGAGATCCACATCCTGGGCCAGGTCGGGAGCAAGGACTCGTTGACGGATTACCAGTGCGCCGGCGAGCACGCCGGCGGGCCCTACGCATTCGATCAGAACACCAACGACTGGAGCGGGAGCGTGCTGTTGTTCAGCCAGGCGCAGTTCGACAGCTACAAAGCCGCTCACCCGGGACAGAGCGTGCGGGTGCTGGCGCTCGAGGATGACGACACGGCGTGCAAGATCATCACGAACAAGGACGACCTGAGCCGGGTTTTCAAGATCGTCGACAGCGTCTATACGAAGAGAACAGGTGGACGCGATACCACGATCGCGAGCACCAAGTACTACAAATCTGCGAAAATGCTACGAGACCTCTTCGCGTTGCTCGCTTCCTTCATCAAGACGAACGATGACCTGATCGGGACGGCGATTGAGGACCAGGTTGTCGGAGCGTTCTATCCCGGTTTCAACTGGATCGTGAAGGGCGACAACAACATCACCCACGGATGGCTCAACCTGGAGATGCGCTAGATGAAACACCCCGCATGCGGTCTCGCGACAGTTCTGGCGGCGATCCTCAGCAGCACGGTGTCGAGCGGTGCAGCTGCTCAGGGGGGGATCACTCTGGAGTTGCAGCGGGCCGCCTACGGCGGCAGCTCGAAAGACACCACGACCAATGGACCCGGAGGGTCGCTTCGACCGGCGAAGACGCAGGCTATCGCCGTGCGGGTCGACCGCCGTTGGCAGCGGCTCAGCGTTGGCCTGGGGGTGCGGGCCGCCCGGTCCGCAGGGGTATTGGATGCGCCAGACATCTACGTCGGAATCGGCGGGGAGTTCACATCGGTCGAGGTCCTGCCGGAGGTGCGATGGCATGTCGCCCGCTCGAGCAAGGGGGCAGCTCTGGAGCTGTTCGGGGGACCGGTGATCGGCTTATGGACCTTCGAGGATTTCGGCAATCGATGGGTCCCGGGGGCGACCGTCGGCGTCCGCGGAGCGTTTCCGATCTTCGATCGCCTCGCACTGTCGTTGCGCATCGGCGGCAGCGTGATGCGATCGGTGTTTCGCGACGGGGAATTGCCTTCGCAAGCTGTCACCAAACCGACGCGCCGCAGCGAGATCGCTCTCGGACTGCGCTACGGTCGTTGAACGAAAAACGGCGGCCCGGGATCTTCCCGGGCCGCCGCCTCGTCCCTCCTGCCGCGTCCCTACTTATTCCCCCGTCAGCATCCTGCGCCGCAAGATATTCAGCCGCCGCTTCAGCGAGCCGTCGTACACCCGGTCGCCGACGCGCACCACCACACCGCCCAGGATGCGCGGATCGGGCCGGAAATGGGCTCGCACTTCCTTGCCCAATACCTTCCCCAGACGCTCGATGATGCGCTGCTGCAGACTCGCGTCGGCGGGCACGGACAGCGTCACGCCGGCGTGCACCCGGTTCTCCTTCACGTCCACCAGCGCCTGGTAGGCCAGCGCGATGTCCTGCAGCAGCCCCTGGCGCCCACGCCGCACCACCGCCCCGAGAAAGCGCACGAACTCGACCGGCGCCGCGCCCTCGAGCGCCTCGGCGAGCAGCCGGATCTTCACCGCCTTCGTCACGCGCGGCGAGTCGAGCACGACCGCGATCGTCTCGTCCGACTGGATCGCGCCCGCCACCGCGTCCATCAGCCGGCCGATCGGCTCGACCTGGCCGAGCTGCTCGGCGGCCGTCAGCAACGCCTCGGCGTAGTTCTTGGCGATGGTCGCGTTCTTCAATGGCGCTCGAGCGTCGCCAGGTAGTCCAGCACGAGGCGCCGGTTGGCGTCGCTGTCGAGATTCGCCTCGACCAGCTTCGAAGCTGCGGCGATCGAGAGATCCACCGCCTCCTGCCGCAGCGCCAGGATCGCCTTCTCCTTCTCGGCCCCGATCTCGCGCCGCGCCCGCTCGAGCAGCTGCTCCTGCTCTTCACGGGTCTTCGCCAGCAGCTGCTCCCGCTCCTTCTGGGCCACGCTCTTGGCGCCCGCCATGATCTCCTGCGCGTCGGCACGCGCCTGGGCGAGCGCCTGGCGGTGCTCCTCCAGCAGGCGGGCGGCCTCGGCGTTGGCGTGCTCCGCGTCCGCCAGCTGCTTGGCGATGCGCGCCTCGCGCTCCTCGACCATCTTGAGCAACGCGGGCCACCCCAGGCGCCACAGCACCAGGCACAACACCCCGAAGATGAGGAGCGTCCAGAACACCATCCCGGTGTTGATGCTGAACGGGCTGAACTCCTCCGCCGCGGCGGGCTCCTGCAGCAGCAGCAACAGGAGCGGCATCACTTCATCAGCTTGAAGAGCAGCGCGAACACCAGCGCCGCGAGCCCCACGCCTTCGACGAGGGCGGCGGTCAGGATCATGGCGCCGCGGATGTCGGCCGATGCCTGCGGCTGGCGCGCGATCGCCTCGACGGCCCGGCCCCCGATCTGGCCGATGCCGATGCCGACGCCGATCACGGCGAGCCCGAGTCCGATGCCGGCGCCGAGCAGGGCGTTCGTGTTCAAAGCGGTCTTAACGGCATCGCCTACGGTCGGGGCCTGGAGCAGCATCAAGTGGAGCATGGATCTTCCTCTCGAGAGGTGTGAGCATCAATGCGCATGCTGCATCATCCCGATGAAGACGGACGTCAACAGCGCGAAGATATACGCCTGCAGGAAGGCGACCAGCAGCTCGAGCGCCATCATGCCCATGACGAACGCCACCGAGCCGGCGGCCACCGCCCAGCTGCTGAAGATGAAGATCAGGCCGAGCAGCGCCAGGATCACGAAGTGACCGGCGGTCATGTTGGCGAACAACCGCAGGCAGAGCGCGAATGGCTTCACGAGCTTGGAGATGAGCTCGATCGGCGTCATGAGCAGCGCCATCGCCACGGCGCCGCCGCCCCGCATCCCCGGCGGGACGAAGACGATCGTCTTCAGGTAACCCTTCGGCCCGAGCGCGAAGAACCCCGAGATCTCGGTGATGAAGAACGTCAGCAGCGCCAGCGTTCCCGTCACGACGATGTTGCCGGTCGGCGTAGCCCCCCACGGGAGGAGGCCGAGCAGGTTGCCGTTGAGGACGTAGACGAAGGGCGGGAGGGGGTAGGGCGCGAAGGTGGCGG
>JBGPHP010000143.1:0-7852 GCA_041484445.1 Gemmatimonadota bacterium
ATCGTCGTGGACGGGCGCATCGGCGTGCTCTACAGCAACAAGGACTACGGGTGCGAGTGGGACTACGACTTTCGCAACAAGCGCTTCCTCGCCGAGGACAACACCAAGTTCGGCGTGAATATCGTCATGTACGCGATGACCGCGTGAGCGCGCGATGACCGCCGGGACGCTCAGCGAATCCGAGGTCGCGACGCTGCTCGCCCGGCTGGACGCCCTGCGCCAGGAGGTCGCGCGGGTGATCGTCGGCCAGGAGCGGACCATCGAAGAGCTGCTGCTCTCCCTGCTCGCCGGCGGCCACAGCCTGCTCGAGGGCGTGCCGGGGCTCGCCAAGACCCTGATGATCCGCACCCTCGCCGACGCGATGGACCTGACGTTCCGCCGCATCCAGTTCACGCCCGATCTCATGCCCACCGATATCGTCGGCACCGAGATCCTGGAGGAAGATCACGCCACCGGGCGCCGCTTCTTCAAGTTCGTGCGCGGCCCGGTCTTCGCCCACATCGTGCTGGCCGACGAAATCAACCGCACGCCGCCGAAGACGCAGGCGGCGCTCCTCGAGGCGATGCAGGAGCACGAGGTCACCTACGCCGGCACGACCTACCCCCTGGAACGGCCCTTCTTCGTGCTCGCCACTCAGAACCCGATCGAGCAGACCGGCACCTATCCCCTGCCCGAGGCGCAGCTCGACCGGTTTCTGCTCTACATCCGCGTCGGGTATCCCGGCAGTGAGGAGGAGCTGGAGATTCTCCGCCGCACGACGGGACGGGCATCGCCCGAGGTAACCGCGGTGCTCAGTGGAGGCGAGGTGTTGCAGGCGCAGGGGCTCACGCGCGAGGTCCACATCTCCGACGACCTGCTCGACTACGTCACGCGACTGGTCCGGGCGACCCGGCCGGAGGAGACTGCGAGCCCCTATGTGCGGGAATGGACCCGGTGGGGCGCCGGTCCCCGCGCCGGCCAGGCGCTGGTCCTCACGGCGAAGGCGCGCGCCCTGTTGCGGAACCGGTTCGCGGTCACGATCGAGGATCTGCGCGCGGTCGCGCCGCCGGTCTTGCGTCACCGCATCCTCGTCAACTTCCGCGCCGAAGCGGAAGGCATCCACGCCGATGACGTGAGCCAACGGCTGCTGAGCGATGTGCCCGAGCCGCGGAGCCCCTTGCGATAGGTGCCAGTGTCCGGGTCCTACGCCCCATCCCGCTTCATCGATCCGAAGACCCTGGCGGCCCTCGGCGATCTCACGCTCGCGGCCCGGACCGTCGTCGACGGATTCATGTACGGCGTGCACCAGAGCCGGATGCCCGGGGCCGGGCTCGAGTTCAGTCAGTACCGCAGCTACCAACCGGGCGACGACCTGCGCCGCGTCGATTGGAAGCTGTTCGCGCGCTCCGACCGGTACTTCCTCCGCGACGCCGAGACCGACACCAGCGTCGCCGTGCGCCTGGTGCTGGACGCCAGCGAGTCGATGGCGCAGGAGGAGGACGGCCTCACCAAGTTCGACTACGCGCGCATGATCGTCGCGGCCCTCGCGCTCCTGGCGCACCGTCAGGGCGACGCGGTGGGACTGTATCCGGTGGCGGGCCCTCCAGGCCCGGTCGAGCCCCCCAGGCGCCAGCACCAGCATCTATACCGGTTGCTGCACGGGCTGGAGCGGCTTACGCCGGCGGGCGCGTGGCCCGCCTGGGAAGAATTGGAAGGCTTGTTCACGGCTGGTGGCCAGCGCGGCATCGTGGTCCTGGTCACCGACCTGCTCCAGCGGCACGCTGAGATCCAGACGCTGGCGACGAAGTTCGCCGCCCTGCGCCACGAGGTGCTGCTGCTCCACATCGTGGGGCGCGCGGAGCTGGAGTTCCCCTACCACGGCGTCGTGACCCTCGAGGAGCTGGAAACGGGGCGGTGCATCGAGGTCGACGCGGACCAGGTGCGCGGCAGCTATCTGGTGGCCCAGGAGCGGGAGCTCGCCGAGCTGCGCCGAGCGCTCGAAGATCAGCGGGTCGACTACGCGCGTTTCCGGCTCGATCAACCCTTGGATGCCGCGTTGCGGCAGTATCTCACCACTCGCGCCCGGCGCCACTGACGATGTTCGGCCTGCTGACGCCGGGGTGGCTGCTCGGACTCACCGCGCTGACGATTCCACTCGCTCTACACTTGTGGAGCCGGCGTGGCGGTCGCCCGATCCGCGTCGGCAGTATCCGGCTACTCCTCGGGGCGCCACCGGCGACCCGGCGGAGCTGGGCCATCCAGGATCCCGTCCTGCTCCTGGTCCGGAGTGCCGTGCTCGCGGTTCTCGTGCTCGCCCTCGCGGCACCCTACTGGGCGCCACGGATCGGTGCCGAGTCACATTGGGCGCTGGTGGCGGACGACGTCGCCGGGAGAAACGCTTTGGTCGATTCACTCGCCCGTGCAGGCCTGGTGGTGTACGCGGCGGACAGCTCGCCTGCGCCGCTCGACCACCCCCAGAACCTCTGGGCGACAATGAGTGAAGCCGATCGCGCGGCTCCACCTCACACTCGATTCGACCTGTTCGCGCCCCAGCGGTTGCGGTATTTCCGTGGTGAGCGGCCCCTGGTCGGCGCCCGGGTCGAATGGCATGCGCGCGACGCCGCCGGTGGCTCCACATCCAGCCCGCCGGCGCACAACGCTGCGCGTCTCGTGGCGCTCTTCGTCGACGCGTCCCGGGTGGACGACGCGCGCTATCTCCGGGCCGCGATCCAAGCGGCCGGACAGGCGACGGGCATTCCGGCGATCGTGACCGTGGGGCCTGCGGGCGGTCCCGCGGACTGGATCGTCTGGCTGTCCCCTCGTCCGGTTGCCGCGGCCGTCCTGGAGCAAGTCCGCCGTGGTGCCACCTTGTTGACGGACGCCGGGAGCGCCCGCCCGAACGATCATCGCAGCCGGATTCTCCTGGTGGATCGCCCATCGGACGCCTGGCTGGCGCGTCGCAGCGACGAGGCCGACTCCGGCGCGCCGCTGTGGTCGGATGGCAGCGGCGGTCCGTTGCTGACGGAGGCACGCGAGGGGAACGGGTTGCACTACCGGTTCCACGGCCGGTTCCACCCGGTCTGGAGCGAGCTGGTGCTGCGCGCCGCGTTTCCGGAAGCCCTCGCCCGTATCTGGGTTGGCCCGGACTCGGCGGGGCCACGCAGCGATGACCGTCCCATCGCCCTGAGTCAGCTGCTGCCGGCGCGCGACAGCGCGGCTGCATCGCCGCTCCCCGGGGCTCCGATCGGCCGCCGGTCGCTCTTCCTTCCCGTCTGGCTGCTCGCGCTCGCCCTGTTCGGGGTCGAGCGCTGGCTCGCCGCGCGACCTCGGCGACACGTCGCGTGAGCCTGCTCGAGCGATTGGCGCGCCGTTGGCGGCGGCGGTGGGCAGCGGTCGCGACGCTCGCGGGGGCGGCGACCGGACTTCTGGTCGGCGTCTTCACGAGTCCCGTGCTGCATCGGATGGGGGTCCCCGCCGGCGTGCTCGCGGCCATAGGAATGGTCGCCTGGGTCCTGCGGCGCCGAGGCCGCGCCGGTGCACTGGCGGTCGCACGACATCTCAATCGCACGGTGCCCGCCCTGGAAGAGAGCGCCGACTTGCTCCTCCTCCCCATGGAGGATCTCTCCCCGCTCGAGCGCCTGCAACGGGATCGTGTGGGACGCCGACTGGCCGCGCTCGCCCCACCGCCCCACCTCCCCACACGCGGGATCTATCTGGCCTCCAGCTACGCCGCGATGATCCTGCTCGTTACCGGCGGGTTCCTCTACGGCGGCGTCCGGGTCGGGGAGCGCCGCTCGCCAGCGCCTCGGGGAGCGGCCCCCTCCCCTGCTTCGGGCCCGCCCCGAGTGGTGGGCATCGAGATTCGACTGCACCCGCCACGCTACACCGGCCGCCGGGAACGGACGACCAGCGACTGGGATCTGGATATCGAGCAGGGAGCCGGCATCACCTGGCGCGTGCGCACCGATCGACCCACCGAAGCCGTGTCGCTCGTGACGGGCGATGGCGACACGTTGCGGTCGCAACCGCTCGGTTCCAATGTCTACGAAATAGCCACGCTCGCGGAGCATTCGCTGCTCTATCAGGTGGTGCTGCGCGACGGCGGAGCCTACGTCACGTCGGACTACCACCGGCTCACTGTCGTACCCGACGAGCCGCCCACGCTCACCATCGTCCGTCCGGACCCGCGCACCAGCATCGCGCCGGGGGCGCCGTTGACGGTGCCGCTCGAAGTGGTGGCCGGCGACGATTATGGGGTGGCCGACGCGAGCATCGTCGCTACGGTCACCGCGGGATCGGGCGAGGCCGTCAAATTCCGCGAGGTCATGCTCACATTCGACACACGCACCCGGCAACCCGACGACCGAACGGTGGTGTTGCGGCGGACGTTGAACCTCGCCGCGCTTCAGATGGGGCCCGGGGACGAGCTGTATTTCTACGCGATCGCGCGCGACCACCATGCCCCGCAACCGAACACCGGTCGCTCGGATACCTACTTCATCACGCTGACGGATACGGCGCATGTCGTGGTCGCCGACCTGAGCGGCCTCGCCGTGACCGGCCTGCCCGAATACCTCCGCAGCGAACGCCAGGTCATCATCGACACGGAAAAGCTGCTCGTGGACGCCGCCCGGCTCAGCGTCCCCGTATTCCGGGACCGCGCCAACGCCATCGGCTTCGATCAGCACGCGCTGCGGGATCGCTACGGCGAAATGGCGGGGGACGAAACCGTCACGCAAGGCACCGAGCCGACGATCGAGCACGAGCACGACGTAGCGGAGAATACGACGCTGCTCGCGCAGTCGGTGAAGGACAAGTTGCAGGCGGCGCTGGCACAGATGTGGGACGCGGAGCTCCGGCTCCGGACCTACGACCCGCGTGCCGCGTTGCCGTTCGAGTATCGGGCGCTGGATCTGCTGAAGCAGGCACAGCAGGCAACCCGGGTGTATGTGCAGCGCACCGGGTTCGAGCCGGCTCCCTTGGAGCCCGACCGCAAGCGTCTGACCGGCACCCTCACGGGAATCGGCAATTCCTCTCGCCAGAGCGCCGACACGGCGGCCCCGACGTTGCCCGCCGTCCGCCGCGGACTGGAGACAGCGCAGCGGCTGGCCGCCGGCGCGGCCAGCAACGCCGCAGACGCCCCGGCGCTGGAGCGGGCGGGCCGTGAGATTGCCCGCCTGGCGATCGACCGGCCCGCACAGCAGCTGGAGACACTGCGCGCCCTGCGAGCGTTGATCGCCTCGCTCGGCAACGCGTCCGCCACTGGCGTATGCCGTGAATGCGCGCTGCGCGCGACCCGAGGCCTGTGGCAGGTGTTGCCCAAGCCCGACCCACTGGCCGACGGACCGCGCGGCGCCGGCGGAGTCGCCCAGACGTACTTCGACTTGTTACGGCCGGGCGCGAAGCCGTGAAATGAAGCTGCTGCACCGCGCCGCCCTGATCGTCGCCTTGCTGGCACTCCTCGCCATCGGAGTGCGGCCGCACTGGCGCACCGGTGTCGCCGCCACCGAAGCGGTCCTCACCACGCCCGGGGCCGACGCCGCGGCCGTGCGGCGCCTCGCCGATTCGCTCGGCGGAGTACCGGTGCTCGGTGAGGCGCGGGCGGTGCGTCGACTGGCATCGCTCCAGCGGGTCCACGTGGTGGGATGGGGACTCGATCCGGAAGCGTGGCGCGAGGTGGATTCCATTCCGGTGGTCTTTCACCCGTCCACGGTGGCCCCTGGGATCGCTCGGATCTCCTGGCCGGCGAAGATTCCGCTCGGCGACGATGTCGTCGTGGAGGGCACGATGCACCACGTCCCCGACGGCGCCGTCATCACGCTCATCGACCCGGGCGGCGGAACCGACTCCGCCGCGCTGAGCGACGCGGGGACGTTCCAGCTCACCGCCCATCCCCGTTCGCTCGGGCCGATGCTCGGCGTGCTGCGGGTGTCGATTCGCGATCGTGCCGTCGTCCAGGAGACCGTCGGTGTCTCGGTCGTGGCACCCCAGGTGCCGCGGCTCTTGATCCTCGAATCATCGCCCCGGTTCGAGACCCGCGCCCTGCGTGATTGGCTGGCTCGTCATCACGGTGCCGTCGCGATCCGCTCCGCCACCAGCCGGGATCGGTTTCGGACCGAATTCGTCAACCGGGTTCGCATCGGCCTGGACGCGGTGACCCCGCGCTTGCTGTCCCAGTTCGACGTGGTCGTGATCGATGGCCGGACGCTGGCCGGGCTGGCCGCCGTCGAGCGCGCCGCGTTGCGACGCGCGGTCACCGCTGCGGGACTCGGGGTGCTGGTCGAGCCGGACACCGTGGTCTACGATGCCGCGACCCGCTTCAGCGACCGAGAGTTCTTCCTCGGCTTTGACTTCGTGCCGGCCCACGACGTGGACGAGCGGGCCGTACGGCCCGTGTGGCCGGGGCGCCGGTCGACGACTACCGCACTCCCGGCGGCACCTTACACGCTCGCCGAGCGGTTCGGCATCGAGCCCCTCATGGAGGACGCGACGGGTGGAATCGTGGCGCAGGTCGCGCCTCGGGGAGCCGGCCGCGTCGGCATCAGCGTCGTGCGGGAATCCGCCCGTTGGGTACGGATGGGGGAGCCGGCAGCGTTTGCGGCATTCTGGTCCCGGCTGCTCACGGCGCTCGACGGTCGTGGCGCAGCCGAAGACTGGGAGATCGCCACTCCGGGACCGTGGCTCGTCAACCAGCCCGTCGCGGTAACCGTCGATGCCGCCGGCGATCATCCGGTGGCGATGGTCGTCGGCCCGTCGGATGCTCGCGACTCGGTGTTCCTGGCTCGCGATCCCCTGGTGTCCACTCGCTGGCGCGGCCTGTTCTGGCCGCGCGAGGCCGGGTGGCATCGCGTGGAGGCGGCAAATGGTCCGAGCTTCTACGTGCAGACCGCCGGCGCGTGGCGCAGCCGCCAGAGTGCGGCACTGCTTGACGCCTCAGCCAGATATCTCGTCGGGGCCGGCCGGCTCGAGCCGCGACGTGGCGGCACGCCGTCACCCTTCTCCCGACCCATCCCGTCCGTCTGGTTTTTCGGACTGTTCCTGTTGAGTGCCACGGTCCTCTGGTCTCGGCGGCGACCGGGGTGAGCCCGCAGGCGCCAGGGAACGGTCGTTAAGCCGGAACTGCAACGCGCTCAGTGAGTTGAACGCCGACCGCGCGGCGCGGGGCGAATTGACACCGAAGGCCCCGGGCCATAAGCTTGCCCCATCCCAAAACGTTCCCCTGAGGGGAGTTCGCGCGTGTCGGTCGAAGCGACCCTGCAGAAGGTCCCGCTGTTCAGCCAGCTCGGCCCCCTCGAATTGCAGCGGGTGCTCGAGGTGGCGCGGGAGCGCGCCTATCCCAAGAACTCGGTCATCCTGTTCGAGGACGATCCGGGTGACGCCCTGTATGTGGTCAAGCAGGGCCAGGTGAAGGTGGTGTTGATCGGTGAAGACGGCCGCGAGGTGATCCTCTCCGTACTGGGCGAGGGGGACTTCTTCGGCGAAATGGCGTTGATCGACGACGAGCCGCGCTCGGCTCACGTCATCGCGATGGGCGACTCGACCCTGCTGGTACTGCGCCGCGAAGATTTCCAGGGGTTGCTGATGCAGACGCCCGCCATCGCGCTGGCCATGCTGCGCGAGCTGACGCGCCGCCTGCGCCGGGTGGATGAGAAGGTCGGCAGTCTGGTGCTTTTGGACGTCAACGGCCGCGTGGCGCGGCTGCTGCTGGACTTGAGCGATGAAGCGGGTGGCGAGCGCATCACGCGGCGTCTCACCCACCACACCATCGCTCAGATGATCGGCTCGTCGCGCGAAACCGTGAGCCGGACCATGCGAGAGCTCGTGGACAAGGGCCTCATCGAGGTGTCTCGGCGTGACATTGTGATCCGTGACC
>JBGPHP010000144.1:0-7827 GCA_041484445.1 Gemmatimonadota bacterium
TGCCGTGGCAATCGGCATCGTCCCCGATCCGACCCGAGCCGAACGGGCGGTTTCCCAGGCCTTCCTCGAGGCCTTTTGCCAGGCCGAGCGCTACGTCCCGGGAGAGCTCACGGTGCTCGCGTGGCTCACGAGCCTCACGCGCCGGCACGCGGAGGCCATCGCGGCCATTCGCAGCTGAGGCCGGCCTGCCGGCATCGGTTTTGGGGGGCGCAGCGATCTGCGCCCCTTCGTATTTTGCGGGTTCCATGTCCGGCCGGCTGGTGGGACCGATCGCGGGAGTGCTGCTCGTCGTTTGCCCGGCGTGCGCGCCGGCACAAGCCGATGCCTCCCTTGGTCTCGGATTTGGGACCGTACGTTTCCCCGGCGGCTCGACTCTGGGGGTTGTCTCGCTCGGTCCCGCGCTGCAGCTCCTGGGTCCCGGCAGGAGCCTGGAGGCGGACGGAACACTGGCGCAGCTCCCGTCCGGCAACGGCTATGTGCAAGGCCGCCTTGCCCTGTGGGTAGCGACCCCACCGCTGGACGATCGCTGGCGTCTTGCGGTGGACGCCCAGCTCTCAGGCGCCGCGAGTGGTCACAGCGCTGGAAGCGGAGCGGGACAGCTCGGCGCTGAGGCGTTGTTCGCCGCACCTCGATGGGGCATCGCCGTCGCTACGGGGCCCGCCTCCGGATGGATCCTCCACGCGCTCCCGGTCACCGCGTGGCGCGCGCGGGTCCGCGGTTGGTGGCAGACCGTGCCGGCGCGCACAGCGCTGTTCGCCAGTATCGAGCCGACGCGATTCCTCGGATCCTGGTATACCGATCTCGCCGGCGGAGTGATACTCCACACGGGTCGCGTCGAGGCACGCCTCTCGACCGCGGCGCGAGTGAGTCGGGTGTACGGATCGAGAGGGGCCGGCCTGGCGGCGGTCGACCTTCGCCTCGCCCCGGGTGTCTCGCTCGAGGCTTCGGGCGGCAATGTCCTGCCCGACCCGTACCAGGGGTTGCCGGCCAGCGGGTTCGTTTCCATCGGTGTCCGGGTACACCTCCCCTCCCATCGTGCCGCACCCACGAGCCTTGTGCGCTCCCGATCGCTTACCGCGTTCCGGCGGGGCGACGGGATCGTGATCCGGCTGCGGCTGCGGGACGCTCATCGTGTCGCGATCGCCGGCGATTGGAACGAGTGGACGCCGACGCCGCTCGCCCAATCGGACCCCGACCAGTGGGAGCTGCTCATCGCGTTGTCCGCAGGCCCGCACCGGTTTGTGGTCTTCATCGACGGAGCGCCGTGGCGGATCCCGGACGGCGTGCCGAGCGTGCCGGACGGCATGGGGGGGCGGGTCGCCGTGCTCAACGTCTTTTGACGTCCTCGAAAACGAGAACCGCCGGACGGCGGGTGCCGTCCAGCGGTCTCGCAAATCTCGAACAAACCGCTACTTTCGCGAATCCACCTCGAACGAATTAACCGGCATCGTACTGAACACGTGATCGGTTGCCGGAACGTCGAGAATAATCTGCGCGAGCCGGCCGGTGCGACGCATGTCGACCCAGCGCATCCCCTCGTACAGCAGCGAGTACTTCCGCTGGATCAGGATCTCGTCCTCTACGGCCTGTAGCGTTGCCGCCGCCAGCCCGGCATCCGCCGCGAGGCCGCCGGAATTGACCCGGATGAAGTTGATGTCCGCCGCCGCCGCCACCGCGTCGCGGGCGGTCTTGTTGTTGTTCGCTTCGGCACGGATCAGGATCAGCTCCTCGTTGCGAATCATCGGAATGGGCGACGATGGGGTCGGGTACCGGATCCACGACAAGGCCGAGAAATGACCAGTTGGCGCAAGTGGGTCACGAAGCGTGTCGCCACGATCCGCCACCTTCGCCGTGAACCGGGCGTCGCTTCCACCGTTGACGGCCAGGCTGTCCTTCAGCGACCGGTGCACCAGGTTGATTGCCGATGTCGGCTGCTGCGCCAACCCGTTGGTGACGTCGCCCGAGTTGGCGCTGAAATCGAAATACGCGCCGACGTCGAGCGAGGCGGTGGTGTCCACGAACGATTCGCCCAGCGCGGTGAGCGCATCGTCGTAGCAGGCCGCGCACGTGAACTCGCTGGCGCGGTACAGGTCCGAGCGTGCCAGCAGCGCACGGTTCACCTTCAGGAACCCGGCCGGCGTGCTGAAACCGGTGAACCCCGGCGGCAGCGTGAACGAGAACGCGCTCCCCGCCGCCAGCAGGTGGGTCTTGGCGGAATCGAGCAGGCTCACCACGTGGTCCCACGCCGCCACGTTCGTCACGAACGGAGCGGGAGGATCGCTGAGCGGCCGGTTGACGTCGATCGGGATCGAATCCTCAGTATGCGCGAACAGCACCAGCATGTACGCATACGCCTGGATCGTCTGCGTGAACCCGCGCACCCCTTCCTTTTCCGGATCGCTGATCTGCGCGGTCCCGATGACGTTCAGCACATTGTATCCGCTGCGGATCGCGGCGTATTCAGCCTGCCACTGTCCGCCGCCGAAGGCGCCGTTCGAGGGATCGAGCTTCGTCGCGGTGATCAGCTCCGAAATGAAGCGCGGATCCGCCGCATCGATCCGGTATCCTTCGCGGCCGAGAATGGCCGACTTGAGAATCCAGTTGGGAACATCCCCCCGCGCCCCGATCAGCAACCCTTCCATCGCGGCCGCGACGTGCGCCGGGGTGGCATTGTCGCCGATTTCCGTGGGGGCATTCGGGTTCGTGATTTCAAAATTGCAGGCGCCGAGGACGAGCGCGCCGCCGAGGCCCAAGGCCGAAACTGCGTGTAGGATCGGTCTCATGGTCAGAACCCCAAGTCGATCGAGAAGAAGAAGCTGCGGCTCGGCGGGAACGGGGCGACGTCGATGTTGCGCGCGATCGCCTGGTTGCCGAAGTTCGACACCTCCGGATCCATCCCCTTGTACGGGGTGATGCGAATCAAGTTCCGGCCGCTCACATTGAGCCGGGCGTAGCGCACGCCACCGAACAGATGTCCCACCACCGAGGCCGGGAGCTCATAGGTGAGCGACAGCTCGCGCAGCTTCAGGTACGACCCGTCCTGAACGTAGACCTTCGTCAAGCACGTGGCGCAGGAGCCGCCGCCCCAGGTCGAGATGCGCTTGTTGCCGGCGGGGACTTGGTCGGGGGAGTTGTTTCCGGCGTCGTACAGCAGCTGGGTCAAGTTGATGATGTCGCCCCCCTTCTTCCAATCCCACAGGAAGCTGAAGCTCCACTGCCTCCAGGTGAGATCGTTGGAGAGGGCCATCTGGAACTTGGGCTCCGAGTTCCCCACCACCCCTTCGTTGCCGACGATTTGCGTCGCCGACTTCCCTTGCTCGATCCGGAATGAGCCGAGCGACGTGCCGAAGCCGCCGGTTTGGAACGCCGGGACGGGGAGCTCGACGACCGTACTCCGGTTGCGGGAGAAGGTGGTGCGCAGGATCCAGTTGAAGTCCGGCCGGCGCAGCGGAGAGAGCGACAGCGAGACTTCCTGCCCGAGGTTCCGCAACTTACCACCATTGAAGATGCGGTTGGCCCGACCCGTCGAGGGCGCTACGCGCGCCACCAGAAGCAGGTCGGTGATCGTCTTGTTGTAGTAGGTGAACGAGAGCGTTGCGAACTCGTTGCCGAGCGTCGCGTCGAAGCCGCCTTCGATCTCCGTCTGGCGCTCCGGCTTGATGTCGGACGCGCCGGCGTTCGCGCCGGAGACCGTACCGAACTGGCCCCCGATCACCCCGGTGCCTTCCGGCGTGAACTTCTAGCCGAACAGCGGCGGATTGCCCGTCTGGCCGAACGCTCCGCGCAGCTTCAGTTCGTCCACTCCAGAGACCGGCGTCAGGAATCGATACGAGGCGGAGGCCTTGGGGAAGAAATAGAACTTGCGCGTGTCGCCGTTGACGCTCGAGCGGTCGCCGCGGATGCCGAGGGTGACGAGCAGCCGTTGGTCGATCGCCAGAACTTCCTCTTGACCGTAGATCCCGAACCCCCGCACCGGCACCTGGTTCTGGAAGATGACGATGCTGGTCGCCTGATTGATGTTTTGCTGTCCGGCCAGGATCGTCTTCCCTACCGCATTGGTGGAGTTGAGGTGCTGATCCTGGAACTGGAAGCCCGCCGACGTCGTCGCGGAGTAGCGCCCCGACGTCGGGGTGAAGTTGTAGATCGCACTCCCCACGAGGTTCAGCCGCTGGTCCGAGCCCTTGCCCAGCACCACCGTGCCCGGCTGACCATCCGCTGGCTCGAAATTCAGCGTGGGCGGCGACAGAATGTCGTTCTGTTGCTCGTAGTAGTCGAGACCCCCGGAGAGGTTGAATTCGAGGTGGTGCGCGCCGGACGTCAGCGCGTCGATCCGTAACCGCGTTGTGCCCAGCACGCGCCACACGTCCTCGGCGTTCTTGAGGAGGGCGAGCGTCTGCAACGGGTTGCTCCCGTTCCCCGGGAACGGGTTGAACGGATACACCCCGTTCACCGGCTCGAGATTGAAGAGGCTGGGGGTGAAGGGGAACACCAGGTAGGGGCTGGTGCTCGTATTGTCGTTGTTCGAGATGCCGCGATCGGCCACGCTGTGGATCAGCTGGGTGCTCACCGACAAATGGAACCGGCTCCCCAGCAGCTGATCGATGTTGGCCCGCAGCGACTGCTTGTCGTAGCCGGTGTTCGGCGCAATCCCTCCATCGCGCTTCACCAGGCCCGAGATGAAGTAGCTCGTCTGGTCCGTGCCGCCGCTGACGCTGCCGTCGGTCTCGAACGACAGGTTATGCTCACCGTAGAGCTCCTGCTCGAAATCGAAGAAGGGGCACGTGGGGTTGCAGGTCTGGCCCATCAAGGCGGCGTGCCCGAATGCGCTCACCGCGTCCGCCGAGTCGGTGAACTGGCGTTGGCCGAGCTTGTTGGCCAGCCGATACTGCCCGAAACGCTGCGTGAGCGTGAACCGCGGGGCGCCCGTCTGGCCGCGCTTCGTCGTGATGATGATCACGCCGTTGGCCGCCTCCGACCCGTAGATCGCCGCGGCCGAAGCGCCCTTCAAGACTTCGACGTTCGCGATATCGGCCGGATTCAGGTCGGCGAGGCGGTTAACCGGGTTGTCCTGGTTCGAGGCGTTGCCGCCGCCGGCGGCCGCCGTCACCGCGTTCATGTTGCTGGCGATCGCGTCATTCGAGATCACCAGCCCGTCCACCACGATCAGCGGATTGACACTGCCGTTGATCGTCGAGACGCCCCGCAAGGTGATCTGCGCCCCGCCGCCCGGCGCGCCCGAGTTCGACTGCACCAGCGCGCCGGGAATCTTCCCTTGCAGGGCATTTTCGACGGTCGCCGTCGGCGCCCGGGTCAGGACCTCGGGCGCGATCGTCGCGACCGCGTTCGCCAGGTTCTGCTGGGCGACGGCGGTCGCTTGTCCCGTGACGACGACCGCTTCGAGGTTGAACACGTCCTGGTCGAGCGCAACGTCCGCCCGATCCTGGTCGGCCGTGATCGCCACCTGGCGACGCTTGAATCCCACGGCGCGTGCCAGCAGCCGGACCGGCCCATCGGGCGCGGCCAGGGAGTACTCACCACGATCGTTCGTCACGGCGACGATGACCGTCCCCACGACGGACACGTTCGCTCGGGCGATTCCTTGCCCGGTTTGTCCACTCGTAACCCGGCCGGTGACGACGCGCGTTTGCGCTCGCGCGGTGCTTGCGCCGAATGCCAACGCGAGGATCACCAGCAGGCCCCCAGACAACGCACGCTTGTCCACGGTCCCTCCCTGCTTGCAGGAATCCCAAACGACTCTGAGGCGGTCTATTGTGCCTGCCTTCAGGCGGTGTCGCAAGGAGGGGGGTTAAGTCCAGGAAACGCGGTAACGACACACCGCGCCGCCACGCGCGCGGCATTCCTCTTCGACGATCCGCACGTCCGTGGCACCACACATCTCGAGCGCCTTGCGATGCCAGCCGACGACCGTGAGACAGTCGGGAGCGGAGAACGTCTCCGCCTCGCGCGTGGTGAGCACCGCTTCCTTTGGTCCCGTTTTGGCGTAGTCCCGCCGTCCCGTGTCGTAATACAGCTTGTAGATCTGCGGCGCCTTCGCGAGAAACGCCGCCGGGTCGCCGGGGGTGAGAAACGCCTTGTGCACGCTCGTGAGATTGGTCTCCGCCGACGCGGCCCCCAGACGCTCGAAGAACTGCGGCTTGCCGTGCCCCAGCACTTGCACGATGGCGTCATCGAGCCGCTTGCTCAGGTCGAACGGGCACCACTGGATGGCCACCAAGTTGCGCAGCGCCGCCCGATCCTCGGCCACGAGTGTGCCGAGCACGCGCTCCACGCCGTCCTTCCCCGCATGCTGCTCCACGAAGGCCAGGCGAGACTTCAGCACCGATCCTTTTACCTGCTGCACCGCACGACTCCCCATGTCGGTGGGGATTACCTTACTACATCCTTTGCCCGTGAGCTATCCATCATGCGTTCCGTTCGTATGCGCTCGCTCGTCGCTGTTCTCCTGAGCCTGCCCCTTACGCTGACGGCCCAACAGAAGGCGGGGTTCGCCTCGTTGCAGGAGGCGCTGCGCGCCGGCAGCGCGCTGTCCGGCGGGTTCGGCCCCCGCAATGTCAACTGGATCGACGGCGGCCGGCGCTATTCGTTCATTGCGCGCACTGATTCGGGTGGGGAGCAGATTCGCGTCTACGATCCCGCCACGGGATCCGACAGCCTGCTGTTCCAGGCCCAGGGCCTCGTCTTTCCCGGGACCACCGAGGCGTTCGCCTACCAGTCGTTCCAGTGGGCACGGGACTCGAAGCACCTCGTGTTCCAGACGAAGTTCCAGCCGCTCTACCGGCGCTCCGGCACGTCCGACTACTACGTCTACGCGCTCGCCGACCGCTCGCTGACACTCGGGGCCCGCGGCGCCCGCACGGCGGAGCTCTCGCCCGACGGGGCGATGATGGGCTACGAGCGCGACGGCAACATGTTCGAGTACGACCTCGCGGCCGCGAAGGAGACGCCGCTCACGAGCGACGCCACCCCGACGGCCTACAACGGACACTTCGATTGGGTGTACGAGGAAGAGTTCGGGCTGGCGCAGGCGTGGAGCTGGTCTCCGGACAGCCGGCACATCGCGTTCTGGCAGGTCGATGAGAGCCCGGAACCCGTGCTGCAATTCTCCGATTTCTCGGGTGCCCATCCCGACTGGACCACCATCCGCATTCCGCAGCCGGGCGATTCGAACCCCCGGGTGAAGATCGGCGTGGTCGACGTCCATTCCGGCCGCCGCGTCTGGCTCGACCCGGGTGAGACGGGCGAGTACTACGTGCCGCGCATCTACTGGACGAGCCGCGCCGACACGCTGGCGGTGCTCACGCTGAACCGGTCTCAGAACCTCCTCAAGCTCTATTTCTTCGACGTCACGACCGGCGGGCGCCGCCTCGTGTTCACCCAGCAATCCGACACCTGGCTCGACGTGTACGATTTCTACGCCGGCGTCGACGACTTGATGAGCTTCCCCGCCGGCAGGCCTGAGTTTCTCTGGATCTCCGACCGCGACGGCTGGCAACATATCTACCGGTACGACTACGCCGGAAAGCTCCTCAACCAGGTGACGCGCGGGCGCTGGAGCGTGACGCGCATCGAAGGGACCGATGCGCAGCGCGGCACGATCTATTACACGTCCACCGAAGCGTCACCGCTCGAGCGGCAGCTGTATGCCGTCGGCTTCGACGGCAAGGGCCAGCGGCGACTCACGACGACGGCGGGGACGCACCAGATCGACATGTCGCCCGACACGCGCCTCTACATCGACCGCTGGTCGGCCGTCGGGCAGCCCCGCCAGATCGAGCTGTGGGCGACGGGCGGCAGGCTGCTCAAGAA
>JBGPHP010000145.1:0-7720 GCA_041484445.1 Gemmatimonadota bacterium
ACCGACGTGGAATGGCACAGCCGGGTGCAGTGGTCGACGTTGTTGGTGCCGATGGCTGCCCGGAAGAGACGCATCAGCAGATAGTTCTCTTCATTCGAGCACTTGGCGGAGGAGAAACACGCCAGGGCGTCGGGTCCCCGTTCGCGTTTGATGCGTCCCATCTCCTGGGCGGTGAGCCCCAGCGCTTCTTCCCAGGTCGCCTCGCGGAACGGCTCGTACCACGACGCCGGGGTCGCGACGCGGTCGCGCAGGTCCATGTCGATGCGCTCGAGCAGCGGCAGCTGACGGACCGACTTTCCCGTCTTCCGTGGCGGCGTGCCGGGCTTGGTCTGCTGGCCCTCACCCTCGATCGTGCGCCAGGGACCGCCGCGGCGATCCGCGCCGCCGGGGCCGCGCCAGACCCAGCGGCTCCCCGCTCGCTCCCAGCCGCGGCGGATCAGCGGCCGGGTGAGCCGGTCACGGTGCTGGGGGAAGTCGTAGCCGAACCGCCCCTTCACGCAGGTGCTCCCCTGGTTCGGGGTGTCGATCTCGATGTCGGGGGAGGTGACGCGGACGATCTTGTTGTCGGCGGTGTGCAGGTCCAGCTGGCAGCCGACGCCGCAGTACGGACAGACGGAGCGCACGATCGACTCCGGCCGGCGGATCTGCTCGGGCTGGAAGTGCTCTTTGGGCAACACTTCGAAGATCGCCCCGGTCGGACACACGCGGACGCACTCGCCGCACCAGGTGCAGCCGGCCTTGTCGGGATCGCCGTCGGCGCCCACGATGATCTCGGTATGCTCCCCACGCCGGCCGACGTCGAGCACGCCCACGACCTGAATGTCCTCGCAGGCCCGGACGCAACGGGTGCACAGGATGCAGGTCGTCATGTCGTGGCGGATCATCGGATCGCCGGGGCGCTCGTCGCCCGAGCGCAGCGACAGGTCCCGGCCACCGCTCGGTGAGGGCGTTACGCCGTAGCGCACCACGTACTGCTCGAACTCGTTGCGCGGGTCGGCCCGCCCGCCGTCGCGCAGGTGGTCGCCGGGATAGCGCTCCAACAGCAGGCGCAGCAGGCCTTTGCGATTCTCCACCGCCGCATGGGATTCGGTGGTCACGACCATCCCGTCGGCGACTTTGGTGGCGCAGGCGGGAAGGAGCTTGGGCTGGCCTTCCACCGAAACGAGGCAGATGCGGCAGTTACCGACGATGGAGAGCTTGGGATACCAGCAGAGGGTCGGAATCTCGATCCCGGCGGCCCGGGCCGCGTCGAGGATCGTGCGGTCCGGTTCTGCCGCGAGCGGCGTTCCGTTGATCGTGAGGGTGACCATGGTGAGCGTTGTCGTATAGACTACGGCAGGGTTCAGCCTGGGGCAACCGGACAAGGGGGCACACATGCTCTTCGTGATTGCGGGCTTCGCCGCCGCCGTCCTCAGCGCCGTGCCCGTCCAAGACACCACTGTGACCGTCCGGGGAGTCATCGCCGTGAGTGGTGACTCCGCGACCGGGATGCGCGCCGTGGTGGTGCTGGCCGAACCCTTCGTCGACGCCGGCACGCAGATCTGGGTGCTCTCCCTCACCGGCGATGCCACGCACTGGCGGGATTGGGACAGCCGGTATGTGGAAGCCACGGGGATGTTGGGGGCGGAGGCGCCCGATGGGCACCCCTTTACGCCGGGGCGCGTCCGTGACGTGGAGCCGGCCGGCGCTGCGACTCGTGAAGTGGTCAGCCTGTCGCACCACGCCAACGTGTCCCTCGCCGTGGTCCCCCGCCACTATGCGGCGACCGCATCGGGCCTGCCGACTAACGGGATCACGCCGCTGATCTTCTACAAGATCAACGTCTCCGGCCAGACCGACATCGAGATCCAGCTGCCGACCCAGGATCTGATCTGCTTTTCCGTGGGGAGCCCGGGGGCGCGGGAGCCCACTTGGCGTGATGCGTGGCGCGTGTCTCAGAAGGGCGCGCCGTTCGCGATCAGGATCGGACCGGTGTTGCGGGTCTTCATTCCGGTCCCGGCCGACGTCGTATCCCGACCGGGAGATTATGCGGTGCAGGCGAGCGTGTGCGGCAATCCGGAATACCACCTGGCCACGACGCTCCACGTCGCGACTCCCTGACGGGTCAAGGGGGCACAAAAACAGCGGGGCCGGCGTCGCGCCGGCCCCGTACTCGTCTATGCGACCCGCGGCTTACGTGCCCGCCGGGTGGGGATCCACCGGCAGGCGCCGATGGACGTGATCTCCCGAATCGGTGTCATCATCACACCAGCAATACGCCCAGATCCTGGCCGGCCGGAGTGTGCGTTGGCCGGCTCGCAGGATGATGCCGAGCGGTTCGTCGTCGAGTACCAGTGGCAAACTCGTCATGCAGCACCGTTGCAGGTTGTGCGTCGTTCACTAGTAAGGCAATCGACGGGCCACGCCCGTGATTTTCGCAACGCATTTACCTGCAAGGTGTTACGGATATCACCCTGGCGGCGATTTACTACTCTGACACGTTCACCTTTGTGTCGGAGTGACGCTCGGGTTTCGAAGCGGCGAACCCGCCGCGGCGACCGCGTGGGCGCCGTTCGATCTGCCACGCGGAGTAGAGGGCGAGCAGGGTATCGCTCCCGATGGGGATGATGGCGGCGCCGGCCTCGCGGCGCGACGGCAGCACGATGTGCACGCCGCCCGGGGGAGTGCGGGTCTGCAGATCCGCCACGAGCCGCAAGCGCGGCTCGGGCTCGAGCGCGCCCAGCGCCGCCGGGTGGAGGACCGCGACGGTCACCGGCACATCGGGCATCCAGCTGCCGAACTGGACGACCAGGGCGTGGAACCGGCCGGCCAGCTGCTCGGTGACCGCGCGCGCCTCGGCGCTTTCTACGGCAGCGAGATCCTGGTCGAGCAGCAGGACCTCGACGTCGTGCGCGGCGATGAACAGGGCGGCCGGCAGCGCGGCGGCGCCGATCACGACGGCGGCGTCACCCGGCTCGAGGCGACGCGCCCAGGCGATGAGCGGGCTCGCGGACTCGAGCTCCCAGTGCGTCGGCTCGCGCTGCGCGGCGCGCAGGGCGCGGTGGCTGCGGGACCAGCGCTGGAAGCTGGGGAGGCGGAGCCGCCGGGAGATGATGCGGTCCACGTGTTCGAGCAGCAGCACCTCGGTGAGCAGGTACTGATCGGCCGCGGCCACCTCGAGCTCGCGCACGGCCTCATCCCCGATCTCCAGCAGCTCGGCGCGCGACAGCGAGTTCTTGTATTCCTCGATCCGCTGGAACAGGAACTCCTCGAACTCCTGCCGCAGCGAGCGCGCGGGGCGGTGGGAGCGGCGGGCGCGGGCGCCCTGATCCAGGGTGCTCAGCACGGCTCGATGTGCACCGTGACTTCATCCAGCCGGAGATCGTTCTTCAACCGGTGTTCGACCTCGTCGGCGATCGCGTGTGCGGCGGCGACGTTGGTGGCCGAATCCACGGCAATGGTCACCTCGGCGTAGCGCGCCTGGCCCCCGCCGCGGGAGCGGATGTCGTACGCGCCGCGCACCCCGGCCACGGCTTCGGCCACCGACTGGATCTCTCCGCGTGGCAGGGCGCGCTGATCGACGAGGATGGGCACCGTTCGCTGGGTGATCTGGTAACCGACGCGGACGATCAAGACGGCGATCACGAGCGCCAGCGCCGGATCGGCCCACCACCAGCCCCGGCGCGACAGCAACAGCCCGACGAGCACCCCCGTCGTGATGTAGACGTCGCTGCGCGTATGGGCGGCGTCGGACACCAGCAGCTCACTCTGCAGCTCTTCCCCCCGCCGGTGCTCGTACCACGCCACCAGGGCATTCACGCCCAAGCCGCCGACCAGGATGATGAGCTGGGCGTCGGTCACCAGCGGCGCGCTGTGCGTGCCCGCCAGTCGCGTCACGGCACCCCGGGCGAGCTCGAAGCAGGTGACCGAGAGAAAGCCCACGATCGCCAGCGCGCCCAGTGTCTCGAACTTGCCGTGCCCGTACGGGTGGTCCTCATCGGGTGCCTGGGCAGCCACGCGGACGACGACCAGGGCGAGGAGGTTGTTGAGCGCATCGACCGAGGAATGCAGGGCATCGCCCATGACGGCGAGCGAGTGCGCCCTGAGCCCCACGGCGAGTTTCGCGGCGACGACGGCCAGATTGGCGAAAAACAGTCCGATGAGCACGCGCCGGACCAGGGCTGTCCGGTGGCGCACCCCCCCCTCGGGCCGGGCGGATGGCATGGATGCAAGGTTGTAAGGCGGACGCGGAGAGTCAACCGGGAAGCCGCTCATCGACCGCACGCAACAAGGCGCCCTTCAGGTATCCCGTCTCGGGGACGTTCAGGATCTCCGGATGGTCGCCGGCGGCGCCGGTCGTGCGGACCAGCTCGAGACGGCGACCGCTGTCGCCGGCGGCGGCCGCCAGCATGGCGAGGAAGTCGGCCCGGTGGACGTGGTAGGAGCAGGAGCACGTGAAGAGCGTGCCCTCCGGCGCGAGCAGCCGCATCGCCCGGAGGTTGATCTCCTTGTAGCCCGCGAGAGCGCGCGGCAGCGTGGCCCTCGTTTTCGCGAAC
This sequence comes from Gemmatimonadota bacterium, assembly GCA_041484445.1. GTDB lineage: Bacteria > Gemmatimonadota > Gemmatimonadetes > Gemmatimonadales > GWC2-71-9 > DASTHG01. The sequence continues at coordinate 4,536 of JBGPHP010000145.1, forward strand.
GCCGGCGGATCGAGCACGATGGTGTCGAACCGCTCACCGGCCCGTTCGAGGGCGCGCAGCAGGTCGAAGGCGTTGGCCTCGCGCCAGGAAATGTTGGCGAGGCCGTTCAGTGAGGCGTTGTGCGCGCCACGGGCCAGCGCCTCGGGGCTCTGGTCCACGGCCAGCACGGTCGCGGCGCGCCGCGCGAGATGCAGTGCGAACGAGCCGTGGTAGGTGAAGACATCGAGCCCCCGGCCTCCCGTTCGGGTGTGGGCCGCCACCAGCAGGCGGTTCTCGCGCTGGTCGAGGAACGCGCCCGTCTTCTGCCCGTGCCGCGGGGCGGCCAGGTAGCGCACCTCGCCTTCGCGCACCTCCACCGCGTCGGGGACGTCCCCGTAGACGAGCTCCACTTCGAGCGGCAGGCCTTCGTGCCGTCGTATCGCGGTGTCGTGGCGCAGCAGGATCCCCTGGGGCTCGAGCGCCAGGCGCAGGCCGGCGAGCACGTCGTCGCGCACCGCCTCGAGGCCGGCGGAGAGGAGCTGGGCGACGACGAAGGGACCGTAGCGATCGACCACGAGCGACGGCAGGCCGTCGCCTTCGGCGTGGACGACGCGGAAGGCAGTGGCGGGAATCCCTTCGCGCCGGGCGGCGCACGCGGCGATCCGGAAGCGCCACCAGGCGGCGTCGATGGCTTCATCACCGCTCGTCAGCAGCCGGAGGCGGATCTCACTGCGCGGCGAGTACAGCGCCTGGCCGAGCGGTGCGCCGCGCCGGTCCCGTACGCGCACGATCCCCGCGGCGCCCCGCGGCGCGTCGAGCACGTCGCTGCGGTAGATCCAGGGGTGGCCGGCCGCCCAGCGGGCGGCACCCTTCGCGCTGACCGTCGCGATAGCTTTGTCGGTGTCCATGTCCCTCGCCGATCAGCTGCGTTTGATGGTGATCACCGACCGGCCGCTGCTGCGCGGTCGCGATCCGGTGGCTGTGTGCCGCGCCGCCGTGCGGGGCGGGACGACCATGGTCCAGGTGCGCGACAAACAGGCTGCGCCGCGCGATCTGGTCGTGCTCGTGCGCGCGCTCGTCGCCGCGCTGCCCGTTCCCGTGCTCGTCAACGACCGCGTGGACGTGGCGCTCGCTGCCGGGGCGGCGGGCGCGCACCTCGGGCAGGACGACCTGCCGGTCGGCGCCGTGCGCCCATACGTGCCGCCCGGGTTCATCCTCGGTACCTCGGTCGGCTCGGCGGCGGAGGCCGGTCGGGCCCGTCCGGTGCCGGCCGACTACTGGAGCATCGGCCCCTGCTTCGTCACCGCTTCGAAACCGGACGCCGGCCCGCCCCTGGGCCCCGCGGGCTTTGCGGCGCTGGAACGCCTGGCGCCACGGGGCTTAGCGGTGATCGGTGTCGGCGGCATCACCGCGGCGAACGCCCGGTCGATCCTCGCCGCGGGTGCCGTCGGGGTCGCCGTCATCGCCGCTGTGCTGGAGGCACAGGACCCCGAGACTGCCGCGCGCGCGCTCGTATCTCCTGCACCTGCTCCTTCACCTGGCGAATCGCCGCGAGGTGCTCCCGGTAGCTGACGGAAAAGATGTGTTTCCCGTCGGGCTGCGCGACGAAATACAAGAACGGCGCCTGGGCGGGGTAGAGGGCGGCGGCGAGCGACGCGCTGTCGGGCTGGCTGATCGGCCCGGGAGGCAGCCCGGGGTGCAGGTAGGTGTTGTAGGGCGAGCGGATCAGCAGGTTTTTTTCGTACACCCGCCGGGGCCGCCGGCCCATCGCGTACACGACCGTCGGGTCGGCCTGCAGCAGCATCCCGAGGCGAAGCCGGTTGTGATAGACCGCGGAGACGTATTCACGGTCGGGTGCGTACCGCACCTCCGATTGAATGATCGAAGCCAGCGTCACGACGTCGTGCAGGGACATGTGCATGCTGTCGAGGCGCGCGTTCCAGGCCGGGGACCAGTGGCTGTTGAACTCCTCGATCATCAGCCGCACCAGCTCGCGGCCGGAGAGACGGGGTCGCACGGTATACGTCGTGGGGTAGAGGTAGCCTTCGGTGTTGGTCGCGTAGGCGCCGACGCTGAGCAGCTCGAGCATTGCCGGATCGCGGGTCGCTTCGAGAAACGAGTCTCGCGGCACCTGGAGCTGTTGGGCGGCCAGGTCGGCGACTTCGGCCATCTGCAGTCCTTCGCGGACCGTGAAGCGCACCAGCGTGCCCCGGCCGAGCTTCAGGGCGGCGACGATGTCACCCCAGCGGGCGTCGCGGCGGAACGCGTAGATGCCGCTTTTCAAAGAGCCCCCGAGGCCCCGCATCCGTGCGTAGAGGGCGAACAGCGCTCGTGGGCTGACGAGATCGTGCGCGGTGAGCGAGTCCACCGCGGCCGAGAGCGTCGCCCCCCGGGGAATGGTCAGCGCGATGCACTCCGGTCCGCGGGCGTCACACGGCAGGGAGGCGGGAGCGCGGCAGGCGGCCAGGCCGAGCAGCAGCGCGACGAGGGTCTTCACACGGCGCTCCCGCGGCGGCTGTCCAGGAAGTGCTGCAGCAGGAGGGTGGCGGCGAGGGCGTCGACATCCGCGGCGCGGCCTTTGGTCTTTCCCCCCATCTCCTGCACGGCCTGGCGCACGCGCGCGGTCGTGAACCGCTCGTCGATCAGCTCCACGGGGCGGCCCGAGCGCCGCGCGATGTCCTCGGCCAGGGACCGGGCGGCCCGGGCCGACTCCCCCTCGGCGCCCGAGGCCTCGAGCGGGAGCCCGACCACGATGCCGGCGACGTCGTGCCGGTCGAGCTGGGCGAGCAGGTCCTTCATCGGAAAGCGTTTGCCGGTGCGGCGCGTGAGCGTGGCGAGCGGCTGGGCGAGGGTTTGCGACTCGTCGGACAGCGCCAGGCCGATGCGGCGTTCGCCCCAATCCACTCCGAGCAGGCGCCCCACCGCCTACCCCTGCGACATGGTCGCGAAGAACTCCTGGTTCGACTTGGTGCGCTTCATCCGCTCGAGCAAGAACTCGATCGCCTCCACCGGCGGCATGTCGGCGAGGAAATTGCGCAGCAGGTAGACCTTGTTGAGCTCTTCTTTGGCCAGCAGCAGCTCTTCTTTGCGGGTCGAGGTGCGCTGCACGTCGATGGCGGGATACACGCGGCGGTCCGCGATGCGGCGGTCGAGGATCACTTCCATGTTGCCGGTCCCCTTGAACTCCTCGAAAATGACCTCGTCCA
>JBGPHP010000146.1:0-7719 GCA_041484445.1 Gemmatimonadota bacterium
GCGACGTGCTGACGATGCTGCATAGTCTGGAGGTATCGATCGTGGGGGCCGACGTGGTGGAGCTCAATCCCGAGGTCGACGTGCAGTCGCTCACCGCCACCGTGGCGGCCAAGCTGGTGAAGGAGCTGGCGGGACGGATGCGCACGTGACATCGACCCATGCGCGGCTGCGACGCGCGCTCGCGCTCGCGCTCGCCGTCGTTTCCTGCTCGCACGAAGGCCCGTTCACTCCGGCGAGCTACACGCCGGGCCGGCCGGCCGGGTCCGGCTCGCTGGTCCGGCTCACCTTCAACCTCGGCGAGGACCTGGCCCCCGCATGGCTGCCGGACGCCTCGGGCTTCCTCTATACGGTCGAGCGGCTCGATCGGCCCGACCTCGACCGGTGCCTCGCCCGGATGCCCGCGGCGGGCGGATCGATCGAGCGCGAGATCTGCAACCTGACGGCCGCATCGAGCGACTCGGTCAATGCCTACAGCGCAGCAGCGGTGAGCGGCGCCGGGCGGCTCGTCTACGTGCGGGCCAGCGCGCCGATCGGCTTCTCCTGGCCGCTGTCGCCGCGCCGCCACGACCTGGCCCTCGCCACGCTCGCTGACCCGCGACGAGTCACGGTGCTCGAGACGTTCCCGATCGCGGCGCCGAGCGGACATGACCACGATGAAGCGGCGCAGATCCGCTGGCTGAGCGACCAGGCCCTGGTGTATCTCGCCCAGAGCGTCAAATACGTCGCTCCATGTCAGACGTGCGGCCGGGACACCATCACCATCGGCGTCGAAATCGCGCGGCTCGATGTCAGCGGTGCGGTGCCCGCGCTCTCGATTCTCCCCGGCACCGATTCGGCGTCGTCTTTCACTACGGTAGGCAGCGACACCGTGTACTTCACCGTGACCGGTGACTCACGGGTGTTCCGCCTGGCGCTTGGGAGCGGCGCGCTCGACGTGGCGCACGATTTCGGGACGGGCGCGCTGCCCCGCGACGTACAGGTGGCGGGCAATCGCCTCGTGGCCGTGGTCGGTGGGCACATGGAAATCGGTATCGACTCGGTGCTCGGCCCCATCGTGCGAGACCGGGGCGGCGAGGTGCACGTCGTCGATCTGCCGAGCGGCGTCGATCAGGTCCAGCCGGTGACGGACATGCTGTTCCGCCACCTGGCGCTCGATCCCACCGGCCGCATCCTGATCGCCGAGGGCTATCCGATCGTCGTCGTCCCGCCGGATACGAGTTTTTCAACCGTGAGCGACCTGTGGCGCTTCGAGCTGCCGTAAGGCGCGCGCTCCTGGCGGCGCTGCTGTGCGGCTCGCCCGCCGCGGCACAGACCAGCGGCGCGATCGCCGGCCGGGTGCGCGACGCCGTATCGGGGCAGGGCGTCGGCAATGCCATCATCGCGGTGGACGGCGGCCGTCAGGGGGCGGCGACCGACACGGGCGGCTTTTTCCGGGTGCGGGAGGTCCGCAGCGGCTGGCACCGGGTGCAGGTGGCGCGGATCGGCTATCGCCCCACGCTGTACGACAGCGTGCTGGTGCGCAGCGGCGAGACGGTGACGTTGAACGTCTCTCTGCAATCTCTCGCCCTCCAAATCGAGTCCATCGCCGTGACGGCGGTGCCCGACCGCGTGCTCGACCCGATGGTGCCGCAGGATCTGCAGCGCATCACGGGTGAGGAGATGCGCCAGCTTCCGGTCACGAGCGTCGAGGAGGCGGTGGCCCTGTCGGCTGGCGCCGTGGGCGAGAGCTATCGGGGCGGACGGCTGGGCGAGCAGGCCTTCGTGCTGGACGGCATCGGCGTCAAGAATCAGCTCGACGCCTCCACCGGCTCACTGGGCATCCGGATTCCGCCCGACATCCTCACCGAAGCATCGCTCGTCACCAACGGCTTTTCGGCACGCTACGGGCAGGCCATCTCGGGGCTCGTGAATGTGGTGACCAAGGACGGTGGGGAGCGCTGGGAAGGCCGCGCCGCCTACGAGAGCGACCGGCCGCTGCCGCAGGGCTGGGATTACGGCATCGACCGGCTGGTGGTCGGCGGGTCGGGCCCGATTGGACACGGCATCGGGTTCGCCGGCGTGCTGGACCTTCAGGGGCGCCTCGATGCCGATCCGGTGAACGCGCCGGGGCCCCCCGATCCGCGCGATGGGCGCTCCCAGAACCCGTCGCTCCTGCCGCACAACGGCGGGGAGCACTACGACGGGGCGCTCAAGCTGAGCATTCCCCTCGGCGCGCGGCAGACCCTGCGGCTGTTCGGACTCCAGTCGGTGGAGCAGCGCCTGCTGTTCGATCCGGCGTACAAGTACGACCCGTCGCTCGCACCGGCGCAGCGCGTGCGCGGCACGTTGCTCACGGGGCAGCTGCAGCACACCTCGGGCCCGGGCTCCCTGAACCCGCTCACGATCGACCTGCGCGTGGGATACTTCGACCGCGTGTTCCTGCGCGGCGCGCTGTCGGATCAGCCGGCGCAGCGCTTCGGCGCCTTCACCTTCGAGTCGTTCCATTTCCTGGGCGAGGATCTGGCGCGGCGGCAGGACACGGCGGCCGCCCGGGGCGCGCTGCCCGGGTTCGACGCGCCGGATTGGAGCGACCGGACGCCGTGGGGTGTGCCGGCGTTCTTCCTCGGGACCGGCCCGCGCGGCGACATCGTCTGGAACCGCTTCCGCGAGGTGCGCACCAAACTGGATGCGACACTCGGGGCGGGACGGGACGCCGATTTCTACCTCGGCGGCGAGCTGGCCGGGCAACACGTGCAGACGTTCCAGCGGCTGTCCGCATTCCTCCCGGCGGACAGCACCGTGCCCGGACCCACCGCGGCGGACTTCCGGCCCGTGAGCGCGGCCGCGTACGCCGAGACGCAGCTGCGCATCGAGGATCTGGCGTTCACCGTGGGGCTGCGCTACGACCAGTTCGACGGCAAGGTGCCGGTGGCGCTCGGCAGCCGCGGGTTCGGGGCGCAGCGCTCGCTCAATCCGCGCTTCGCGGTCTCGACGGTGCTGCGCGGCGCCACCTTCGTGGCCAGCTGGGGACGGTTCAGTCAGGCGCCGGATTTCCAGTATCTGGTGGACGCCACCTTCGACGATACCACGCGCACCGGCCGGTTCCGCCGCGGCAACCCCGCGCTGGGATTCGAAGGGGCGATGCAGTACGAGTTCAGCCTGCGGCTGCGGCCCACCGAGGTCACGGCGGTGCGAGCCAACCTCTTCATCAAGCGGCTCGACGGGCTGGTCGCCTCGGTGCCGCTGGGGCTCGACCCCGATTCGTCGATCTTCGGCAACGCGGACTTCGGGACCGTGAAAGGGATCGAGCTGATTTTCGAAAAGGAGCCGGTGCACGGATGGGGCGTACGCGTGGCCTACACGTTTCAGTCGGCGACCGCGACCGCCACCAACGCGTTCCAGCTGTTGCGCCGCATCCGGATCGACACGCTGGGCGACACGATCAACCCGGCGCGCGTCGAGTTCCCACTCGACTACGACCGGCATCACAGCCTCACCGTCGTGGGCCAGGCGCGGGTGAGCGACGGCGCGGGACCGCGACTGTTCGGGACCGCGTTGTTCGGGGGGCTCGAAGCCGCGGCGATCTTCCATTTCGGGTCGGGGCTGCCCTACTCCCGCACCAACACCACGGGGGACACGCTGATCGGGTTGCCGAACGCCAGCCGGCTGCCCCCCGAGTACTCGCTCGACGCGCTGGTGCGCCGCCCCGTGCGGCTCTGGGGGCTGCGCGGGGGCGTGTACATCGACGCCCGCAATCTCCTGAACCGGCGCAACACGGTCGCCGTACGGCGCGACACCGGCGAGCCCGCCGCGACCGACGCCACCCTGCAAGCCTTGGCGCAGGCGGCATCGACGGCCCATCCCGAACCGATCCCCTACGAGTCGCCACGGTACCGGCAGTGGGCGGATCTCGACGGCAACGGGTTCATCGAAGGACCGGGCGAGCTGATGCCGCTGTATCTCGCGGCGGCGCGCGATTTCGCGCAGCCGCTCTTCGCCTACGGGCCCCCACGTCTGGTGCGCGTGGGCATCGAGCTGACGTTCTGAGCGGCTAACGGCCCGGCAGGCGCAGCTCGTCCCACCCCACGCGTTTTTCGAGGATCGCGTCCCGGATCTGCCGCTCGCGGCCGCTCAAGACGGCGTTGCCGGTCTTCACTTCCAGGAACCACACCCCCCGCAGCTCGCCCTCATCCAAGCCGTCGAACACCACGAAGTCGACCGGGCTGCCCAGGAAGCGGGCGTCTTTCGGGTTGAATCGGAAGCCGGGGAGGTAGGGCAGCAGCTGCTCGGTGACTTTGCCGACGGTCACCGCCTGGCTGCGCTGCACCGCGTCCTGGCGTATTGCCCCGGTGTGCTTCGCCTTCCACGTCAGGAAGTACAGCATCCCGACGAGCCAGCCGATCACGAGGCCGGCCGCCAGGGCCAGCAGAGTGTTCGCCACTGAATGACCTCCGAATCAGCGGGCGGGAAGCACGGCGAACGCGCGCACCGGGAACGAGCCCATGCCGCGCACCTTCGGCGGCACGGCGAAGAAGCGGAACCCGGTGTCCGGGAGCCGCTCGAGCCCGGTGAGGTGCTCGACGACGGGAATCCCCGCGCCGAGGAGGAGGGTGTGCACCGGACGGGTGCCGTCGGTCGCGTCGTCGATGTTGAGGGAATCGATCCCCACGAGGCGCGCACCGCCCTGCACCAGCAGCTCGGCCGCCCCGTGGGTGAGGTAAGGATGTCCGCCCGCTCCGTAGGTGGCCGTGCCCCAGTGCCGGTCCCAACCGGTGTGCACCAGTACGGCCCGGCCGCGCGGATCGACGCCGGCGAACGCGTCACGATCGATCGCCGCGGAAGCGCCCGGCGCGCGGCGCACGACGAGCCCGTTCAGATCGGCCAGCACGTCGAGCGACAGGCCCGCGAGGTCGGCGCCGTCGGCGTAGCGGTGGAACGGCGCGTCCACGTAGGTCCCCGTGTTCGCCACCATGTCGATCCGCCCGATCTGAAACTCCGTCCCGGGCGCGTAGCGCGTCTGGGAGGCATTCCGGCTCAGGTGGTCGCGGATGGTCGGTGCGGGGAGGCCGGGATAGGTCACCAACCCATCCGACACGACGTGGCTCAGGTCGACGAAGGAGATTGGGCCTCCTCGACGTATCCACCGGCGACGCCGCCGACCACCATGACCAATCCGAGCACACCGAGCGGGGTGAGTCGCTGGGCGAACAGTGCGAAGGCGAGCAAGGCGCCCACCACCGGCTCGATCGTCGCGGCGACGGCCGTCGGCGCGGCGTCGATCCGCTTGGCCGCGTTGAAGAACAGCACGTTCGCCGCGACGACGGTCCCCGCGGCGAGGAGGGCGGTATAGAGCCAGGCGCCGGAGGTCGGCGGCGGCGCCGGCGGGTGATGGGCGAGGGGTAGGGCGATCCCCAGCACGACTATCCCTCCCAGGATCTCGAGGAAAAGCACGCGCAACGGGCCGTAGCGCGGCACCGCATAGCGGGCGAGCAGCGTCGTGCCGGCGTAGGACAGCGCGGCGAGCGCACCACCGACGACGCCGGCGCGCAACGTGGTAGCGATCGTCACGCCCATGGTGCTGCGGCCCAGCACGGCGAGGACGGCACCCGCCATCACGACCAGCGCCAACAACAGGCGCAGCGTGGTCAGGCGCTCCCCCAAGAGCGGCCTCGCGAGCAGTGCCACGAGCACCGGCGCCGTGTACAACAGCGCCGCCGCGCCCGCGACGCCCGCGCCCGAGATGGCGAACTGGTAGGCGACCTCGAACAGCGCCACCAGCGCACCACCCCCGAGCCCGACCAGCAGCCATCCGCGCAGGTCGATCCGGAAGAAATCCCGCTGCATCACGCCGAACGCGACCATCCCCACGATGCCGAGCACCAGCCGCCAGAAGCCGATGCCGGTGAGGGATTCCCCCTGCGCGTACAACGCGGTCGAGAGCGGACCGGTCGTGCCCCAGATGGCTCCTGCCCCCAGGGCGCAGGCGTAGCCCACCAAGCGGGTGGTGCGAGACGTCGTCGGCGTGGTCATGGTCCTCAAGAAAGCCGGTTCACTTCCAGGTCGTCAAGATCTCTTCGCGGCGGAAGCGGACGACGTTCATGCGGAACAGGGCGACGTCGATCAGCAGCACCACGACACACGCCGCGCAGACGCCGGGAAAGGAGACCACCAGCATCGGACCGAGCAGGGCGACGATCAGCAGGAATGCCGGGAGGATGGCGAGCGCCGAGGTCTGCACCGTCGCCTGGGGATCCGAGGAGCGGGCGGACAGGCGCATCGTGACGAGCGCCACCGCCACCGTCAGCGCCGGCGTCAGGACGAGTAGAGTGAGCGCCCAGAAGCGGTCCGGGAGCGGCACCGCCATCCCGCGCGCTGCGAACACGATGTCCACGCCGACGATCGCGATCAGGCCGGCCGCCACGGTGACGAGAATTGTCGGGACGCTGCACGCCACGAGCTTGCCGAGCAGCAGCTGACGATCGGTGATCGGGGTGGCGAGGATCGGCTCGAGCGTGCGCTGCTGTTTCTCGCCCACGATCGAGAACGCCGCGGCCGTCGAGGACATGGCGATCGGCATCAGCAGGAACACGCCCAGGGTGGCGCGGAGCAGGTAGCGAGCCAACCCTTCGGCCGGCGGCAGCCCCGCGAATTCCGTGCTCCGCGACAGCACGCGCAGCATGCTGAGCGTCGAGGGATCCTGCCGCAGCTGGGCGTCGTGCAGCAGCGTCGGCGCGAGCAGCGCGAGGATGAGGGGCAGCGCGATCATGATGATCGGCATGATGAGGAAGAGCGGCAGGACCCGGCTGTTACGCCAGGTGTCGGCCCACTCCCGCGCCAGGAACAGCCCGAGCGTCCCCATCAGTGCTCTCCCCGCACGGCACGCAGGTAGATCGACTCGAGGGTGTTGGTTTCGGTCCGCACTTCCCGGATGCCGGCGCCGCGGCCCACGAGCCAGGCAACGAGCCCGGGCACCTCGTCCGGGCGACAGCGCGCCGTGAGCGTCGCATCCGCCGCGCGCACGTCGCGCACCGCGGGTGCGGGCGGTCCGGCCGCCAGTGCGGGGGCGTGCAGGGCCGCGGGTCCCGTCAGGACGCACCGCACGGTGAGTCGTCCGTCGCCCCCCGGTCCCGCCCGCAGCCGCTCCAGCGAATCGCACACGAGGAGGCGGCGGCGCAGGATGCCCACGGCGTCGGCGAGGCGCTCGGCTTCGTCGAGGTTGTGCGTGCACACGACGATCGTCCGTCCCTCGCTCTTGAGCCGCGCGATCAACTCCCGCACCTCGAGCGCCGCCTCAGGATCGAGCCCGGCCGTGGGCTCGTCCAGGAACACCACCTTGGGATCGTGGAACAGGGCTCGGATGATCGCCAGCCGCTGCTTCATGCCCTTGGAGAAGGTCCCGACCGCGTCGTCGCGCCGGTCCCACAGCTCGAGCAGTTTGAGGAAATGCTCAGCCTGCTGGCGCAGCGTGCGCTCGGGGAGGCCGTACAACCGGCCGAAGAACCGCAGGTTGTCGAGGGCCGACATGCGGTCGTAGAATCCCGGCGCTTCGGTCAGCAGGCCGCAGGCGCGCCGCAGCAGGCGGCCCGCGTCGGCGCCCGTGCCGATGCGGTAGCCCGCGACGGTGGCGCTGCCCGACGACGGGCCGATCAGCCCCATCAGCATCCGCACCGTGGTCGTCTTGCCCGCGCCGTTGGGGCCCAGGAGTGCGAACAGCGTGCCCGCAGGCACGTTGAAGCTGAC
>JBGPHP010000147.1:0-7696 GCA_041484445.1 Gemmatimonadota bacterium
GCGATGCGGACGAAGATGTCCAAAGCCGATGCCGGCCGTGCGGTCGAAGCCCTGTTCGACGACAAGGGCATCATCGCCGGCGAGCTGAAGAAGGGGACGAAGGTGCAGATCACGGGATTCGGGAACTTCGAAGCCCGCAAGCGCGCCGCGCGCGTGGGTCGCAATCCGAAGACCGGCGCCGAAATCCAGATCAAGGCGACAATCGCTCCGGCGTTCCGCGCCGGCAAGCAGCTGAAGATGGCGGTCAACAAGAAGTAGCAGCGGAGCGAAGTGAAGCGATGCTGGATACGGGCCGCCCCGCTGGGCGGCCCGTCAGCGTTTCAGGCGGCCCGGCGCTGCGCTCAGACGACGCCGCGCCGCCGCAGATCGGCGATCGCGGCCTGATCGAAGCCGAGGCGCTCGCGCAGGATCTCATCGGTGTGCTGGCCCAGGAGCGGCGGCGGCGCCTCGTAGCGGATGGGCGTCTCGGAGAGCCGGATGGGGTTCGCGACGAGCGGCACGGTGCCGGCGCCGGGGTGCGGCAGCTCGAAGCACAGGCCGCGGTGGCGCACCTGCGGGTCGGCGAACACCTGCGCGAGGTCGTTGATCGGCGCGCACGGCACACCCGCGGGCTCGAGCGCCGCGAGCCAGGCGGCCGCGGCGCGGGTGGCGAGCACGCGCTCGAGCTCGCCTGTCAGGGCGTCGCGGTGCAGCACCCGGGCGGCGTTGGTCGCGTAGCGCGGATCGTCGGCCAGCGTCACAGCGCCGGCCACCGCACAGAATTTTCGGAACTGTTCGTCGTTGCCGACCGCGAGGACGATGGGTCGGTCGGCGGTGGGCAGCACCTGGTAGGGCACGATGTTCGCGTGCGCGTTCCCCCAGCGAGCCGGGACCGCTCCCGAGACGAGATAGTTCAGCGCCACGTTCGCGAGCGCCGCCACCTGCACGTCCAGCAGGGCGAGGTCGATGTATTGCCCGCGGCCCGACACCTCGCGCTGGGCCACGCAGGCGAGCACCGCCACGGCGGCGTACAGCCCTGCCATCACGTCCGCCACCGCCACGCCCGCCTTCTGGGGGCCACCCCCGGGCCGGTCGTCTCGCTCGCCCGTCACGCTCATCAGGCCGCCCAGCGCCTGAATCGCGAAGTCGTAGCCCGCGCGCGCCGCGTACGGCCCGCTCTGGCCGAATCCCGTAATCGAGCAGTAGATGAGGCGCGGATTGGTCTCCCGCAGGCTCTCGTAATCCAGGCCGTGTCGGGCCAGGTCGCCGACCTTGTGGTTCTCGAGGAACACGTCGGACTGGGTGGCCAAACGCCGGACGATGTCGCGTCCTTCGGGCGTGGCGAAGTCGACGGTGAGCGACCGTTTGCCGCGATTGGCGCACAGATAGTACGCCGCTTCACCAGTGTCGCGGCCGGCCGCGTCACGCAGGTAGGGGGGCCCCCAGTGCCGCGTGTCGTCGCCCGTCCCGGGCCGCTCCACCTTGATGACCTCGGCCCCGAAGTCGGCCAGGATCTGGCCGGCCCATGGCCCCGCGAGCACGCGCGAGCAGTCCAGGACGCGGAGGTGGGCCAGGGCGCCCGTCACGTCAGGTCTCCCGGTCGCGGCGCGCCGCCAGACGGCGCCCGCGGATCGCCACGCGCGAGAGTCCCCGGATCGCCGCGTCCGCCGCATGCGAGGCCACGCTGACCAGCGTGAACCCCTCGCGGACTTCGATGCGCCCGATGTCTTCCCGAGCGAGGCCGATCTCACGCGTCATCGCGCCGACCAGATCCTTGGCCGCGGCCCGGTCCTTCTTGCCCACGTTGACGAAGAGGCGCACCCAAGGCTCGGCGGGCGTGGGATGTGGGGTGTTGGGAGTGGGCTGCTCCGCGGCGGACGCCTGCTGGCGACTGATCGACAGCAACGCCGCGGCGATTTCCGCCGCATCGTAGCGCTCGAGCAGTGGCTCGAGGAATCCCAGCTCGGCCTCCAGCCCGCCCGCCTCGATCCGGGCGGCGGTTCGCGCCCGGAGCCTGTCGGCGTCGTCTTGGGCGCGCAGCCGCGTTGCGGGGAGGGACAGGGGGGTGAGCGGCGCGGCAATCGAGCGGGCGTAGGGCAGTTGTGCGGGCGCGAGCAGCAGCACCGGCTCCGCATGCGCCGCGAGCCAGACCAGCTCCTCGCGCGACGGCAGATCGAAGCACACCACCACATCGGCCGGCTCGTCGAGCGCCGTGCCCCGGCGCCACTCGAGCACGCGCGGGCGGTCGAGCGCGTCCAGCACCTCGCGCCGGGCGGCGGCGCGGCGCGCGCGCGGCAGGAGGGCGTACCGCGCCGGCCCGACGGGTGCCAGCGGGCGGGCGTCCTCGCCCATGGGCAGATCCCCCACCACGTGGGGGCGGCGCGCGTAGCGCTCGAGGAAGTCTTCGAGGACCTGGGGGTTCCACGCGAGTACAATGCGTCGCGCGTCGCGCGTCTCGCCGAGCAGCTGTTCGAGGACTGGGAGGCGGCCGGCGGCGATGAGCCACTCGGGCCAGGCGATGACGACGGTGGTGACGGCGTCGAGCTTCAACGCCGAGCGGATGGAGAGGGCTTGCACGTCCTCGGGGGAGCCCGCCAGAACGCCGATCGCGCCGTCCTTGAGGAGCCGGGAGGTCCGGCCGAGGCCCGTGACGGCATGGGTCCGCAACGCCGCAGGCGCGGCGTCGGCCCATTCTTCGGCGGCGCCGCTGTCGGCGCACAGGATGAGGACGCTCGGGCCGGGCGTCGCGGTTGGGAGGAGGTCCCACACCGCTTCCGCCTGCTCCACGGCTGGCGCGGTCACCAGCATCACGGCGCGGCCGCGCTCCAGCGCGGCCTGCGCGTCGCTCACACCTGTCACGGGGTCCTCGATTGTCAAAGGGCGGGCTGCGGGGGTCATCTTACCGACGCGCGGGAGGAAGGGCAATGGTGCAGCGGTTGCGTCCGCTGCCGCTCCGACGGTATCGTGACGCGTGCCCTCAACGCCTTCCAGTTCCCGGAGCACGCCCGCCATGAGCGACGTCCTGTCGCCCAACATCGCGCACCTCGAGACCTCCGCCACGATCGCCATTTCGCAGGAGGCCAAGCGCCGCCGGGCCTCGGGCGAGGACGTGATCGATCTGGGGGCGGGCGAGCCCGATTTTCCCACGCCGCCGATCCCCGCGGAAGCCGGAATCCGGGCGATCAAGGAAGGGAAAACCCGCTATCCCGCCAACGAGGGCATCCTCGAGCTGCGGGCGGCGGCCGCCAAGCACCTGGCGCTGCTCTCCGGCGGGCGTCCGATCAACGCCGATCACATCGTCGTGTCCAACGGGTCGAAGCAGTCGCTCTTCAACGCCTGCTTCACCCTGTTCGGCCCCGGCGACGTCGTGGCGATCCCGGCTCCCGCCTGGGTCTCGTATCCGCAGATCGTCCACCTGACGCGCGCCCGGCCCGTGTTGATCACGGGCCACCCCGAATGGGGCCTCAAAGTGAGCGTGCGCGAGCTGGAGCGCATCCTGCCGGCCCCGAAGGGAGTGATACTCTGCTCGCCGTGCAATCCGACGGGCTCGGTGTACACGCTGGCCGAGCTGCGGTCCATCGCCCAATGGGCCGCCGAGCGCAACGTGTGGGTCGTGGCCGACGAGATCTACCGCCGCATCCACTACGGCAGCGGTCCGGCACCGTCGTTTCTCGACCTCCCCGACGAGCTGTTGGAGCGCGTGGTCCTGGTCTGCGGGGTGAGCAAGGCCTATGCGATGACCGGCTGGCGGGTGGGCATCGCGCTGGCGCCCGGGAAGATCGCCAAGGCGATGGCGGCGTTGCAGTCGCACACTACGTCGGGTGCGAACCACATGGCGCAGTGGGCCGCGGCGGCCGCCTATGGGGACGAGCGGGTCGAGCAGGACGTGCAGCGCATGGTGGCCGAGTTCCGCCGGCGCCGCGACCTGCTGGTGGAGGCCTTCCGCCGCCGGCTGCCGGGAGTGGAGTTCGTGGAGCCTCACGGGGCGTTCTACTTCTTCTTCCGGGTCGACTCGTTCGGCGGGATCAGCGGGACCAGCTTCTGCACCCGGTTGATCACCGATACCGGCGTGGCGCTCGTTCCCGGATCCGCGTTTGGGGACGATCGCTGGGTCCGGCTCTCCTACGCGGCAGCGACGACGGACATCGAGAAGGCCCTCGAGCGGATTATCGAGTTTACCAAGACGCTGTAGTCCGCTTGGTTACAGTTTCGCCGGCCGGTTGCTCAACACCTCGAGTCCGTTGTCGGTGACGAGATTGTCGTCCTCGATCCGCACCCCGAACTTCTCCAGCTGATAGATCCCGGGCTCGATGGTGAACACCATGCCCGGCTCGAGCGGCGCGTCGTTGCCCTCCACCAGGTAGGGCGGCTCGTGGCCGTCCATCCCCATGCCGTGACCGAGACGGTGAGTGAAGTACTGACCGTAGCCGCCATCGGTGATGACCTTCCGGGCGGCCCGGTCCATTTCCTGGCAGCGCACCGTGAACGGCTTCCCGAGGCCCATCGCCGCGGTTTGGGCGTCATGTACCAGGTTGAACACTTTCTTGTATTCGTCCGAGGGTGCGTCGCCGAACCAGATGGTGCGGGTGATGTCGGAGGTGTAGCCCGACACCAGGCTGCCGGCGTCGATCAGCACCACCGTTTCCTTCTGGAGGGCGCCGCTCGTCGGACCGCCGTGGGGCAGGGCGCTGGCTGGCCCGAATTGCACCAGCCCGTCGCCCGACGAGCCGCGTGCGCGCATTTCGGCGGCGAGCTTGGTGGCGACGTCCCGCTCGGTGATCCCGGGGACCAGCGCGGCGAATGTCGCCGCGATCGACGCTTCGGTGATCTCGATGGCGTGTCGGATCTGCGCGATTTCCTCCGGGTACTTGATGACCCGCAGCCGCTCGGTGACCGGCGCCGCGCTTTGCCACTTCCAGTCACCGCCGGCGGCGCTGAAGAGGGCGAGTGTCGCGCCGTAGTCTAGGCTCGCTTCGATCGCCCCCTGACCGACGCGATGCAACGGTTTCACCGCGCGCAGCACGGTCTTCACCAGTTTCCACGGATCGTCTTGCTCGTCCCATCCCCGCACGTCGCGCAACGCGCTGGCGCGCTTCACCCGCTCGACCTCGAACGACGGCGCCACGATCACGGGGTCGCCCTTCGTGGGGACGACGAGCAGGATCAGACGCTCGCTGCGTCCCGGGTTGGCGCCGGTGAAGTAGGCGAAGTTCGTGCCGGGGGAGGCGACGAACAGGTCGAGCTTGCGATGGTCCAGCTCGGTGCGGAGGCGCTCGAGGCGATGGGCGAAGACTTCCGGACCGAGACCCGGCTCCTGGAATGACCGGACGGACGGGCGGTCGGGCGGACGAATCGACCTCCCGACCGGCCGACCGCCTGTCCGCCCGAGCAGCACCGCGCCACCCACCGCCGTCACGAACTCCCGTCGCTCCATCATCTGGCTCCTCCTCGAGACAGCGCTATATTACGCCCCCCTGCCGACCCGTGGAAGGCGCGCGCGCGTGCAATTTCAAACCAAGATCGAGCCGCTCGACGGCAAGCTGCCCAAGGTCACGTACCGCTGGGATCCGGAGACGGACATTCTGTCGGCCGCCTGCAAGGGCGTGCCCAAAGCGAGCGGCATGGACGGCACCGTGGATCTCGAGGGCAGTGACGGATCGTTCGTCCTGCTGGACGTGGCTGGCGGGCTGCTGCGCGGGCTCGACGTGGTCACGTGGCCCGACGACATCCGCACGGTGGACGGCCTCGCGGCCCCCACCACGGCACAGGACGCCCGCGTCCTGTTTCCCTCGCGGCGCTCGCAACCCGCCGTGGCCGCCGTGGAGGTCGACACGGCCCTCACGGTCGAAAAGAACCCGGCCGAGTCGGTCTTCCACATCCGGGTGGGGCGCGCAAAGCCGGCGAGCGTGGCGCGCGTCGCGGACCTGTTGCTGGTCGAGGTGGACAAGCAGTCGCGACTCGCCGGACTCTGGCTGCTCGAGGTCCCGCCGTTCCCCAACGTCGAGGCCACCGCCTAGTGGGGGACGAGCGGCTCCAGGGCTACATCGAGGAGCTGTTCGCGGTCGAAGATCCGGCGCTGGCGCGTGTGCGCGCCCGCCACGCCGAGCAGCATCTTCCGCCCATCCACATCTCTCCCGATGAAGGCAAGCTGCTGCACGTGCTGCTGCGGGCCGTGGGTGCGCGCCGCGTGCTCGAAATCGGCTCGCTGGCGGGGTATTCCGGCATCTGGCTCGCCCGCGCCCTCTCCTCGGGCGGGATGCTGACGAGCATCGAGAAGCAGGCATTCCACGCGGCCCTGGCCCGGCAGGCGTACGCCGAGGCCGGCGTGGCGGACCGGGTGCACCTGGTCGAGGGGGAGGCGCTCGCGGTGCTCGGGACCCTCGCCCCGGGGTTCGATGCCGTCTTCGTGGACGCCGACAAGGAGCCGCTGGCCCAGTACTTCGAGCACAGCGTGCGCCTGCTCCGTCCCGGCGGCCTGCTGTTGTGCGACAATGCCTTTTTCCACGGATCGGTGGTCGACCCGAATGATCACTCGCCGCCGGTCGAAGGCGTGCGCGCGTTCAACCGCCTCGCCGCGACCGACCCGCGCGTAGTATCGGCCGTGATTCCGATTCGCGATGGGGTCGTGATCGGGGTGAAGGTCGCCCCATGAGCGACGGATGAGCGGGCGGCGCGACTGGCTCACCGCGTTGTACGCCGCGGGCATCACCCCGGCGTCCTATCTCCCCGTTGCCAGCATCGGCCGGCTGGGCGAGCCCGAGGACGAGCCTGGAGCCGAGGTCGAGCTGGTCGAGGATGGCGCGCTGCGCGTGCATCCCATCGCCCCGGAGCCGCCGCCCGCGGCCGTCGGGTTCCTCGACGGCATTCAGCAGTGGAAGGTGGTGGGGTACGACGGCGTCCAGCCGATCGCGGTCGCCTATGTCGCGGCCGCCGTGCGGCGGCGCGGCCCGGATGGCCGGTTGCGCACGGCGCAGTGGGAAGCGCGCGAGCTGGTCGTGGCGCCGGCCGGGACGCTGGACGAGCCGCGGCGGCGGGCGATCGCGGCAGCCGGATTGGAGGCGGTGAGCGCCGAAACGGACGGCCCGCTGCAGCCGGGACACGCGCTGGAGGCGTTGCGGCGCGAGGTGCATCGCGCCCGGCAGACGCTCGAGCGCGAGCTGGGCCGCCGGGCGATCGAACGCCTGGGCGACCGCGAGTGGCTGGTGGTCGACGGGCAGCTCGCGGTCTCCGCCGTACTCGCGCGACATCCCCGCGCGCTCGGCGTCATCAAGAGTCACGGCGCGCAGTTCCTCGAGGGCCGGCACCTCGAGCGCGCGCTCACCGTTCCCGCGGCGCACCGCACCAGCGTGTTCCGCGTCCACGGCGGACACGGTCGCACCGAAGTGGACTCGTGGTATCTGCGGTTGTGGCCGTGGGAGGGCCGCGACCTGTACTACGGGTTGATCCGCATCGAGGTCGCCGCGGCTCCGCATCCCGGAGCCCGGGCACCGGGGATCAGCGGCTGGCTCTTCGCCGAGCGCGCGACGCTGGCCGCCCCCGACGCGCGCTTCGATCGGTTGCTGTATCCTATACACGACGTGGAGACCTATCTGCGGAGCCGGGCGCCTGGGGATCTCCTCGCCTCGCCTGGGTCCCGCCTCCCGCTTACCGGTACGTGATCGACCGATCAGCATCCGACCCGGTCCCCATCGGCCGCGTCGTCGCCACCGAGCAGAAA
>JBGPHP010000148.1:0-7660 GCA_041484445.1 Gemmatimonadota bacterium
CAGTGCGGATGTCGGGTTGACAATGATGTTCTGACAGGCCTGGGAGCAACGATGCGTCAATGGATCCGGTATCGTTCATCGACCACGCTCGGAGCGCTCCTCGGCGCTGTGCTGGGCGCGGTGGATCTCCTCACCGCTCAGACACGGGAACAGCCGCATCGATCGTCGGCGATCGAGCTCGCGGTCGAAACCTCCCGCTCCCAGCTGGTCGCCGGCGCGGGGCTTGGAATCGTAGCCATGGTCACCAATGTCTCCGATTCCACGGTCTTCCTCCGGGAGCGAGATTTCACCCTTACCCTGCCCGTCGAGCTCGAGGGCGGGCGCGAAGTCTACGGCTGGGCCGCCTTCTTCCCAACGGAGCGCCACCAGACGGGAGCCCCCTATGACCAATTCTACAGCGCCGTCATCGCACTGAAGCCGGGGGATTCCTACAACACATTCTGGACCAGTGGCCCTCAGTCTTCGAAGGCCGACACGTCCAGCCCAGGTATCCTGGATCAGATCCAATCACAGCTGCGCTTCGTCTTTTTCGCGCCTGGCGACTATAAAATCACCGTCGTGGCCAAGTACTGGTCGATCGCGACGCTACCGGAGGGCCAGTACCGAACGGTGACCCAGAGTGTCACCACCCCGGTTGCCGCGCCTCAGTTTGTGATTCTGTTCGGGGCCGCGCTCGGGGGACTGATTGCGTACTCGATCTTCTCACGGGCGAGACGGCGCAAAGCCTGGCAAGCAACCCTGTCCGGTTGGCAGGGGTTCGCTCAGCGAACCTTCAAAGAGGCGACGGGCGTACTCGCCGCGGTACTGCTCAGTACCATCGTCACAATTCTCCTTTCGCGCATCGCCGAAACCCAATTCATCGTCCGAGTGACCGTGAACGACTTCTGGGGAGCAATCACGGTGGGGTTTGTGGCCAACTATGCCGGCTCGAGGGTCCTGGACCGGTTGATCCCGGCCGTCGACGACAAGACGGGTGCTTCGTCAAAGACGGCGCCTGCCGGCAGCAACTAGGGGAGTGGCCGTGACATTCCGCCGGCCCGGCGCGCCTCTCGCCACCGCCGGATTGACCGCGACTTGACTCCGTTCAGCGAACGTTCAGGAGAGGTGCATTGATGGACAACGGCGGACCAAGCGGTCGTATCCCGAGCGAGGATCTCAACTTCAGATGAGCTCTCTCACCTATTGGCTGATCTGTGGCGTCTTTGGTCTTCCGCATCTGCTCCTCTTTCTCTCCTACATTCGAGTCCTGCACTACAAACGGTCACAGATCGCGCGTCTGCTCGTCGACGAAACGAGAGAGCGGTATCGGGAAGCCCATGGGCTCGTTTCGTACGAGGAGTTCTTCAAGCTGCGCTACAACTTCCTCAGTTTTGGGATAGCCATCGCCTTCACCATGGTGGTCATTCTGTTCACGGCCGCGGCCGTGCTTGCGGCGACCGGCGTCGTGCCTGGGGTGCCGCGCAGCTTCGCGACGCTCACTCAGAGTCTCCCGACGGCCATCTGGACGGCGGCCGCCGGTGGGTACCTCTGGGGGCTGTATGAGCTCATGCGTCGCCACCAACGCGCGGACTTGACGCCCGTTTCAGTGAACTTTCTGTGGCTGCGGCTCCTGATGGCCGTGGCTCTCGGTTACGTGGTTTCACGCACGACGGTGGCTCCCCTCGACGTCCTCGTGGCGTTCGCGGTCGCGAGTACGCCCCTGGCCGCCATCCTCAAGTGGCTGCGCGCAGTGGGACAGAAGCGCAAGGGAATCGATGTTTCCGACGGCCCGAGCGAAGCGCCGAACCTCCACAACCTCCAAGGAACCGCGCCGGACGTCGTGGCGCGGCTCGAGGAAGAAGGGATATCCCGAGTACAGCAGCTCGCGATGGGTGATCCGATGAACCTGTTTCTGGCCACGAACATCGAGTGGCGTCTCATCCTGGATCTGATCGACCAGGCCATCCTCTACAACTACGTCATGGAGAAGATCCCGTTATTGCGCCCCCTCGCCATCCGTGGCGCGATAGAGGTGAAAGGCCTCGCTGAAGAGCTGGAATCAAACGAACAAGCAGAGCAGACTCACGCGCACGACATGATTCCCGCGATATCACAGGCGCTCGGCATCCCACCGGTTGGCGTGAACAATCTGCTGGTCACCGTGCAGTGGGATGCGCAGGTGAGGTTGATCGATCGTCTTTGGACACTGGTGTTCGCCCGGTAGCCCGACCCCGGGGAATTCCGGCTCCTCCGGCGCTGATGTGACTCGGAGTGTGCATGAAGACCATCCTCGATGTTGCCGTCTCCGTCCTCACCCTGCTGGGGCTTGCCTGGGGCCTCTACTACGGCGTTCGCAGCTTCGGGCTCAAGCGGGAGCGCTTCACCTTTCTCGGCGTCGCCGTAGAGGCGACGACCTTCTGGGCCGATGACACCATCGCATTGGTCAGCATCACCGTCACCCTGACAAACAAGGGCGACTCGAGGATCAGCGGGCGGCGCAACACGGACGCCCAAGGGTACGTGTACGACACTCCCCCGGACACGTGTCGGTACGCGGGCACCCTGAAGATCAGGTCCGTGCCCTCTAGCCAGGCGCCACTGCTCTTTGACTGGTACTCGTTACCCGTCGTCCGGACCGCCACTCGTCTCGTGCCCGCCACTCAGCTCGTCGAGTCGGAAACCGAGCTCGAGCAAATCAACTACCTCGATGAGTATATGGATCCGGATGAAAGCTTCCAGAAGGTCGATTTCTGGCTCGAGCCGAAGGAGGCGTATGCCCAATCGGTGTTCATCTGGCTCCGTCCGGGTCTCTATGCCGCCAAGGCCTTCTTCTTCGGTGTCGTGACCACACCTGGTGAGGAGGAGTACTGGTCCAACCAGGTGCTCTTGAAGGTGGCGCCCCCTTCGTCGCACTGACCAGTCCGAGGATTGAACCCGCTCGGGACTTGGTGCTGATTCACGGCCGGTGCCACTCTTGGCGAAACGTGAACTTGGGACTCTGATAGAACGCTTCCGGGGACGTGTGCGTGAGGTCGACTGGGCCCGTCACCGGGTCACGGCCTATCTGCTGGTAACACATCCTGACGAACGTCGAGCATTGCACGGCGTGCCGGTCGTCGAAGATGTTCTTCTGGCTCAACCGATGGGTGATGATCGCCCAGAGGGTTCCGAACAGCTCGCCGATAGGGTAGCGCAAGTGCGCTTCATCGTAGGCGTAGGCGAGCCCAGTGGTGAGCAGCTTGACCGTCTCCGCGGGCGTCAGGTCCAGCCCCAGGACGCAGCCATGCGACACGTCATCCAGACACCATTTGACGAGCCGGCTCTCCATCGCGCCGTTCTGCACCTGCCAGTCCTTGACGCTCACATGGAGGTCGCTTTCGAAGATGTAGATGCCACCATCCGTCCGCCCATCTTGACGGCGCTCACCCAACAGGAACGTGTGGGACCACAGCGACGGACGACCGTCGGGCGTCATGCCGGCCTCGGCCTTACGAATCAGCGTCCCCTTGAGATCATCCTGCCCGATCAAGGCGATTCTCCCGGGCGCGTAGTGCTGGTTGAAGAAGGCGAGCAACGCGTCGTTCATGTTCGTCCCTCGGTGAGAACCCAATGGGAAACCTCGGGATACTGCTGCGCGGTCTGCCGCGGAAACTCCTCGACCATGTGGCGGGCGGCCTCCTGAAACGCCTGCTGTAGCGGAGTCGTCTCGGCGGCCTGCGGCCCACTCAACGTGACGGTGGCCACGAGCGGTGCGTCCGGCGGCGCCGGAATCTTGGTCCGAGGTGCGGGGAGGTTGAGCACCGCCGAGACGCTCGTGATGCCGGCACGCTGCCGCTCCTCGACCCGGGGCGAATACGCCGTTCCGGGAGTGAACTTCTCGGCGAGCAACTGCAGGAGCGACGTATGGTCGAGGGTGCCGTGGTAGACTGTCCTCGGTTGGACGAGAGGAGAAACCACGAGTCCTGGGACCCGCACCCCGAGCGATGCGAACGGGACCTTGAACGTTGCGTTGCCCGCTGGCACATACGGAATCGCGGGCGGCGCGACGTGGTCGTAGAAGCCACCGTGCTCGTCGTAGGTGACGATGAGGACGGTCTTCGACCACCGCTCTGGATTCCGGGTCAAAGCCTGGTAGACGCGCAGCAGGAGCGCCTCACCCGGTGCCATCGCCAGCGGCGGATGGTTGTCGTTGGGCAGATCGCCCCCGATGTGCGGAGCGTCGCCGTAGGAGGGCTCGACGATGATGACCTGGGGAAAGTCTGTGGGTCTCTCGTGGGCCACGTCCGGCGCCAGACGATTCAAGCCGCGGAAGTTGGGCCCGAAGATCTCCGATCGGCCCAGCAGCGCGAAGAAGGACAGCCCGCAATGGTACACGCGCCAGCGCACACGGTGCTCGTCGAGCCAGTCGATCACCATGGGATCGAGCGGGGGAAACAGGCCGTGCGTCTCATCGATCCGGCTCGAGCCGCACAGCGACATGATCCGATTCGGCTGCGTACTCGTGGGTAACGACGCGAACCACTGGTCGCACACCGCGAACTGATCGGCGAAGAAGCCCGTGACGGGCAAGTAATCCGGATGCAGGAACCCCATCGGGTCGGGTTTCGTCGTATCGTCGAGGCGGCGGTTCGCCGCACTCGCGAAGTAGGCGCGTACGAAGCCGTTCATCTCGCATCTGCCGCTCAACTCGTTCCTCGCGAGCTGCTGCGCGACCTCCGCCCGGCCGTGCGGCAGATCGGTGGACAGGAGGCCATCCCGCAACACAAACGGGTAGTACCGGTCCCCCTGGAAGCGGTTCTCGTACTGCGGCGCCTGCAGCGGCTCGCGCAGCCCATTGACCTCCGGGCGGTTGCCGAACGACGGGTGGCTCAGGTGACCCAGCACGTGATCGAAGGAACGATTCTCCAGCATCAGGAACACGATCGTCTCGACCGTCGAGAGGTCGGTCACGTCGTGGGCCCTCCCGTGCCACACAGTCGAATGCGCAGGGAGAGCGCCGTCGGTGGCGCATGCGCGCTGTCGCCGACCGTCTCACCCGGGAGGATCGGGGCCCGCAGCTCCCAGGGCCCCGCTACGGAAAGCCCTCCCACGCCTTGGGAGGCGCTCCCGTCCGCAGGAAGAATGACGGTGCGCCCGCCGTGGGTCACCCGGATCGCTCGCCCCGACAACGACGACGCGCTCAGGAGGCGCAGCGATGTGCTCCAGCGGTCCGCTGACAGGGTTTCGGCCGAAGCGATGGAGTCCAGGCCCGCGAGCTGGGCGTCGAACGCGAGCTCAGTCCCACCATCCGGCCAGAACGCGATGACATCCTTGCTTGCAAACGCCACCTTGCCCCGGCGAGTGGCGGTCAGCGTGTACGTGGTCGTGTCCGCCGGTGGGCCGCCGCGACGCGACACTGCCAGCTGAGGAACGCCGCGGACCGCATACGCGACGATAACGGACTCGCCCACGCACATCCGTAACGGCTCGACGTCGAAGCGCTCGATTTTCGGCCCGCATGCCGCGATCAGCGCCAGCGTGCAGCCGGTTCCCACCCACACACTCCGCCCCCAATCGGCTCGCTGCCTGGAGGCTTGGGGAGAGTTGGTGCCTAACATGTGCGACGGGTCTCACCGCGTTATACGCGATGCAATCATCGTGTCGGCGCATCAATTCCGAGACAATCGACGCTGTCAGTGGAAGTCTTCACAGGGAGGCGTGAGTCGCTGTTCGGACCTGCTTGCCCACGAAGTGCCGGTTCCCGTGGCTGGATTGCTCGGGCGTAGCCCTGATTGCCCGAGGCGGGGTCAGCCTCCGGGATGCTCGACCGACACGTGCTCGCCGTGCACGAACATCCGATTGTGCGCCGCGCGCCGGACTCGGCAGCGAATCACATCGCCGGGCGCGATCGACAAGGACGCCACGAGCTCCCGAGGCACATGCACGACAATGTCCGTGCCGTCGACGCGCTCGAGCATGTTGGCGACCCCCGCGACCGGGGTCACCTGCTTCACCGCGATCGTCACGCGGGCGAAGTTGGGCATGTCGGGGGACGGCTCACGGGAGCGGACCGTCCCGCTGATTTCGGACCAGTTCTCGAGGATCTGTACCTGCATCGCCCCACCCCATCGTTTGGACTCCGGCAGTCGCGTCGCTGTGCCGTTCCGCCGTGGCGCCAAGGTATCTGACGATCGCTCCGGCGATGTCCTGACCGGTGTGCTGCTGGTAATAGCTGTATGCTGGCGACGGGTTGGCCTCAAAGCAATAGTACGCCCCGTCCGGCGTGCGCTTCAAGTCGATCCCGCACAACGGCAAATCGAGCGCGTGTGACAGGCTGATACAGCGCGCGGCGATCTCCGGCGGCAGGGTCACCGGCGCCATCTCGACTTCCAACCCCTCGTCGCCCGCGTACCGATAGTCCGTTGCCGTCGTCCGTATCTCCGTTGCGAATACCTCCTGCCCCGCAACGTGCACCCGGACGTTCGTCCCCGGGACGAACCGCTGGAACTGCGTGGGCAGGTTCCGCACCTTCGGCAGCTCGGCCAGCTTCGGACCGTCGAGCACGTGGACGACGGAGCGAACGGAGCTCACGGACTTATAGACGATTCTCCGGTGCAGGCGAAGAAACGCTCTGACCTCGTGCGGATCGTTGGTGATCAGGGTCGGGGGAATGAGAAAGCCGGCGCGCCTGATCAACTGCGCCTGGTAGGGCTTGGACATGTTGCTTTGCATCGCGCGATGCCGGTTCATGACCCGACAGTCCGCTACCTCCAGCCAGTCCGACAGGGTGGCGTGGAGCAGCTGTGATTTCCGCAGGGCGGCGGGGTCGACCGGGATCCGCCGCCGCGTCTCGCTCTCCGGCAGGTCGCGTACGTCCATCAGCCGAACGTAGACGCCGGAAAAGGCCTGTAACGGCCACTCGGACCCGCCGCTTCGCAGGCTGCCCCTCACCGCACCGTTCTCGACCTGCAGGTGAATGTCCCAATGCTGAGCCTCGCGCTGGTTGAACACCACGCAGGGCACACCACTCCGTTCGGCCTCCGCCTGGACGAGCTGCAGGGGCGCCTCGGTGGGAATGCCGCAGAGCAGGATCATGGTCCGGCGGCTTTCTCTTCCAGCAAGTGAACAATGGCGTCGATGCCCGCCGACGTCTCGCCCTGTGGGAATGGGTCGCAGCGGACGACCTTCCACCCTCGGCCGGCCGCTCCGACATCGGACGGGGTGGAGGAGCGCCCAAAGGTCACTCGCAACAAATCGCAATGTGTGGCCAGGGCGAGCCGAGCCAGCTGTTCTTTGAACAGGAACGCCAGGGGCCCGTGGACCGTGGAACCTGCGACCAGAGCCACTGTTCGCGGTCCTCTCAGTTCTTCCACGTAGAGGGTCGGGCGGCGGCGCCCCGGCCCAGAATCCCCCTCCGGCTCGCTCGGTGAATAGTCGCTACTCACCGGGGTCCACCTGGGATCAGTGGTGAATTGGTAGGCCTGGATCGGCAGGCCGGCTGCCCCCGCGGCATGCAGCCATTCGGCCTGGCTCAGTGCGGGTGCGCCGAGGCCAGCGGGGCCCGGTGGATTCACGACCGGACACTTCAGGCTGGCCAGCCAGCTGAGCCACAGGGCCGTAATCTCGCAGGAGGCATAGTCCCGATCACCGGGACGTGCCTTCGCGTACTGCGGCAGCGGCGGCGCCACGAGGCGGTTGAACA
>JBGPHP010000149.1:0-7658 GCA_041484445.1 Gemmatimonadota bacterium
CGCCTGACTCTGGATCAGGAGAGTCCTGGTTCGAGCCCAGGAGGGGCAATTGAAAAGGCCGCTCGGCTTCGCCGGGCGGTCTTTTCTCTCAGCAGCGCCGTCTTGGTCCCACTCCCCACTCCCCACTCCCCACACCCCGCCATTCGGGAAAGATGATAGTTTCGACCCCATGACCCCCGTCACCTTCACCATCACGACCACCGTCCCCGCGACCCCCGAAGCGGTGTTCGACGCGCTCACCGACCCGCACAAGATGGCGCTGTGGCTCCCCTCGGCCCGCGCCGTCGAAGCCACCGGCCCGCTCCACAAAGGCAGCCACATCCGCGTGGTGTACGACGTGCGCGACACGGAAATCGAAGTGGTCGATTGGAACCCGCCCAAGGTCTTCGGCTGGGCCGAGCGCGTCGGACGGCGCCAGTGGCGCACCTTCTTCCGGCTCGAGTTCGCCGGCGCCGCCACGCAGCTCACGGTGACCCAGGTCTGGAACCCACCCTCGATCTTCGCGTGGATCAAGGTGAAGCTCAATCCCAGCCGCAACGTGCCGGCGAAGTTGAGTGCCATGGTTCAAAACCTGAGAACCGTGCTTGCCCGGTGATAGGACTCAAAGGCGTGGTGGGTGGTGAGTGGTTCGTGGTGGACTAGCTAGGTGCGGTGCGTCGGAGGTGCCCGGAGCAGGCCATGCAGTGCTCGCATGGTATCGCCCAGGTTCCGTTCGCTCTGTTTGACGATCTCTTCACCCAGGTAGCCCAGCTCGCCAGCCAGCCGTGTCAGACACTCCGCCTCTGCGGCGGATCCCATGGCGATGCGCAAATGGCGCCGGCAAAGAGCCGGCGTGCCGAGTGCATAGCCTTCTACGATATTCGCCTCGACGGATACGACCGCCCGGCGGATCTGTTCGAATAGGCTGCGTGCTCGCGGATGGGTGGGCACATCGGTCGCCTGCATCACGTGGAGTGCTACCTGATGAGCCCGCTTCCAAGCCTCCAAGGTGCGGCATGCATACATGCGCGAAATGTCGCGTACTTGGTCTGACTTACCTAACCAAAATTCATCCGTTCGACATCACTTCCACGCGTTAGCCACGAACCACTCACCACGCACCACGCCTTAGAGGTATCAGAGGGTCAGTCGGGAAACGGCACGTCGATCGTCATCCCATCCCTTGCAACGACAACGTCGAGAAAGACTTCCTTCGCCTCTTTGACGAGATCCTCGGGGGAAATCGAGTAGCGCGCCGAGAGGTGGTTGATCACCAGCTTGCGCACCTTGGCGGCGAGCGCCACCTGCGCCGCATCGCGCGCGGTGGAGTGGTTGGTCTCCTTGGCCCGCTCCTTCTCTTCCTCCCCGAAGGTGGCTTCGTGCACCAAGAGATCCGCTCCCGCCGCGGCGTCCACCACCGACGCGCAGGGACGGGTGTCGCCGGTGATGACGACTTTGCGGCCGGGGCGCTTGGGACCAACTACGCTATCGGCTATCAGCTGTCGGCCATCGGCCAAGACAATGCTCTCGCCCCGCTGGAGCTTGCCCCAGAGCGGCCCTTCAGGAATCCCCAGCGCGCGCGCCTGCTCCGGATCGAAGCGGCCAAAGCGCTCGTTCTCCACCAGCGCATACCCGATCGAGTTTCCCCCATGTTCCGTCGCGAACACGCGCAGCACATACCCGTCCCTCTTCCCCCATCCCCCTTCCCCTATGACATCCCCGGCCTTGAGCTCCTCCACCACGATTTCGAACGGCTCCCGCTCCACGCCCAGCAGGATGGCGCTCTTCAGCACCTGCTTCGCGCCCCGGGGCCCCCACAGCCGCAGCGGCTCCAACCGGCCCTGCAGCCCGAGCGTCCGGACCAGGCCGATCACGCCCAGAAAATGGTCGCCGTGGAAGTGGGTGAAGAAGATGTCGTTCAAGGCGAAGCTCACGCCGTAGCGCATCATCTGGCGCTGAGTGCCTTCGCCGCAATCAAACAGCAGGGTCTCCCCTTCGCGCACCAGGGCCAGCCCGGAGACGTTGCGCTCGACGGTCGGGCGAGCGGCGGAAGTGCCGAGGAATGTGAGGGCGAGCATTGTGCCCGAATATAAGAGGCGTGGTACGTGGTGAGTGGTTCGTGGTTACACGGACTCTCCCCCGGTATACACGAACCACACACCACTCACCACGCCTTTAGATGGTCAGAAGACTTTCACGGTGAGATACCGTCCGGGCCGCTCCCTCAGATCATTGAGCAGGCTCGTCAGCGACTCCAGCGTCTTGTTGATGTCGCCGTAGAGGAGCGTATCGGTCGCGAGCTTGCCCAGCGTCCCCTCGCCGCGGTTGATCTTCGCCATCAGATCGTTGAGCGTCGTGGTGGTCTGGGCCAGCTGCCCGGTGAGCCGCTGCAGATTGGCGGTGAGGGTATCGACCCGCAGCCCCGCGGTCTTGACGTTGGCGTTGCCCAGCAGCGTGTCGAGCCGCGACATGACGCGCTCGACGGCGGCGAGCGCCTGGGTGCTCTGGGCGACGAGCGGTCCCCGCGTCGCGTCGGTGAGCGCCGCCATGCCGCGCTCGGTGGCGACCAGGGTGTTGTGGATGTCCTGGCCCAGCTGCGGCGAGACGAGGGTGGTGGCGTTGCCGATCAGCTCGTTGGCGCGGGTGGCCACGCCCGAGGCGACCTCGGCGAGATCCGCGGTTTTCTTTCCGACGATGGCGCTCGCGGCCGGCAGGAACGCGTCCGCCGAGCCGGGGAAGTAGTCCACGAACTTGGTGCCGAAGAAATCGAGCGACGCGATGTTCGCCGCGGCGTCGGTCTTGGGGCGCACCGCACCCGAGAGGTCGAGCGTCACCGTCACCCGCCCCACCCGCGTCAGGTTCACCTTGGACACCCGGCCCACCTTGACGCCCGAGACCAGCACCGGATCGCCTTCCTTGAGCCCCGCGACGTTCTCGAACACCACCTGGGTGTAGACGCCCTTGTGGGTGATGGAGCGGCCGCTGAACCAGAACAGCCCGATCACGAACAGCGTGAGCCCGGCCAGCACCAGCGCCCCGACGCCGACTTCCTGCTTGTAGGTGAGGTCCATCAGGCCTTCCTGTCCTGGAGCAGAGTCATCTCGAGATCGCGCTCGAGGAATTGCGCCACCGCCTCGTCCTTGGACGCGAGGATCTCGTCGGCGGTGCCGATGGCGCGGATCTTCGCCTGCCACAGGAGGGCCAGGCGGTCGGCCACCCGGAACGCGCCGCGCACGTCGTGCGTCACGACGACGCTCGTGACACCGAGCTCCTGCTGCAGCCGCTCGATCAGTCCGTCGATCACGTCGGAGTTCACTGGGTCGAGCCCGGAGGTCGGCTCGTCGTACAACAGATACGTCGGTTTGCCGGCGATCGCCCGGGCGATCCCCACCCGCTTGCGCATCCCCCCCGAGAGCTGGCCTGGCATCTTCTTCGCCACGTCGGGCTGGAGGTTCACGAGGCGCAGGCACTCCTGCACCCGCTGGTAGGCGAACTTCAAGTCGCGGTAGGATGTCTCGTCCGTGATGCCGAGCCGGATGTTCTCGAACACGTCCATCGAATCGAACAGCGCGCCGTTCTGGAACACGTAGCCGATGTGGGTGCGCAGCTCCGACAGCTCCTTGCGACCGAGGGTGGGAACGCTCAGCCCGTCCACGATGACCTCGCCCGCGTCGGGGCGGATCAGCCCGATGATGTGCTTCAGGAGGACGCTCTTGCCTACGCCCGACGGGCCCATCAGGGCCAGCGTCTCGCCGCGTTGCACATCGAGGCTCACGTCGTCCAGCACGACGTTCTCGAGGAACCGTTTCGACACGTGCTTGAGCTCGATCATTTGCCCAGCAGCACCTGGGCGAGCAGGACATCGAGCAGCAGGATCGTGACCGACGCCGCGACGACCGCCTGCGTCGTGGCGCGGCCGACCCCTTCGGCGCCCTGCTGCGTGTTGAACCCGATGTAGCAGGGGATCGTGGTGACGGCGAACGCGAAGCACACCGCCTTGATCCCCGAGTACCACAGATCGAACGGCCGGAAGAAATAGCGCGCGCCGTAGATGAACTGCTCGTTGGTGATGCCGAGCGACTGCTTCGCCATGAGCCAGCCCACCAGGAACCCCGTCGCGTTGGAGATCATCACGAGCGCCGGGATGACGAGCATGCCGGCGAGACAGCGTGGCAGCAGCAGGTGCGTGACGGGCGATCGCCCCAGGCTCTCGAGCGCGTCGATCTGCTCGGTGACGCGCATCGTGCCCAGCTCGGCGGCATAGCGGGCGCCGATGCGGCCCGCCAGGATCAGTCCGGTCATCACGGGACCCAGCTCGAGGATCACCGTTTCGCCGATCAACCCGCCCGCGATGTAGATCGGGTAGGCGCCGGTGAACTGGTAGCCGGTCTGCAGCGCCGTCACTCCCCCCGCGAAGCCCGAGATGAGGATGACGATAAAGAGACTGCCGTAGCCGATGACGTTTGCCTGCTCCATGGTAGCGGGGAGGTAGGTGCGCCACTCCGGCAGCCCGCGCGCCATGTCGACCATCATGTAGAAGAACCGGCCCGCGTGGCCGGCCGCGTGCAGGCTCACGCGCCCCACGTACCGGCGCAGGTCGATGGCGCGCTCGACGGTCGAGAACCTCATGGGCGTGTATCTTGGGCACCCATGGTGGTTTCGTCTACCCCCTCGCCTTCCCCTGCGCTGGTCCGTCGCTTCAGATCGCGCCTCCTCGCGTGGTTCGCCAAGAATGGTCGCGCCCTTCCCTGGCGCCGCACGCGCGACCCGTACCGCGTGCTGGTGAGCGAGTTCATGCTGCAGCAGACGCAGGTGAGTCGCGTGACGGAATACTACCCTCGCTTCATCAAGCGCTTTTCAAGTATAGAGGTGCTCGCGCGGGCGCGTCCCAGCGCGGTGCGGGAGGCCTGGAGCGGGTTGGGATACTATGCCCGGGCGAGGAATCTCCATAAGCTGGCGAGACAGGTGTCGCGTACCGGGTGTCAGGTGCCGGATGATCCCGCGGAGCTCGTGAAACTCCCGGGCGTGGGGCGCTACACCGCCGGAGCGGTGGCCTGCTTCGCCTACGAGAAGCCGGTCGCGGCCGTCGACACGAACGTGAGACGGGTGATTCGACGGGTTTTCTTGGGGGAAGGGGGACGGGGGAAGCGGGAAGAGCGGATCTGGCAGATCGCCGGGGCTCTCGTTCCGCGCGACGGGAAACGGGCGTGGGCGTTCAATCAGGGGATCATGGAGCTCGGTGCTCGAGTCTGTGTGGCGAGAAAGCCGAGGTGTCCGGAATGCCCCGTCGTGCGGGATTGCAAGACAGGTAGATTATAGTCGCATGCTAGCCTCTGCCGTCATGATCGCCGATCCCTTGGTTGCCGCCATCGGCGCGACGTCCGCCGAGGTCGCCGCCTTGATGCGCGGCAAGAACATCTCCGTTGTGCCCGTGATCGACAACCCCAAAGACCGGCGCTACAAGGGGACCGTCTCGGACCGCGACATCGTGGTCGCCTGTGTCGCGCTGGGGCACGACCCGAAGGAGTGCTCGATCGAAGATCATATGCGGGTCGACACGGTCGTGGTCACGCCCGAGACGGAGCTGACGGGGTACCGACTGGCTCAGTTGGATCCCAACGATCACCACGTCCGTAGCACGATCGTGGTGGTGGACAAGAACAAGAAGGTGGTGGGGTTCATTCCGCACCCCGAACAGGTACAGGGAATTCTTATCAACCGCTAAGCGACTTAGCCCCTTCGCCCCTGTCTGTCCGACTCTAGACTAGTTGTAGTAGTTTCTCTTTGTGCCGAAATATTTCACTGTCGCCGAAGCCGAGCGTACTCTCCCCTTAGTCCGCCGCATCGTGGCTGATATCACGACGATGTATCCTCGGTGGCGCGAGCTGGTGCACCGTTACGAGCTGGTCGCGGCGCAGGCCAAGCCCGAATGGGGCGAGTCGCCCGAGCAGCTGGCGCTGCACCAGGAAATCGAGAACATCGCGGCCCGCATCACCGAGTACCAGGCCGAGCTGGAGCGGGTCGGCTGCGTGTTCAAGGGATTCGAGGAGGGGTTGGTGGATTTCTACGGCAAGCTCGACGGGCGCGACATTTTCTGGTGCTGGAAGCACGGCGAGGAGCACATCGGGCACTGGCACGAAATCGATTCGGGCTTCGCGGGACGCCGGCCGCTGCCCACGGTGACCACCGGAGGGGGAGGGGGCAACTGATGCACGGCTTCTGGATGCTGGTGCACATGCTGGGCTTCACGTTCTGGATCGGCGGCGGCGTCGCGACCATGGTCCTGGGGATCGTGGCCAAGCGATTCACGCCCGACGCTCGGCTCGCCGCCTATCAGCTGACGAGCAGCGTGTGGCGCATCCTCGTGGGACCGGGCGCCGTCGGCGTCGCCGTGTCGGGCCTCGTGCTCAGTATGCCCTTCATGAAAACCGGGATCGTCCCCGGCTGGCTGATGCTGATGATGACGACCGGTATCCTCGGCGCCCTGATCGCCCTCGGCATCGCGCTCCCGGCCGCGGCACATCTGGGCCGGCTGGAGCTGGACCCGCGCGGCGAGATCCCGGAGCACTTCCACACGCTGCGGGCTCGATTGGTCTGGGGGTCTTCGATAGCGGGAGGGATGGCACTCTTTGGACTCATAGCCGGGACAGTTATGAGGGGATAGCACCGCCTCAGCCTTTCACCTGTCCCGCTAGGGCCTGTCTCGTCTCTCGATATCCCGCCTCGATGTACCGTCTCACGTTTCCCACCGCGAACGTCGCCTCTCGTTCATGCACCGCTCTCACCACGACCAGCCTGGTCCCGAGATCGGGCCACGCCGCAATCGCCCGCTCGACTTGCGCCGCCATCATGATCCGCTCCGATGTCCCATGGGCGCGGACCAGGGCCGGTGGAAACCGCGGCACGGGCCCGGTCGGCTCCGGCTCGTCGAACCCCGGTCCCACATGGACCGCGACGACCAGATCGGCCCGGATCGAGCGCGCCGGCTCGAGCGGCACCACGGCACGCAGGCCGCCGTCGGCGTAGCGCCGGCGGTCGATCACCGCCGGAGGATAGTAGAGCGGCAGCGCGCACGACGCATATAACGCCTCGTGCAACCCCACATCCCCTCGTCCTCCTGCTCCGAACAGTACCGCCTCGCCCGAATCGAGATCCGTCGCCGTCACCGTGAGGGGCACGGCCAGCTCGTCGAACGAGCGTGACGGCACGAGCCGAGCGATCAGGGCCCGGAGTGGGGCGGGCTTCAGCAGATGGTCGGCGAAGATGCCCTTGGCGAGCGACACCAGATCGAGCGCGGCGACGTTTTCGTGGGACGGCTCGAGCAGCGCCGCGGCAAGCGCATCGTGGGTCGTGCCGCCGGCGAGCGCCGCGGCCATCACCGCCCCGAACGACGTGCCCACATAGTGGATCGGGGCGATCCCCACCTCGGCCATGGCCCGCCGGGCGCCCACGTGGGCGACGGACTTGGCCCCTCCCCCACCGAATACTGCGACGACTTTCATGCCGTCCGCACCCCGGGCTCCTTACTCTCCCTGACCCTGATCATATCTCCGGTCCATCACCCGGCTCGCCCGCCGCTGCGCCGCCCGGTCGTAGCGCCGCTTCTCTTCTGGCGTCACCGGCACGATCGGCGGAACCTCGGTCGGCTGGCCGTTCTCGTCCAACGCGACGTAGGTGAC
>JBGPHP010000150.1:0-7602 GCA_041484445.1 Gemmatimonadota bacterium
ACGTCCGCCAGGGCGTTGCGAAAACGACGGATCGTCTGTGCTTCGAGCCGGAAATCCATCTCGCGCTGCAGGCTGCCCCGGAACTCCCGCACCATGCCGACCAGATCGAGGGCGGCGAGTTGGAGAGCAACGTGCTCCGCGACCGCGGCGAGATAGGTGAGCGTCGCTGTGTCTTGTGCGACCCGGGACTCCAGGCCGACTCGACGCACCTTCACGACGACGGTTCGGCCGTCGGCCAGAGTGGCCGTGTGAACCTGGGCGATCGTGGCCGCGGCGAGCGGCGTGGGGTCGAAGGAAGCGAACAGCTGCTCGAGCGTCCCGCCGAGCTCGCGCTCGACCCTCGCCCGTACGTCCACGAAGTCCATTGGCGGGAGCCGATCGTGCAACCGCTCGAGCTCGGCGACGTACGCGTCGGGCAGCAGGTCGCGCCGCAGCGCCAGGACCTGTCCGAACTTGAGGAAGACGACGCCGAGCTCCTCCAGCGTCTCGCGCACCTGCATGGGCGACGGCCAATGATGTGTGCCGCGCACGGCGCCCACGAATCCGTGTCGCGCGAGGATCCGCAGGATCCGAAACACGCGCGGCGCGGTTCGCACCGTGTCGCGCACGCCGACCGACGACGTCGTCACGACGGCCTCAGGGCAGGGCGGCGAGCCCGCTCTCGCCCGTTCGGATCTTCGTGACGTGCTGCACGGGGTGGACCGAGACGATACCGTCCCCCGGTCTTCCCGTCCGCGCCGCTTGCACGATGAGATCGGTGACCATGGTGCTGCGCTCCCCGGCGCAGATGCATTGCACCATCGCCATATCGCGGTACGCGCCCTCTTCCAGGTTTATGTTCGCGGGATCGGCGTGCACGCCCGTGCCGAGTGCGTGGATTCGGGTCACCGTGATGCGGGGTACGGCTGCTTCGAGGCGCTGCACCACACGGTCCAGCACCTCCCGGCGAACGATGCCTCGGACTTCGACAAGGCTGCTCATGCGCTTCTCCTCATGTGACCTGCTCGCTTTGGGCACGGGCGGGTTTGGCCAGCATTCCCAGTTTGTCCAGGAGATGCAGATGGGCGAGGGCCGGCTGGGTCAGCCGCATTGCGTGCAGCGCTTCACGGTGTTGCTGGAGGAACCGGCTGACTTGGCGCGCCGCGTGCTCCAGGCTGATGACGACCGGCGCGCGCCGGGGATCGCCCGGGCGGCCGGCAAACACGGCGATCCGCGCCCGGCAGCGGGTCCGTCCGGGATGCTCGATCTCGGCCATGCCGTGCCGGAGCAAAGCCTCTACATGATGGCCGACGTGATCCGGCGCGCAGCAGCCGATGCGCTCCAGGGTGGCGCGCAACGTATCGGCGCGGTTGAGATTCGGATTGATGTGAGCCTTGCCTTCCTTGACCTCGCAGATCAGGAGGTCCATCGCGTCGTCGCTCACGCGTAAGACCGAGTCGGGGCGCGCCGCGTGCGCAGGGCCCGCGCCCAGCGGTTGGGCGAGCGGGAATCGGATGGCGATGAGGTCCACGTCCGTGATGGTCTCGACGTCCTCTGCGGCGGGAGTTACGACTGGGAACTCGGCCACCGTGAAATACCCGTTGAGCTGCAGGTAAGCCTGTATGAGTGCGACAGCAGGATCCACGACGCGCCCCCTCTACTCCTTTGCGGTTCAGCCAACGACCGCAACGTTAGTGATGCCCGCCCAGTCCCCGCTCGGCCTGGACCGCGTATTTGCCCGGGGCTGCGTCGAAGCGCTTTCGGCATGCCTCGCTGCAGAAGTAGTAGGTCTTGTGCCCGTACGCGGTCTTGGAGAACGCTTGCTCGGCCTCGATGAGCATCCCGCAGACGGGATCGGTCACTTTCATGAGCGGCTCCTTCGGGTGACGGGTGGCGAATCTCCTGGCGGCCCACATCAGCCAGGCGATAAGCCCGGCGGTGACGATCCACCAGGGAGAGATCGCAGCTTCCTGGATTCGGCTCAGCATGGCACCCTCCTATTCGACCACAATGCGGCCCCGCAACATCCCCATCTGGCACGCGAACGGATACTCACCGGGCTCCGTCGCGATGAACTCGATCGGGACTTCCTCGCCCTCGGGCAGCACGGCGCTCCTGTCGAACGCGGGCAAGATCACCCGCTCGCTGCACAGGGCCGACTCTTCGCGCCGAAACACGAGCCGCACCGGCCGGCCCCGCTCCACGACGATCGTGTCGGGCGTGTAGCCGCCCTTCACCACGATGAGGGCACTTTGCACGCCGCCCGATACTGCCGCGAGCACGCCTCGGCTCTTCGAGAGCCAGAAGTACCAGATGATCGCTCCGATGGTCGCAAGACCGACGAGGTCGACGAAGACTGTATCGAGCGTCATCACTCACACTCCTTTCGGGACGAAGCCGCGCAGACGGTTGGCGTTGGTCACGACCGTGACCGAGCTGAACGCCATCGCTCCAGCCGCGATCAGCGGAGACAGCAGGATGCCGAATGCCGGGTAGAGGATGCCGGCGGCCACCGGAAGCCCCAGCGTGTTATAGACGAACGCGCCGAACAGATTCTGTTTGATGTTGCGCATGGTGGCGCGGCTCAACTGGATGGCCGTGATCACGCCGCGGAGGCTCCCTTTGACGAGCGTGATGTCGGCGGCCTCGATGGCCACGTCGGTGCCGCTACCCATGGCGATCCCGATGTCGGCCTGCGCGAGCGCGGGCGCGTCGTTGATGCCGTCGCCCACCATGGCCACCCGCTTGCCCCCCGCCTGGAGGTGGGCGATCTCGTCGGCTTTGGTTTCCGGAAGGACCTCGGCCAGTGTCCGATCCACGCCGACCGCCCGGGCGATCGCGTTGGCCGTCCGCTCGTTATCGCCCGTCAACATGACGACCTCGAGCCCCATGTTCCTTAGCGTGCGAACCGCCGCGACGGTGTCCTCCTTCAGCGTATCCGCAACGGCGACTATACCGACAGCCTTGCCGTCGACCGCGACGAACATCGGCGTCTTCCCTTCGTCGGCCAGGCGATCGGCGACGCCGGCAAGATCGGCCAACCCGTACCCGCGCTCGTACATCAGACGGCGGTTGCCGAGGACGACCTCCCGACCCTCGACCAGCGCCCTCACGCCCCGCCCCGGCAGCGCCTCGAAAGCGGTGGGCTCCTGGAGCACGATCCCACGGGAGCGCGCGCCGGCGATGATCGCCTCACCGAGCGGATGCTCTGAGCCGCTTTCGACGGTCGCCGCCATCCGCAGCACAAACGCTTCGTCGGACGCGGCAGCGACGACATCGGTGACCGAGGGCTGCCCTTTGGTCATCGTCCCCGTTTTGTCGAGCACGATCGTGTCGAGCTTGTGCGCGGTCTCGAGCGCCTGCCCGGAGCGGATCAGAATCCCGTTCTCGGCGCCCTTGCCGATTCCCACCATGAGCGACGTGGGCGTGGCGAGCCCGAGAGCACATGGGCAGGCGATGATGAGCACGGTCACGAACACGATGAGGGCGTACACGACCGCCGGCTGGGGACCGAAGGTGTACCAGATCATGAAGCCGAGCAGGGCGAGGATCATCACGGCTGGGGTGAAGTAGCTCGAGACGAGATCCACGAGCCGCTGGATCGGGGCCTTCGACCCCTGGGCCTGCTCGACCATGCGGATGATCTGGCTCAGCACTGTGTCCTTACCAACCTTCGTCGCCCGGAACTTGAAGCTGCCCGTCTTGTTGATCGTCGCGCCGATCACCGCGTCCCCGATGCGTTTCTCCACGGGCATGGACTCCCCGGTGACCATCGACTCGTCCACCGCCGAGCCGCCTTCGGTGATCTCCCCGTCTACCGAGATCCGCTCCCCGGGTCGCACGACGACGATATCCCCCTGCAGGACCTCCTCCGCCGGGATCTCGATTTCGCGCCCGCCACGGATGACGCGCGCGGTCTTCGGCTGGAGGCCGATCAGCTTGCGGATCGCTTCCGACGAACGCCCCTTCGCCTTGACTTCGAGCGCCTGGCCCAGCACGACCAGGGCGGTCACGACGGCCGTGACGTCGTAGAAGACCTCGGCCAGGTCGCCCCGCGGGAACAGCGAGGGCACGAGCACCGCGACGGTCGAGTACAGCCACGCGGCCGCGATGCCGACCCCGATCAAGGTGTTCATGTCGGCGGTGCGGTGCTTGAACGCCGCCCACAGGCCCTTGTAGAAGTGCCCCCCGGAGTGGAGCAGCACGGGGAGCGTCAGTAACCCGAGTCCACCCCACACGAATCGCAGGGCCACGCTCCCGCGCGGCAGGATCTCTCGCATACCGAAGATCCAAGGGTAGGAGAGGATGACCGTCGGAACGGACACGACCGCCGCGAACCAGAACTTCCGTATCAGCGAACGGAACTCTTGGGCGTTGGCGTCGGCCTGCGGCGGAGTTCCCGCTCCGGCCGGCCGGAGCGGCTCCGGTCCCAGGTCGAAGCCCTCCGCGCGAACCGCCGCACGGACCGCCGTGAGGTCGGTATGCTTGGGAGTGTACTCGATGCTCAGCGTTTCCGTCGCGAGGTTGACGCTGGCGTCGTAGACGCCCGACACCCGCAGCACGGCCCGCTCGATGCGCCGAACGCAGCTCGCGCACTTGAGTCCGGGCACCTTGAGGCGCCACCGCGCCACGGTTCTTCCGACATCGATACCCCGCTCCTCCAGGACTCCGATGATCGCTTCGATGCCGATGGTGCCGGGGTCGAACGCCAGGACGGCGCGCTCGGTGACGGGGTTCACCATCGCTTCGCGCACGCCCGGCAGACGCTCCAGCCGGGCGGCGAGCGGCGCCGCCTCACCGGCGCACGACAGCCCGGCGACGGATAGCTCGATGCGCTGCAGTTCGAGGCGTTGCGTCACCGTGCCGGCGTCCGGCTTTGCCTTGCACGTGGGGCAGGTGAGGGTACCGTGCGCTTGCGACCTTGTCGTCGTCATCGACTCCTCCCACTTCGCGGTCCGCTCTGCCAAGGGGCAAAGCCCGGACCATGCGGTGAGCCGGGCCGATCTCTATACCGCGGCGCGAGTTCGGCCACGCGCCTCGGGGCCGGCGCCGGCGGGCAACACTTCGTTTGCCCATGCGGTTGGGGCAGATGCCCCAGGGCCGTCCGGGCACTCGCAGACCGCCTTCGCCGTCTGCCGGTCGGGTACTCTCGACACGAGGCTTCGGAGGAGCGCTCCGCGGAGCGAGCCATGCTCGTTGATGGCATCGAGCAGGGAAATGAGCAACAGCGCCCACCGTGGCGAGCGACGCGCCCGGCGAACCAGCGTATCGGCCAGGCCGGGGTGATAGAGCCAGTGTCGGATCAGCCTCGCTCGGCGCATTTCCACACCGAACGCCTTTCGCGCTGCTGCAGGGTAGTGCTCGAAGCCGCGATCGGGTCGGAATGCTTGCGCCGCCAAGGCCGCGGACCGCAGCGCGTAGTCGATGCCCTCGCCGGTCGCGGGATCGGCGAGCCCGGCCGTGTCGCCGAGCAGCGCGTAGTCGCGGCTGCCGAGGTCGCGGAACCGGCCGGACGCCCAATCCGACGTCGCGATCACCGCTCCCCGTTGCTCGACCGGCTCGTGTTCACCCACCTCGGCGAGGCGGTATTGCGCGATCGCTTCGTCCAGCGGGGTGCGCGCAAAGGTCCCCGGCGACACGCCGATCCCCACGGAGTGATGCCCGATACGCGGGAAGTCCCATAGGTATCCGTCCGCAGCACGGAGAAAGGCGAATACGGCCCGGCCGCTGACGCTGCGGAGCTGCGGGTAGGCCACGCGGGTTGGCGCGAGTTCGGGTCGCAAACGGGGCGCCAGTTCTCCGCGGAGCCGGCTCGTGGCGCCGTCGGCGGCGATCAGCCACCGGGTCCAGTGCTCGGTTCCCCGAGAGTCGGTGAGTCGCCAGCCATCAGAATGTCGGTCGATGGTTTGGGCCGCGGCGGGGAGGAACCGCGCCCCCGCCGCGCGCGCTCGCTCCAATCCCCAACGTGATAGGGTGAGACGGCTCACCACTTCGTAAGGGTTCCGGATCGGAACAACGATGCTCGCCCCGCCCGGGGCGACGACGAGAACCTCACGGACGGTGACTGTCTGGGAAGCGAGTTCTCGCAATTCCGGCGTATGACGCAACGCGGCGGCTGTGAGCCCGCCACCGCACGGCTTCTCCCATGGCGCGTTTGGGTCGAGCAGCAAGACGGTGTACCCTTGCTTGGAGAAGAGCTCGGTCACCCGACTCCCGGCCGGCCCGGCGCCGACGACAACGAAATCCCAGGCGTGGCTCATGCTACGGTCGCTGCTCCGCCTCGGCGGGCGGCCACGTCAGGGTACGTAAGGGAACGTCGGGCACGTTGCGAATGGTGATCGTGAAGCTGCTCGGTCGCCTCTCCAGCCGGAACACCACCTCAGCCACGGCGTGGTGACCGCTAAGCTGTCCCGCGCTCAACGGGGCGATTTCCGTTCCGGCGACGACGAGGCGAGCCTGCTCGCTCAGGTTGACCGTGCCCAGGTCCATGGCGTGCGAGGTGCCCCGGACTTGAACGACGAGCACGGTGTCTCGCCATTGGGGCCAAAGCTCCAAGGTCACGCGACCGTTGCTGATCTGTTTCACGAATCCGCTGTCCTGCAGATTCGCGATGGCGGACTCGTGGAAGGCGGGAGTCCTCACTACGAATGTTGCGGCGGTCGTGAGGATGATGCTGGAGAGCACAACCCGCTCCTTGTAAGATGTCGGCCCGATGCTTGCGCCGTTACTGCTCGGGGTCGCAAGTTCCAAGCCGAGCGCCACAGCGCCGTAACTGGCGGCAATTCAAGGAGGTCGAGTCGATGGATGCAGCAGGCCGAGCGACCGAGGTAGCGGTTGCCTCGCCCAATGCGTGGGGCAAATGCCCCGGAGTGGACGCGAGGTGTCCATGAAGCTGCAAGTGCTCGGCGCGCGGCTCCGGACGAAGCTCCTCGCGCTCTTGCTGGTGTTCGGTGTCTTGCCCCTCGCGTCGTCGATTGTCCTCGGCTATGCGGTGAGCCGTGCGGTCATCACCCGAGAGGCCGAGCGGGCGCTGCGCGAGCTCACGCGGCAGCGGGCGCTGCACCTTGGAGCCGAAGTGAATCGCGAGCGACTGCTGCTGCGCACGATCGCCGGACGATTGCCGCCGGCCCGCGTGCTCGGCCGCGCCCCAGGCGATATTGCAGCTCAAGAGCTTGTGCAGAGTCTCCCGGAGGACGGCGTGTTCGACGGCCTGCGGCTCGTCACATCAACAGGAGCAACTCTCGCCACAGTCTCTTTGCGCGGCGCCGTGCCGCATTGGCCGGACTCTGTCCCGGCGGCGGATTGGACGCAGGCCCCCGTAATCGTGCATCGCGTAGGATCTCGAGTTGTGGCGTATCTGGTTGCCGTCCCGGCAGCCGGAGGGAGCGTGAACGCGTGGCTGGAGGGGCACGTGCAGTCGGAGGACTTCCGCCGCGTGTTCGGCCTGCCCGAACATCTCTTGCCCGGGATAGAGTCGGCGGTGTTCACGAAAAGTGGCGAACCGGTCCTCATTGCGCATGAGCACGCCGCCAAGGATCTGGCAGCCGCTTTCGGGGTGCTGGAGGGCGATTCTGCGAAGGTGGTGCACGCCACGGTGGACGGCACTCCGTCCCTGGTGGTCGC
>JBGPHP010000151.1:0-7544 GCA_041484445.1 Gemmatimonadota bacterium
GGCGCCGCGGTGGCGCCCGACGGCGTCGATCTCATCGATGAAGATGATGCACGGCGCGTGCGCCTTCCCCTGCTCGAACAGGTCGCGCACCCGCGACGCCCCGACGCCCACGAACATCTCGACGAAATCGGAGCCCGACATCGAGAAGAACGGCCGCCCCGCCTCGCCGGCCACCGCCTTGGCGAGCAGCGTCTTGCCCGTGCCGGGCGGCCCGATGAGCAGCGCGCCCTTGGGCAGCCGGCCGCCCAGCCGCTGGAATTTCTGCGGGTCCTTCAGAAAATCGATGATCTCCTCGAGCTCCTGCTTCGCCTCGTCGCACCCCGCGACGTCGGCGAAGGTCACCTTGGGCGTGTCACCCGAGAGGAGCTTGGCCTTCGATTTCCCGAACGCGAACGCGCGATTGCCTCCCTGCTGCATCTGGCGGACCATGAACAGGATCAGCCCGAGCATCAGGAGGTACGGCAGGAAATTGAGGAAGATGACGCCGAAGGACGGTCGCATGTCCTTGGCGCTCACGTCCACGCCTTTGTCCCGCAGCGTGGCCACCCAGCTGTCGCTCGACTCGAACGGAAGCAGCGTCGTGAAATGATCGACCGGACGCTGACGGTTCACCGTGATCGGGGCCTTCAGCTCACCCTTGATCCGCTGCCGCTCGGTGATCTCCACCTTCTTGACGTTGCCCGCGTCCACCTGCGACGTGAATTCCGAATAGCCGATCTCGACCGAATCCTGCCGCGTGCGGGCGGCGAGCTGCACCAGCAGGACGGTCCCCACGATGAGAAACGCCCAGAACGAGAGCGTCCGCAGCATGCGGCTCCATTGGAATTCCCGCGGTGGCGGGGGCACGCGATTCGTCATATCAGGTCAGACTCGCAATATAAGGCAGGTGCCGGAAATTCTCCGCGTGGTCGAGCCCGTAGCCCACCAGAAAGGCCCGCGGGGCGTCGAAACCGACGAACTTGGCATCCAGCACCAGGCGCTCCGCCACGTGCTTGTGCAGCAGCGCGCAGATCTCGATGCTCCGCGGCCGGCGCTCCCGCAACAGCTCTATCAGGCGATTGAGCGTCCGGCCCGTGTCCACGATGTCCTCCACCAACAGGATATGGCGCCCGGCGAGCACCGTTTCGGGGTCGTACAGCAGGCGGACGTCACCGCTCGAAACGGTCCCGGTTCCGTAGCTCGCCGCCACCAGGAAATCCACCTGCAGCGGCCGGTCGATACGGCGCACCAGGTCGCTCAAGAAGATGAAGCTCCCCTTCAGCAGGCCCAGCACGAGCAGCTCACCATCCGGGTACAGCGTGGTGATCTCTCGCCCCAGCTCGGATACCCGACGCTCGATCGTCTCGGCGTCGTACACGATGCGGGCCAGCTTGGTCCCGCCGGTCTGCCGTTGCGTCTCAGTGCCCCGTAACATCCACCCTCACTGCTTGAGTTCCCGGTCGCGGCAGCGCCGCCGCACTGCGACAGATGCCGGGGACCCAGAGAATGGTTTCCCCGACCGCCACCACCGGATACCGCCCTCGCTCGCTGCGTGGCACATGGGCTTCCATCAAGACGCGTCGCAACGGGCGGCGACCCACGCCACCCAGCGGCTCGATCACGTCGCCGGGCCGAGGGCCGCGCACTTCCCACCCCGCACCCCGGATCCATGTTCGCCAGGTGGCCCGCGCCATCTTTTGGGGCGCCCGGGAGGGCGACCAGCGGACCAGGTAGTCCCCGAACTGCACGTCACCCCGGTTGCCGCGAGATGCGACGGGGAGCTCGGGGGCGGCCGGCCGGTAGAGCCGGAAGCGGTCGAAGGAGACCTCGGCCTCCCATCCACCGCCCAGCTCCAACCGCCGGCCCGACGGCCGCTGCGCCAGGTCCAAGAGACGACGGGCGCGCCGTGGCCCGAGCACGAGCCCGACGCGCCGGGACGCCGCGCGCAGCACCGCGACGCCCAAGGCGTCATCATACTCCCGCAGCGCGGCCCGGGCAACGTCGCATGCCCCCGCGGAGATACGCAGGTCCAATCCCGGCAATCGTTTGATCGCCGCATCCCAAGCGCGGCGGTCCCGCGCCGCCGCCTTGCCGAGCCGCCCGAGATCGTCCTTCAACCGGGTACCGAACCGGCCCTCGAGCAGAGGGAAGATGGAGTGGCGCAGCCAGGAGCGCAGGTGGCGGGCGTCACGGTTGGCGGGGTCGTCGTGCGCGGCGAGCCCGCGCTCGCCGACATAGGCCACGAGCTCCGCGTGAGTGAACGGCAGCAGCGGGCGCACGATGCCGCCCTGCGTGCGCGCCGCGATGCCCGCGAGGCCGGCGGGCGCGCTTCCCCGCAGGGCCCGCAGCAGGATGGTCTCCACCTGGTCGTCACGATGGTGGGCGGTGACGAGCCAATCCGCCCCGATCTGGGTCCGGGCCGCCTCGAGCCAGGCGTAGCGGGCGCGGCGCGCGGCTGTTTCGGTGGCCCCCCGGCCCAGCTCCAGCCGCACGGACTCGACGGGCAGGCTGTAGTGGGCGGCGAGCCGCCGTACGAGGTCCGCCACCTTGGCGCTCTCTTCATTGATGCCGTGATCGACGTGGGCCACTACCAGCCGCGGCCCTTCTCCGGCGGTGGAAACGCTCACCAGAAGATCGAGCAGGGCCACCGAATCGGGCCCGCCCGAAACCGCAACCAAGGCGGTCCCGGCCCGGGGGAAGAGGCGGCGGCGTTTGAGGTGGGCGCGGAAGCGCTCAGCGAGGTTCGACATGGGCCTTACCTTACTATACATGGTCAGCCCGGATGAAACCTACCAGCTGCTGCGGAACCTCACCTCCCCAGTGGTGGCGATCACCGCCTCGCACGCCGGGAAGATCAATGGAATGATCATCGACA
Organism: Gemmatimonadota bacterium; assembly: GCA_041484445.1. GTDB lineage: Bacteria > Gemmatimonadota > Gemmatimonadetes > Gemmatimonadales > GWC2-71-9 > DASTHG01. The sequence goes on from JBGPHP010000151.1 coordinate 2,855, forward strand.
GCGCGATCCGGGCCTCCATCGTGCCCACGATCCCGCGCCTGGCGATGTTCATCCACAAGTTCAACACCAGCCACGACATGATCTTCGGGAGCGGCCAGTTCGTGCTGCACCTGTTGCGACGCGACCAGTTCGACCTGATCCACCAGCTCGGCTTCTCCCACGGACGGGACCGCGACAAGCTCGTGGGCGTGCCGCACCACCCGGGCCGGCTGGGGACGCCCGTGCTGGACGAGTGCTACGCGCACTTCGAGTGCCGGGTCGCCAACGCGATGGACACGGGGAGCTCGACCTGCTTCCTGGGAGACGTCGTCGAGGTGGGCTATGGCGCCGCCAAGGCCCCTCCGGGCGAGGTGATGACGGCCGCGTACTTCCGGGCCAACCTCCCCGAGTCGTGGCGCGACGACTACCTGCGGCTCCTGGCCGTGGCGCAGACGTTCGCGCTGGAGCGCTCGGCGCACATCCAGCCGCTCGTGTGGCGCGACCTGGGAACCTAGGGGCGCTCGATCAGCTCCCGGACGCGGCGCACCAGGTCGTCGGGCTCGAACGGCTTCTGCAGGAACGGCACTCCATCGGTGATCCCATGACGCATGACGGCTTCGCTGGCATAGCCTGACGCGAAGAGCACGCGCACGCCCGGCCGCAGCTCGCGGAACCGCTCGGCCAGGTCGGCGCCGCTCATTCCGGGCATCACGACATCGGTGAGCAGCAGGTCGATCTGGCCCTCGTGCGACGCGGCGAGGCGGAGCGCCTCGCTGCCGTCGCCCGCTTCCAGCACCCGATAGCCGTAGCGGCTCAAGACGTCGCGCGCGAGGTGGCGCACGCCGCGCTCGTCCTCCACCAGCAGCACGGTGCCGCTGCCCGCCGCCGCCGGCTCGGGCGCGGCGGGCGTCGTCGCGGCCGCGGGCGCCTCGGCCCGGGGGAGGAAGATGCGGAACCGGGTCCCCCGCCCGAGCTCCGAGTCGACCGCGATGAAGCCGCCGCTCTGGTGCACGATGCCGTACACGGTGGCGAGTCCCAGTCCCGTCCCCTTCCCCACTTCTTTCGTCGTGAAGAACGGCTCGAACAGGTGTGCCTTCACCTCCGCCGACATCCCCGTTCCGGTGTCCGACACGGCGAGCAGCACGTACGCGCCCGGGCGCGCCTCGGGATGCGCCTGGGCGAGCTCGGCGTCGAACGGGACGTTCGCGGTCTCGATCGTGATGCGCCCGCCGCCCGGCATCGCATCGCGCGCGTTCACGGCAAAGTTCATGATGACCTGCTCGAGCTGGCTCGCGTCGGCGCGCACCGGGGCGAGGCCGGGCTCGAGCGACGTCGCGAGCGCGATGTGCTCCCCGATCGTGCGGTGCAGGATGCGCTCCATGTCGCGCACCACCACGTTTACGTCGAGCACCGTGGGGCGCAGCACCTGCTTGCGGCTGAACGCCAGCAGCTGCTGCGTCAGGGTGCCCGCGCGGCGCGCCGCGCCGATGATCTCGTGGACCTCTTCGTGCAGCTCGTCGGACACGGGCAGCGCGCGGTCCAGCAGCGTGGCGTAGCCGACGATCGCCGTCAGCAGGTTGTTGAAGTCGTGCGCGATGCCGCCGGCCAGCTGGCCCACCGCTTCCATTTTCTGGGCCTGGCGCAGCCGGTCCTCGAGCCGCCGCCGCTCGGTCACGTCTTCCACCGCCGCCAGCCGCGCCGGCCGGCCGGCGAAGTCGATGTCGTCGTAGGTGACCTCGACGTCGATCAGCGTGCCGTCCCGCCGCCGGTGCCGGAGCCCCGTGGCCCGGGCGGTGCCGCCGCGGTATTGCGCCAGAATCTCGCGCAGCTTCGCCGCCTCTTCCTCCGGCCGCATGTCGGTGAGCGTCATCGCCAGGAACTCCTCGCGCGTGTACCCGTAGCGGCGCACCGCCGCTTCGTTCACCGCGAGGAAGCGGAGCGTCTCCGCGTCGTACACGAACATCGCCGTCGGATTGCCCTCGAACAGCTGGCGGTACTTGCGCTCGCTCACCTGCACGCGCTCGGCCGCCCGGGTGCGCTCGATCGCCATCGCGACCTGCGCCGACACGAACTCCAGAATCTCCAGCTCCTCCGCCCCGAACCGAACGCCCTCGGTATAGCTCTGCACCGCCAGGACCCCGATCACGTCGCTGCCCACCCTGAGCGGTACGCCCAGCCAGTCCACCGAGGGCGCACCTACGAGCTCCACCTCACCGCGGCGCTCCAGCGTGGCCAGCACATCGGGCGTGCCGAGCAGGGGGCGCCCGGTGCGCAGCACGTACTCGGTCAACCCGCGGCCCGGCGGCCGGGGCGCGTCGGCGGTATCCACCTGGTCCACGAAGTACGGGAACGTCAGCAGCTCGGCGGTGCGATCGTAGAGGGCCACGAAGAAGTTGTCCGCCGGCATCAACTCGCCCACGATGTGGTGCACGGCGCGCAGCAGCCCCTCGAGGCCCTCGGCCGCGCTGGCCGACTCGGCGATGCGGTACACCGCCTGTTGCACCGCCTCGCTGCGTCGCCGCTGGGTGATGTCGTTCCACACCCCCACCAGCCCCACCACCCGCCCCACGGGATCGCGGATCTGCGACGTGGTCAACGCCACCGGGATTTCGGTGCCGTCCTTCTTTCGGTTCCACAGCTCCCCGCGCCATGTCCCCCGCTGCGTCGTGTCGCGGATTTCGGCCTGGAGACTGGGAGGGTTCTTGGGCGAGTCGATCAGCGCGGGCGTACGCCCGATCACGTCCCCTTCGCCGTAGCCGTAGGTCGTGAGGAACGCGCGGTTCACGAACGTGAACCGGCCGTCGAGGTCGGTGATGCTGATGATGTCGCCCGTGCTCTGGATCGTGTGCGCCAGCAGGCGGTTCTGCTCCTCGGTGCGGCGCTGCTCGCTGATGTCGCGGAAGCTCCACACCCGGCCCACCACTTCGCCGTCGATCCGTTGCGGCTGGGAGTAGCGCTCGAACACCCGCCCGTCGACGCATTCGATGATGTCGAAGCTCGACGCCTCCATGTCGGCGTACAGCTCCCGCACACGCCGCAGGAAGCCGTCGGGGTCCTTGAGCTGGTCGATCACCACCTCGAGCAGCCGCTCGTCCTGCCCGGTCGCCATCACGTCGTCGGGCAGCCGCCAGAGGGAGGTGAATTTCCGATTGTAGCTCGAGACGCGTCCCTCCCGATCCACCACGAGGATGCCGTCGGCCGTGGACTCGAGCGTCGAGCGGTGCAGCGACAGCGTGCGGCGTCGCTCCACGTCCGCTTTCATCACGTCGGTGATCTCACGCGAGCACCCCAGGGTGCCGATCACGGCGCCCCGGGCATCCACTACCGGCAGGCGGCTGGTGGAGAACCAGCGCACGCGGCCGGCCAGATCCGCCACCCGCTCGATCTTGGCCACGAGCGGGCGGCCGGTGGCCATAACCTCGTGCTCGTCGGCGAGCGACGCGGCGGCGTGCTCGGGCGTGAAGAAATCGGCGTCGCTCTTCCCCACGGCCAGCGCCGGGTCGTCCACGCCCAGCACCTGCGCCTGGGCCAGGTTCACGCGCGTGAAGCGGCAGTCGGCGTCCTTCAGGAAGATCGGGTCGGGGAGGTGATCGAGCAGCGCGCTCCACGCATCCGCCTGGGGAGCCGTGAGCGGCTCGGCATGGGCGCGCGTCGCGTCGCGCAGCTCGCCCTGCAGACGGCGCAGCGTCCCTCCCTCGAGCTGTGCCCGCGCCGTGAGCTGGACGAGGTGCGCCCCGCCGTCTGGAGGGGGTCGCCGCAGCCGCGCCGTGAACGGCGCGACAGGCGCGCCGTCCATCGCCCGCGAGAGGAAGTCGAGCACCGCGGCCAGGTCGTCCGGATGCACGAGCGACACGAGCGAGCGTCCCACCCAGTCGACGGCCGGCCAGCCGGTCAGGGCCTCGAAGCCCGTGCCGAGCGACTGGATCGTGCCGTCGGGAGCGAGCGTGTATGTCACCTCGAGGGCGCCGAGTGTCGGCTCTTCGGTGCGCGCCGAGGTGGCGCGGCGCAGCGCGGCGGCCTGACGCTCGAGGTCGCGCCGCGCGCGCAGCAGCTCGATGTGGGTCCACACCGTGCCGGCCAGCTGTTCGAGCAGATCCAGCTCGTCGGGGCGCCAGGTGCGCGGCGTGAAGTCGATGACGGCGAGCGTGCCCACGACGTGCCCGTCGGCGGTGATGAGCGGGCTCGCGGCGTAGGCGGCGATGCCGAGCTCGAGGACGGCGGGGTGGTCGCGCAGCCGTTCATCGGCGCGCGCGTCGCCGACCGCGAGCGACTCGCCGCTCGTCACGAGATGGCGGCAGATCGAATGGGTCAGCGGCGTCTCGCGGCGGCCGGCGATCGGCTCGGGGAGTCCGACGGCGCTGACGATGATCTGGCGATCGGCATCGACGAGGCAGATCAGGGCGACGGGCGCGCGCAGCACCCGTTGGGCGACGAGGGTGAGGCGATCGAGGGCGGGGTCCGGGGGTGCGTCGACGAGCCCCAGGCGGCGCAGCGCCTGCAGGCGGGCCGGATCGCGAATCGCCCGTTCCTTAATGTCCACGCTGGTCGCCGGTCCCGATAAATGGAGGGCGACAAAGGTAGCTCGCCTGGCGGCGAGCAGAAGGCGTAGCAAAGGTCCCACACCCGGCGGGCGCCGGTGCTGGAGGTTTTGCTATAGCGGCGGAGGGATTCGAACCCCCGACACGCGGATTATGATTCCGCTGCTCTAACC
>JBGPHP010000152.1:0-7429 GCA_041484445.1 Gemmatimonadota bacterium
CACTGCACCCGGCTGTGCCATTCCACGTCGGTCGCCGCGATGCAGCGCGCCCTCAACACGTCGGCGGCGTCGGGCTCGATGCGCGAGGTCGAGCTGGAGAGTGACGTGATCTTCATCGCCGGCGCCAATACCACCGAGACCCATCCGGTGTTCGGCGCGGCCATCAAGCGCGCCCAGAAGCGCGGCGCCACGCTGATCGTGGCCGACCCGCGGCGCATCGAGCTGGCCGACCGCGCCGATATCCACCTGCAGATGCTGCCCGGGACCGACGTCGCCCTGTTCTCAGCGATGTTGAATCACATCCTCACCGCGGGCCTCGAGGACACGCGGTTCATCGCCGACCGCACGCGGGAGTTCGACGCCGTTCGGACGAGCGTCCGCCCGTACACACCGGAGCGCGCGGCCAAGATCACCGGCGTTCCCGCCGACCGGATCCGGCGCGCGGCGGAGACGTACGCGCGGGGCCCGCGCACCTGCACGCTGTGGGCGATGGGCCTCACCCAGCACGCCAATGGCACCGACCTCGTGGCCTCGCTGCTCAACCTGCTGCTCGCCTGCGGTATGATCGGCCGGTGGGGGGCGGCGATGATGCCGGTGCGCGGACAGAACAACGTCCAGGGCGCTTCCGACGTCGGGGCGATTCCGTTCGTGTACACGGACTACCAGCCCGTGGGCGACCCGGCGGTGCGCGAACGATTCGCGCGCGCCTGGGGCCTCGCTCCCGAGGTGCTCTCCCTCAAGAACGGGCTGATGGTCACCGAGGTCGTGAAGCCGGAAAGCGGGGTCCGGGGCATGTACATCATGGGCGAAAACCCGATCATCTCCGACCCCGACATCGCCCACGCCGAGCACTGGTTTCAGGAGCTCGAGTTCCTGGCGGTGCAGGACCTGTTTCTGACTGAGACCGCCCGCTACGCCGACGTCGTGTTGCCGGCGTCGAGCTTCGCCGAGAAGACCGGCACCTTCGTGAACACCGAGCGCCGCATCCAGCTCTCGCACCGCGCCCTCGATCTTCCGGGCGATGCCCGCGGCGACCTCGAGATCCTGATCGACCTGTCGCGCCGGCTCGGTCTCGCCACGCCGTTCGAGACGGCGGAAGAGGTGATGCGGGAAATCGCCTCGGTGACGCCGTCGTGGGCCGGCGTGACCTACGCCCGGCTCGAAGGTGCGGGTCTCCAGTACCCGGTCCCGACTCCCGATCATCCGGGGACGTCGTTCCTGTTCGACCACGACTTTCCGACCACCGACGGCAAGGGAATCTTCGTCCCCGTCGAATACACCGACCCGGTGGAGCTCCCCGACGAGCAGTATCCGTTCGTGATGAACACGGGACGGCAGCTCTACCACTGGCACACCGGCACCATGACCCGACGCGCTACCGGGCTCGACGCGCGGGAGCCGACGCCGATCGTCGAGATCCATCCCGACGACGCCGCCCACCTGGGCGTCACGGAAGGGGATCTCGTGCGCATCACCTCGCGCCGCAACGGCATGCTCACGGCGGTACGCGTATCCGACCGCGTGGTCCCCGGACAGGTGTTCGTGCCGTTCCACTTCCGCGAGGCCGCGGCCAACCTGCTCACCAATCCGGTGCTCGATCCCTACGCCAAGATGGCCGAGCTGAAGATCTGCGCGGTCCGCATCGAGCGGGTCGCGGTGGCCGCCGGCGTGGGCAGCGGCAGTCACTGACGCGTTTCGCTCCCCCGCTCCCCCGCTCCGCACCCTCATGCCCGATTCCATGCAAGCCGTCGTCAAGGAACAGCGCGCGCCCGGCCTCACCGTGACGCGCGTCCCCAAACCCCGTGCGGGCGCCGGCGAGGTGCTGATCGCCGTGCGACACGCCGGCGTCTGCGGTACCGACCTGCATATCGCCGATTGGGACGCCTGGGCCCAGGGCCGCGTCAAGCCGCCATTGGTGATCGGGCACGAATTCGCGGGCGAGATCGTCGCGGTGGGAGACGGCGTCACCGAGCTGCACACCGGTCAGCTGGTCACCGCCGAGGGACACATCATCTGCGGGCACTGCCTGCAGTGCCGCACCGGCAACGGCCACATCTGCAAGAACACCCGCATCATCGGCGTAGACCGTGACGGCGCGTTCGCGGAGTTCATCGCGATGCCCGCGACCAACGTGCTGCCCCTGGACGGCATCCCGACGGAGATCGGCGCCATCATGGATCCGATGGGCAACGCCTTCCACACCGTGCTGACGGCCGAAATCCCCGGCAGCACCGTGTTCATCGTGGGATGCGGTCCCATCGGCTGTTTCGCCGTGGGGATCGCGCGGGCGGCCGGGGCGGCCAAGGTGATCGCCTCCGATGTGAACCCCAAGCGGCTCAATCTGGCGCGCGCCATGGGCGCCCACGTGCTCGTGAACGCGGCGACACAGGATGTCGTCGACACCGTCCTGGCCGAGACCGGCGGCGAGGGGGCGGACGTCGTGTGCGAGATGTCGGGCGTCCCCGCCGCGCTGCATCAGGCATTCCGCTCGGTCCGCATGGGCGGCCGGGTGCAGCTGCTGGGCATTCCCAAGGGCGAGGTGCCCGTGGATTTCGCCAACGAGATCATCTTCAAGGGGGTCACGCTCTACGGCGTGATCGGCCGGAAGATGTACGAGACCTGGCACCAGATGCGCCGGTTCCTCTCGGCCGGCCTGCTCGACCCTCGCCCCGTGATCACACACCGGTTCCCCCTCGCCCGGATCGACGACGCGCTGGCCACGATCCGTTCGGGGGACGCCGGCAAAGTCATCCTGGAGATCGCATGACCCTGGCGACGAGCCTCGCCGCCGAGCTGGAGCAGCTCAAGCGCGACGGCGTCTACAAGCGGCTCAACTATCTCGAGGCCCCGCAAGGGGCGCGGACACGGATGGAAGGACGTGGCGAGGTCATCATCCTGTCCTCCAACAATTATCTGGGCCTGTGCAACGAGCCGGAGGTCGTCGCGGCGGGCAAGGCGGCCCTCGACCGCTTCGGGGCGGGGACCGGGTCGGTGCGGTTCATCTGCGGCACCTTCACCGTCCACCGTGACCTGGAAGCCGCGTTGGCGAACCTCGTGGGGTCCGAGTCATCACTCACCTACGCGAGCTGCTGGAACGCCAACGAGGGGCTGTGCCCCACGCTGCTGGGCGAGCAGGACATCGTCATTTCCGACCAGCTGAACCACGCCTCGATCATCGATTCCATCCGGCTCGCCAAGGCGATCACGAAGTGTCAGACCGCCGTGTACCGCCATTCGGACATGGCCGATCTGGCAGAGAAGCTCGTCGCGGCCCGTGGGGCCCGGCGCCGACTCGTCTTCACGGACGGGATCTTCTCGATGGAAGGCGACATCGCCCGCCTGCCGGACATCCTGGAGCTGGCCCGCCGCCACGACGCAATCGTCGCCGTCGACGATTCCCACGCGACCGGGGTCCTGGGGAAGACCGGCCGCGGCACTCCCGAGCACCACGGCGTGCTGGGCCAGGTGGACATCATCACGTCCACCCTGGGAAAGGCACTGGGGGGCGCGGCGGGAGGTTTCACCGCGGGCCCCGCGGCGCTCATCGACTATCTCACGCAGCGCTCCCGGCCACAGCTCTTCAGCAACGCGCTGCCACCGACGGTAGCGGCCAGCGCCCTCGCGGCGGTACGCTGCCTGGAGGCGCACCCCGAACGCGTGCGCCGGCTCCATGAAAACACGACGTTCTTCCGTGACCGACTGCAGGGGCTCGGCTTCAAGCCACTGCCGGGGGAGACACCGATCGTCCCGGTGATCCTGGGGGAGACCGCCAAAGCGATTCAGATGAGTGACCTGCTGCTGGCAGAAGGCGTGTTCGTCACCGGGTTCGGATTCCCGGTCGTGCCTCAGGGACACGCCCGGGTACGGTGTCAGCTGTCGGCCGCCCACACGCGGGACGACCTGGAGTTTGCGTTGCGGGCCTTCGCCAAGGTCGGAAAGCAGCTCAAACTGATCTAATACATCATCAATACATCGTGGCGACATAAGAAACAGTATCGTACGGTGTATTTTCGGGTTTCTGCGTCGACTTCAAGTAGTTTCGCGCCGTCACCGCTTAACCGACAACGCCGCAATGGACTAGCTTTGACCCCACGGCTTGCCAAACGCCCGAGGACTCCTATCTTGGGGGTCCACGCGGCAGCCGATTGCTGCCCGTAAACCGTGGAGGAGTCCGATGAAGCCGCTGTCACGTCTGGCGATCGCCGCCCTGCTCGTCGCCCCCCTCGCCGGGCCGCTCGCCGGTCAGGTGAACCTCGACCGATCGCATCGGTGGTACTGGGGCGCCCAGGCCGGTGGGGTGCTCTACCAGACCAACGACCAGGGGTATGTCTTCGACCCGCTCATCGGTGTGCACTGGCTCATCACCGGCAAGCGGTCCGCCCTCTACCTGGGGGGCGAGCAGGCGTTCTTCCTCGCCGACGCCCGCGCCACGTTGGTGGATCCCACGACCGGCAGCGCGCACGACGTGACGTTCAACGCGGTCCGGCGCCTGTTCGTCGGTGTGCTCGCCTTCCCGCTCCAAAAGCGGATCGAGCCGTTCGCCGGCGGGGGCTTCGCCATCATGACCGTCAACAACCCGACTCCCGACTGCAGCGGGACCTCGGCCAGTACGCAGTGCCCCACGCCGAGTGATGTAGCGGCGGCGCAGGCGCTGGCGGACGACGCCGGCAGCAAGGCGGCCGCCTGGTTTCTGGGGGGGGTGCAGATCAACATCGGAAAGCTGGCCGTGTACGGCCAGTACATGATCACGTCGGCGGCGAACAACTTCCTCATCCTCGGCGCGACGCACACCGTCCAGGGTGGGATCCGGTACTCGCTCGGCAGTGCCAAAGAGGACGTCGAGACGGCGCATTGATGCCGGTGTCGGGTTTCCGGTGCCGGGTGACGGGAAGCTCCGCACCCGGCACTTTTTTCATCTCGAAACCCAGCCGGACCCTTCGATCAGAAACCGCAGCGGCCAGTCGGCGGCGGCCGTGATGCCGATCCGGGGAGTCACGGTGACACGGGGCCGTCGGCCGCTCCCCCGCACGATGCGCACCTTCCCCGCGATGAGCGAGCTGCGGTTCTGGGAGCCCGTGATGCCCAGCGCCTGACACAACCGGGCGGGCCCCGCGCACAGCTCCCGGTCCTCCACCCCTCCCCGGCGCCGCCGCATCAGGTCCAGACCTTCCCACGGCTCGAGCGCCCGAATCAGCACCGCAGCAGGGTAGTCAATCCGCTCGGTGACGACGTTCAGACACCAGTGCATGCCGTAGGTGAAGTACACGTAGGCCGTGGCCGGCGGGTCGTACAGCGCCTCGGTCCGCGGCGTGCGGCGGTGGCCGAACGCGTGGCAGGCCGGATCGTGGGGTCCGACATAGGCCTCGGTCTCGACGATCCGTCCGACCGTGCGCCGGCCCCCGATCTCGCTCACGACGAAGTGCCCCAATAGCCGACGCGCGACCTCGGGCGTGGGTCGCGCGTAGAACGGCCGGGCGAGAGGCGGCGAGGTTATTCGCCGCCGATGAGCCCGCGCTTCACCCGTGACCAGAAGGAGTCTCCCTCGTCCTTGTGAAGCGGAGCGGCCGGCTGCGACGGCTGCGGCGGCCGGGAAGGCTGTGCCGGCGGCGCCGACTCGGACTGGAGCGCCGGCGGCCGATGGCTCACCATCGGCTCACTCCGCTCACGCACGCCACCGTTGCGCTCCCCGCCCCGTTCATCGCTGCGACTGCGACCGCCACGCCCCCGGCCGCCCCGGCGGCCGCGTGGCGAGCGCTCGCCGCCACTACCGCCGCTGCCCCCGCTGCCCCCGCTGCCCCCGCTGCCCCCACCGCCCCCAGCCTCACCGCCTTCTCGACCACCGCGACCGCGGCCACCGCGGCCCCGGCCACCGCGCTCCCGCCGCGGCCGTTCTTCGTCATCATGCCCCCCCCCGCGGCTGGAGGTGGGAGCGTCGCTGCCGCCCTGGGGAGCCGGCCGGGAAGACACGGGCTCCGTACGCGGCCTGAAGTTGGGGTCCACCTCGACGACGCCGACCCGCGGCACACCCGGGCTGGCCGGCCGGGGACCGCGCGAGCCGCGCCGAAACCGTCCACCGCGCGCCGGCGCACCGCCCAACGGCGTGCCCGACTGGGAGTACGGCGGCGGCGGCGCGGAAGAGGTCGGCATCGGCGGCTCGATCTCCTCGGCTTCCTCTTCCCGGGGCGGCGTGGCGGCAACGGCAGGCCGCGCTTCATCCTCCGGTCGCACGCGGACCGAGTACGATCCGCCCTCGTCGCGCGACAGATCGATGAGCTCGGCATCGTGCGCCTGGCGCAGCAGCTTCGGCATGCTGCGGGAATCGACCCGCCGCGTTCCCTCGGGGGCGAGCTCGTTCATCGCCTCCCGCACGGTCTCGACGGTGACCTCCTGCTCTCCGCCCAGGCGACCCAGCGCCTGCTTGAGCAACCCGAACGCGTCGGCCACCAGGGAGCCGCGGCGCGGTGCCGGCGCGGCCTGGGGAGCGGGAGCCGGTGCCGCTTCCGCGGCCCGCACCCCGGGCGTCGCGGCGGCCTCGCCGGTCCGCTGGCCCAGGGAGATTTCGTACTGTCCGTTGTCGAGGCGGGCCGTGGCGATCAGGCCGCGGTGCGCCGCCTCCTGGACGAACTTGCTGAAGCGCGAGAAGCCGACGTCCTTCTCGTCGAACGACGGGTCGATCTCCTGCATCACCTGCTTCAGGCGGTCGGAGCGCATGACGTCGTTATGAGCCGTCATCTGCTTGGTCGCTTCGACCACGAGCTCCCACGGGTCATGCCGCACGTAGTTGACGTCGGACTCCTTGGTGAGTCCGGCCAGCTCGTTGTAAGAGAAGTACTCGTCGCAGTTCTGGATCAAGAGGTCGGAGGACGATTCGCGGATCCCGACCCCGATCACGTACTTGCCGTATTCCTTGAGCTTGATGACCAGGGACGAGAAATCGGAATCCCCCGACAGCAGGATGAACGTCCCGATCTCGGGCCGGGTGAAGACCAGCTCCAGCGCGTCGACCGCGAGGCGGATGTCCGTGGCGTTCTTCTTGGTAGCCCCGTACGCCGGCGCCCAGATCATGTCGATCGACGAGGCGGTCAGCGGCGCGACGTACTGCGGGTAGCGCCGCCAGTCGGCATACGCGCGCTGGACGGCGACTTTGCCCTTGATCAGATCCGACGACAGCAGGCGCTTCAGCTCGGTCTGCAGATCCGAGCGAATGCCCATCGTCACGTTGTCGAAATCGATCAGGAGCGCTGCGTTGGGAGCGTGGGTGGGAGGTTCTTTGTAAGGGGGCCGGGCAAGATGCGCCGGCGGCTGTGTGGTCATGTGTGTGTGCTTTGACTCCTGATGCCCGCCCCGTGCGCGTTTCCTGGGCCGCTCTGTCCGTTCCCGATCAGCGGACAGGCGCCTCGCGCATCCGGCGGAGCCTCGAGATGTGATC
>JBGPHP010000153.1:0-7362 GCA_041484445.1 Gemmatimonadota bacterium
GCATCGCACGGCCCCACGCCCGTCCTCCGGCGGTCGGTTGAGATCGAACCCGTCCTGGCTCATGCCGAACCCGACGACCTCGGCCAGCACCGGTGCCCCGCGGCGGCGGGCGGCCTCCAGTGACTCGAGGACGAGGGCGGCGGCGCCGTCGGAGAGCGCGAATCCCCGACGCCGGCGATCGAAGGGACGACAGGCGGTGCAGGGGTCGGTGCCGTCATCGGTCGCGAGTGCCTGCAAAGCGGCGAATCCCATGATGTAGAAGGGGGAGAGCAGGCAGCTGGAGCCACCGGCCACGCACGCCGCGATCCGCCCGGCGCGGATTTTCCAGTAAGCCTCTCCGATCGCTTGCGTTCCCGCCGCGCACGCGGCGGCGATCATGCTACGCGGCTCGCGAAACGGCCGCGACAACGCGGCGAAGCAGCTGCCGGAGGGACGGAACACCGGTCCCTGTTCACCCTGCTGGTAGGTGTCCAGGCCCGTGGCCCAGATGAACGCTGCGCCGTCCCGATGGAGGTGGGCCGCGTCGAGCGCCTCGTCGATCGCCTGGTTCGCCAGCGCGACGTCCCGATCGGCGCGATCGGGTGGCACGGCCGTCACTTCGCCGCCGGTGGTGACTGGGAGTTGCGCCGCAACCAGCCGGGGGATGCGGCCGATTCCGGAACGCCCCGCCAGCAGGGCCTCCCAGAATGCGGGCGCCGTGGTCGCGATGGCGGAGACCGTGCCGCACCCGGTGACGACCACGCGGTGACGGGCGTCGATCATGCGACCCGGAGCCTGACTGTCACACGGTCGATGCCGTCGGTGTGCTGGGGTGGCACCTCATAGGCGAGCGCGCCGACCCCATGGTGTGCGACCGCGTGGAGCAGGGCGCACAACCCTTCGGCGGCATGCGCCGAGACCGGTTGCGGCTCCGGCCGTGGCGACCGCTCGATCGCGAGCAGCTCGACCGGCCTGCCGAGCGGGGCGTACGCCGTGCGCCGCACCGAAAACAGCAGCGCAACGCCGCTGCCGTCCAAGGCATCGCCTGCGCCACCCTGGTCGCCCGCCATGAGCAGCGCTTCGCGCTCCCAGCCGCCATCCAGGCGCTCGCGCACGGCCTCGAGCCCGCACCACGCTTGGCCGGGCGCGCCGCCCACGCCCAGGTAGTAGCCGTCGCTCCCATGGGCAATGACGAAGGCGGATAGCGCGAGGTTGTCGATCACGTGCAACGTGTAGGTAGGATTCATCCGAGCCGGGGCGGTCGCTCCGCGTGATCGGGCGGTGTCGGCATTCTGAACCCAGCGATACAGCTCCGGCGATCCGTTGTGGCACGGAGCGAGGGAGACGACCGCCATGGCCGTGGGATCTTGGGCTGCGGGGACGACCTCTGCCGCGGCGGCGAGCGCGAGCTGTACCGGGAGGTTGAACCGGCGGAAGTCCCGCGGCTGGCGTGGCCCTGCGTCCGGGCCAGCGACAGCGGATCGACGCAGCGCCGCGGCGACGAGGTAGGTCATCCCCAGTTTTCCACTCCCCAGGCGATGACGAACTCGGGGCGTTCCATGACGTGGACGGACGTGCTGGGACCGATGCCTTCCACGCGAACGCGGTGGCTCTCGCGCCGCAGGGCAGCGTCGCTGCCCAGCAGGGCCGTGATCCCCAGTCCGCGCATCTTGATCACGCACTCGAGCACGGCCCATTGAACGACCGGGTCCAGTTGGACCCCCCGTCCGGTGACGCGCGCCAGGATCGTTCCCAACCGCTCGGCGTGCATGCGGCGGCACAGATCGACCCCGATTCGAGCGGTGCGCCCCGGGGCCAACGCCACGGCAAACCAGGGTCCGTCATGTGACAGGGCGACTCTATACGCCGCGCCCACCACCGCGGGTGACCCATCCGACCGGGTGAGCACTTGGCAGGACGACCCGCGCGGTCCGAGTCGCGCAGCGAGTGCGCGCCGGATCGCCACCCGGCCCCGGATCCACTCTTCCTGACGCCTCGGCGCCGCCCGCAGTGCGCGCAGCTGCCGGCGTTCGGCGGATCGGAGGAGACGCCGGTCTGCCGGCACGGCGGACAGGTCCTCGATGCGGACGCGGACCCCGGGCAGGGCGCCTCGTTCCCCGACGGTGAAGCCCGAGACCATCCCGATCGTCATCCGGCTACCCGGGGATGCGCTGGATCATCAGGGCGAGCTTCTGGAGCGTCACTCCACCCGCGAACGCGGCCCGCATCGATTCGCGCGTCACGACGACGCCGAAGTGATCCTCGATGGCGACGATCGCGCCCAGCGCGATCACCGACGAAAACGGGATCACCGCGTCGAGCGGGACATCCGCCGGACAGCGGCGCACCGCGGCCGCTTGGGCGGGATCCGGCGCGGCGGCGACGATGAGATCGCGGAGCTGGTCGACGACGGTTCCGGTCGCGATCATTGGCCGATCACCGGCAGCTGGATCCGCCCGCTGACACGCACCGGCTGAGGTTGGACGGGCTGTGCTGCGGGGAAAAAGCGCGTGTCGTGTTGGCGGTACAGATTGTTGTAGGAGCATCCCGGCATGAGCCGCCCGTCCGGCATGACATAGTGGGTACAGCACTTCTTCAGCCGGGCGACGTCCAGGTCCCACGGATCCATGAATGCGTGGATGAAGAGGGCTTTGCACCGTGCCTCGGCGTGCCGCTCGATTTCGCCGGGGGTGAGGGGATTGCGGGAGTTGAACGTCTCGCGCAGGAACCGCTTGAGCGACGCGAGGATGACCTCCGACGACTCTCCCACCTTCGTCGCCGACCAGAGATTCGTGATGGCGTCGAGCAGCATCTTTTCGAGCGCGTCGTCCGAGCGGATGACGGCGCGGTTCGCCATCGCATCGAGGTACTGTCGGATGTCGACGAACTCGGGGAGCGGGACGTAGCGGCCGTCCTCCATCCGGAATAGATAGGTCGCCGTGTAACAGCTCGGATGCGAGCACGGGACCGGATGCCAGTACTTCCGCTTGAACCACGGCAGCTGCTCCTCGAGCAGTTGGTGCACCTCCGGCATGGTGAGCCGGTGCCCGGCCGGGTTGGCGTGGTAGCGGTCCCCGCCGTCGCCCGTATGGGCCATCGGCTGGATGACGATGCTCGAGCACTGGTTCAACTCGAGGCCGAGCTGCACCAGGGCGCCCAGCTCGTCGCTGTTGTCGCCTTTGGACACCGTCGGGACCAGGACCGTAGGAATGTCGAACTCTTTGATTCGCTCGATGCACTTGAGCTTCATGTCCAGCAGCTCGACCCCGCGCAGCTTGGGGTAGACGCCGGGACGCAGCGAATCGAACTGCAGTGACGCGTACATGCCGCCAGCCTTGAAGCGCTCGGCGAACCGTTTGTTGTTTGCGATGCGCCGGCCGTGGGTGGAGATCAGCAGCCGTTTGATCCTCCCGGCATGCGGTCCGCGCAGCACGTAATCGCAGAACTCGAAGAATTGCGGGTGGAGGGTGGGCTCGCCCCCCGACAGGAGCATGATGGGCAGCTCTCCCTCGGCCGCGACGAGGAAGTCCACCGACCGCTTGAAGTCCTCGAGCGACATGGTGTATCCGTGTTGGTTGCGGACGATGCAAACCGGACAGGCCAGGTCGCAGACGTCGTTGATCTCGAGGATCGGCGAGCAGGTGTGCTGCAGGTGGTCTTCGCAGAGTCCGCAGTCGGACGGGCAGCCGTGTTCGACCTTGGTGGCGAAGCGCAGTGGGATCGTCCCGGGCTTGGTATAGGAGAGCGAGGCGATGTAATACTCGGCATCGCTCGAGATCTCGACGTCGAACAGGCCGTGTTGCGGACAGCGCTTCTGCATGAAGACGCGGCCATCGCGCAGCAGGATGTGGGCATCCAGCAGCTTCTTGCAGGATGGGCAGATGGAACGGGTGTAGCCGAAGAAGGCGCCGTCGCGGCTGCGCTTCTCGGGGACCAACGGCAGCGCGTTCATCGCGGATGGACCTCCCGCAGAAAGGGCGTCACCCCATCAACCGGCGCTCTCCGGGCTCGGCTGGATCAGCGGAAACTCCCCTTGCACCCGGAAATGCTCAGCGTCCAGATGGTCGCGGATCAGGCGCGCGATGAGCGTGCTTTTCTTGTAGCCACGCTGAGTGCAATAGCGCTCGAGACGCTCCAGCTCTTCGTCGTTGAGCAGCACGCTGATTTTCGCTTTTCGTGGTTTCCCCAATTGGCTTTCCGGCGGGAATGAGCACAGAGAACCCGAGTGCGCAGTCTAGCGTATAAGTATGCTGATGTCAAGAAGAGCGATTACTTAAGGGTGGTATTGCGGCAAAGTGCGCATATATTGGTGCGGGTCAGGCGTCCTCTCGAGCTGGGACGAAAGGATCCGCTCATGGCAATCCTGCTGCTTGCTTTGACATTGGGCCTGGCCTTCGCCAACGGGGCCAATGACGTCTCCAAGGGCATCGCGACGCTGGTGGGCTCAGGGGTGGGCAGCTATCGCCGAGCGATACTGTGGGCAGTCGGCTGGACGGCGATCGGGGCCCTCGCGGCCGCGTTCGTCTCAAGGGGCTTCATCCCGATATTCTCCGGCCGTGGACTGCTGGCCGAGCCGCTCACCGGATTGGCGTTTCCGGTTTCGGTCACCTGTGGCGCTCTCGGCTGGCTGCTGTTCGCGACTCGCACCGGTCTCCCCGTTTCCACAACGCACGCCTTGGTCGGTGGACTGGTCGGGGCGGCTGTCATGGCCGCCGGACCTGCGGGCGTACGCTGGGCGGCGGTCGTGCGCGCCGTGGGCGTGCCGTTGGCCCTTTCTCCACTGCTGGCTCTGGCGCTCGTGTTCGCGGTGCTGCCAGCGACGCGACTCCTGTTCCTCCGCCTCAGCGGCTATTGCGTGTGCCTGGAGCGTCGTGTCGTCGTGCTCGCGCCGGCGGGCGCCGGACCCAAACTGGGAATCGGCCCCGCGCTCGGCGTGATCGCCGGCGCGGACTGCCCGCCGCGAGTCTTGAGCCGGATCGACGGACTGGCCGCGGTCCACTGGCTTTCCGCTGGGTTGACGAGCTTCGCCCGCGCCCTGAACGATGCACCCAAGGTCTTCGCCCTCGGCATCGCCGCCCAGGTCGCCCTCGGGTTCACGCCGGGAGTGCTCCTCGCGCTCGTTGCCGTCGCCATGAGTGCGGGGAGTCAACTCGCCGGCCGACGGGTGACGGAGACCCTCGGGACGAAGGTCACGACGATCTCGGCCGCCGAGGGGCTCGCCGGGAACGTGGTGACCTCCGCCCTCGTGGGGTTGGCGTCGACGCTGGGCGCGCCCGTGTCGACCACTCACGTATCCACCGGGGCGATCATTGGGATCGGGATCGGCGCGGGCGAGGTGCGCTGGAAACTGGTCCGCGGGATGCTGGTCGCCTGGCTCGTGACGCTACCGATCGCCGCTGTATTGGCCGGCGCCACCTACGCCGTGCTCGGGCTGGGCCGCTAAACCGACCGGCGCTGAGAGTGAGACAGCACGTCGCCATCCTGGGCGCTGGCCCCGCGGGACTGGCCACGGCGGTCTGCCTGCAGCGCCATGGCGTCTCGCATATCGTGCTCGAGCGCGGCGCCGGTCCGGCCGCGGGCCTCCGCCGGATCGACCCCGAAATGGAGCTGCTGTCGCCCACGCGCATCTCGCTCATGCCGGGGATGGGTCGCGGGCCGAATGATCCCCCATACCTCACCTTCCCGGCCTACGCCGAAAGGCTGGAGCAACTCACCCGGGAGCACCGGATCGCGGTGCGAACGGGCACGGACGTCGAACGAGTCGATCGCTCGGGCCCCGGGTTCTCGGTTCGGTTGCGCGACGGGTCAGCCCTCGAGTGCACTCACGTCGTCAGCGCGACGGGCATCCTCAGCTCTCCCAGGCTGCCGGATCCCTTCGAGCCGGGGGCCGCCCGGTACCGTTGGCTCCACAGTATCGACTTCCGGAGCAGCCACCTCGCCACCGCCCGGCGTCTCCTGGTGGTGGGGGGCGGCCAGTCGGCGGCCGAGGTGCTCGAACGCTGGCTCGCGCTGCGCCGGGAGGACGATCGCGCGTGGCTCTCCCTGCGGTCGCGCGCCCTCGTGCTGCCGCACTGGATCCTCGGCATAGATGTTCACTATCTCGCCTGGCCGCTCGAGTTCCTGCATCCGCGCTGGCTCGGTCTCGATCGCCCGACGCTGCGGGAGCCGGTTCTCGGGCTCGCGCTGCCGCGCGCGCTCCGCGCGGGCGTGGTCCGGCGCGTGCGGGAGATCCACGACTTTGGCGGCCCGGCGCCCGTCACGGTGGACGGGGAGCGTCTTGAACCCGATCTGGTCGTGTTCGCGACCGGGTTCCAGTACGCTCTCGATCACGTGAGGCACCTCGTTGGCTCCGACGCCCTCCGGCCACGGCTGCGCGACTGCGAGAGCGCCGTCACGCCGGGCCTCTACTTCCTCGGCCTCCGCCAGTGCCGCACCTTTGCCTCCGCCTACCTGCGGGGGATCGGCCGCGATGCCAGAGCCGTGGCTGCCCGGATCACGCGGTGCTGACTTCCGTGCGCTCTTCCGATGAGCTCTTCCGGCGCGGGTACTGTCGAGTGCAGGGCTTTCTCTCCCCGGCCGAAACGGCTTACTGGCTCGCGCAGGTCGACGGTCGCCGGGATGCGTTCCGCTTGGTTGGAGCAAAGGGCGGCCTTGGCCTCCCGTTTCGCGTTCTGGACGGCGTGGAGGCGCGGAGGCACCTGGCCCACGTGTGCGCCGCGCTGCAGCCCCGGATGCAGCACGCGGCTGAACAAGCCGCCGAGCTGTGCTTTGAGCCGATCCGCGACCCGCGGCGCGCGCTGCGGCTGCAACGCTATCAGGATCGCAAGGAGGGCTTCCGCTGGCATTTCGACGGCAGTCACACTTCGGCGCTGCTCACGCTCGCCAACACGAGTCGTGGGGCGACCGACGTCGTCTCTCCACGCTGGACTCCCCTCTTGAAACCGCTCTTCTATGCGCTCTATCCGGTGCGCGGCACGTTCTCGCTGCTGCCGCACGCGACGCTGGTGGCGGAACCCGGCGACCTGCTGATCCTGAACGGGCACGCCGTCCTGCACCGGGGCGCGGCGGGCTCCCAGCCGGGTGAGCGCGTCGTGCTGCTCACCGCCTTCGATCCCGCTGGCTCGAAGCCGCGGCCGATCCGCGACTGGATCGCCAGGCGGTTCAACTACTGATGGACACCGTATCCCGCGGGTCACGGGTTGAAGGAGGGAGTATGAAGGACGGGTATCGCTTCTGTCCAAGGTTCCTCGCACCTGACGAGACGGGGCGGTGGCGAGAGCGGGTGGGGTCTCGACGGGAGGTGTTCCACCAGGTCGCGACCAAGGCCGGCATGAACCTGAGCTACAGCGTCCTGGACGGATACCAGATCCAGGATCAGCTGCC
>JBGPHP010000154.1:0-7322 GCA_041484445.1 Gemmatimonadota bacterium
CGTGTTCAGCGAGAGCTCGAACATTTGGTCACTCCCCATTCCCGCCGGCGTGCCGGTTTCGGTGTCGCAGGCGAGGCCGGTCACGGCCGGCAACCAGGTGATCGAAGGCTTCGACCTTTCGCTTGACGCTCGCTGGCTGGCGTTCGATACGGATCGCAGCGGTAACCCGGACATCTATCGAGTCCTGGTCGCGGGCGGGGAGCCTGAGCAGCTCACGACCGATCCAAGCGCTGATTTCGGCCCACTCTGGTCCCCTGACGGTCGGGAGCTTGCATTTCACTCCTTCCGAAAGGGCGTTCGCCAGATCTTCGTCATGTCGGCGGATGGGAGACAACGGGTCCAGGTCACCACGGGCAACGATGACGAGCGGAGCCCGGTGTGGACCCGCGATGGGCACGCCATTCTCTTCCTCCACAACTTCAACCGGCCGGAGAGGGAGCTGAGAATCATGTCCAGAGACCAGGGCGGTCGATGGGGGCAGCCGCGGACGATCATGCGCGCGGACGTCCTCCAGGTGGCGGTCTCACCTGACGGCAACCAGTTGGCGTTTTCGTCCGCCCGCGGGCTCACGCTCACCAGTACGACGGGAGAGGTTCCGCGCATCCTGGTGCCGGTCAGCGATCCGACCGTTCAGCTGCGTCCCAGCTACGTGAACTGGTCTGCCGATGGCCGCGAGGTCTACTACCTGGCATGGGATCCTGTGGACCGCGCCAGCATCTGGTCGGTCGCCCGGAGCGGGGGCACACCCCGCCTGCTCGTTCGATTCGACGACCCCACCAGGGAATGGCACCGCTACGGGTTTCGCGCGCGCGGCGGGCGATTCTACTTCACCGTGGGCGATCGGCAGAGCGACATCTGGACGGCCGAGGTGGAGTCGGTTCGCTGACGCTGCGAAGCATGGCTCCGCCTTTCCACTGCACTACATTCCCGGGATGCAATACGCGTTTCTCGGTCGAACCGGGGTGAAGGTGTCGCGCCTGGCGCTGGGCGCCATGACGATCGGCGGAGAGGCGGACGCGGCGGCCGCTGGGGCCATCGTGCAGCGCGCCCGGGATGCGGGTGTCAACCTCATCGATACCGCGGACGTCTACCAGGAGGGGCGGTCGGAAGAGATCCTGGGCCGCCTGCTGCGCGGCTGGCGGGATGAGGTCGTCCTGGCGACCAAGGCGTATTACCCGACCGGGCCCGATCGCAATGCGCAGGGCAGCTCACGCTACCATCTGGTACGGGCCGTCGAGGCAAGCCTGACCAGGCTGGCCACCGACCGGATCGACATCTACTACCTGCATCGCTTCGACGACGTCACCGACATCGGCGAGAGCCTGCGGGTGCTCGACGACCTGGTGCGGCAGGGCAAGATCCTCTATCCGGCGTGCTCGAACTTCGCCGCCTGGCAGGTCGCCCACGCGCTGGGGCTGGCCGCCGCGCATGGTCTGGCGCCGTTCTGTGCCGTGCAGCCGATGTACAACCTGCTCAAGCGGCAGGCCGAGGTCGAGCTCCTCCCCATGGCGCGGGCGCTCGGCATCGGTGTAATCGCGTACAGCCCGACGGCCGGCGGCTTGTTGACGGGGAAGTACGCCGGCGGCGTGCGCCCCGAGGCCGCGCGACTTACCGCGGATCCGATGTACCAGCGCCGCTACGCCGACCCGGTGAGCTGGGCGGCGGCCGACGGTTTCGCCGCGCTGGGCGCGGAGCTGGGATTCACCCCCGCCGCGCTCGCGGTCGCCTGGGTGGCGGCGCATCCAGCGGTCACAAGTGTGCTCCTCGGTGCCCGCAGCGTCGAGCAGCTCGATGCCACCCTGGCGGCCGCCGAGCTGGTGCTCGACGCAGCGACCTACGCGCGCGTGGCCGGGCTCACCGCCGCACCTCCTCCGGCGACCGACCGCAGTGAAGAGCGGGCCGCCGACAACGATCGTCAACAATAGAGAGCCCTGACGAGGATTGGAATGCGATACCGAGCCGCCGTACTGCCGTTGATCGCGCTCGTGATGGTGCCTGTGTCCGCGCGTGCCCAGCAGCCGGCGGCTCCACCACCGGACTACGCCAGCCATCACGTGTTCACGCTCGATCGCTTCACCTTCGAGAGCGGCGCCACGGTCCCCAATGTCCAGGTGGTGTACGGGACCTATGGCCGGCTGAGCGCGAGCCGCGACAACGTGATTCTGCTGCCGTCCCATTACCTGGCGGACCACCACGGGTACGACTGGCTCATCGGGCCGGGGCTGGCGCTCGACACCGCGCGGTACTTCCTCGTGGCGACGGAGCTGTTCGGAAACGGCCATTCATCGTCGCCGAGCAACACGCCGGAGCCGTTTCACGGGCCCCGGTTTCCGGTCGCCACCATTCGGGACAATGTGGAGGCGGTGCACCGGCTCCTGGTCGAGGGGTTGGCGGTCACCCATGTGCGGGCGGTCATCGGATTCTCGATGGGTGCCGAGCAGGCGTTTCAGTGGGCGGTGAGCTATCCGGGCTTCAGCGACCGCATCGTGGCGACGTCGGGCACCGCGAAGTGCTGGCCCCACGGGATCGTGCGGCTCGAGGCCCAGATTGCGGCGATCGAGCTCGACACGGCGTTCAAGGGGGGTGACTACACCGCCCAGCCCAAGCAGGGCGTCGAGCTGTTCGCCTTGGTCTGGACCGGCTGGCTCTTCTCGCAGGAATGGTGGCGCCAGGAGCTGTGGCGTCAGATCAGCCCCCCGGGGACGACCTTCGAGTCGTTCGTGGCCGGGCTGCGAACGAACTTCATTCCGGGCGCCGACGCCAACGATCTCATTCTCCAAGCCCGGACCTGGGAGCGACACGACGTCGGCACCACGCCGGGCTTTGGCGGCAGCATCGAACGCGCCCTGGCATCGATCAAGGCCCCGGTGCTCTACATGCCGTCCGAGACGGACCTGTACTTTCCGCTCACCGACGCCCGCTACGAGGCGAAGTTCATCCCGCACGTCACGTTGACTCCGATCCCCTCACTCTGGGGCCATCCCGCGGGGGCGGGGATCGATCCGGCGGACGCGAAGTTCCTCAACGAGCAGATCGCGGCGTTTCTCAACTCCGCGCCGCGCTAGGGGGGAACGCACTACTGCGGTTGCTGAACCGTCCGCAGGTATGGCTTGGACGTCTTGAAGCCCTGCGGGTAGGTCTTCTTGGCCTCCTCGTCCGAGACGGCAGTGGAGATGATCACGTCCTCGCCCGGTTTCCAATTCACCGGCGTCGCCACCGCGTGAGTCGCGGTGAGCTGCAACGAGTCGAGCAGCCGCAGCACCTCGTCGAAGTTGCGCCCGGTGCTCGGGGGATAGACCAGCATCGCCTTCACCTTCTTGTCCGGCCCGATCAGGAAGACGGACCGCACGGTGGCATTGTCCGCCTCGGTGCGTTTGGCGCCGTTGGCCTTGGGGTGGATCATGTCATAGAGCTTGGCGACCCGCAAATCGGCGTCGCCGATCAGCGGGTAGGTGACGGCGTGGCCCTGCGTCTCCTCGATGTCGGCGACCCACCGTTGATGCGCGTTCACGGAGTCGGCACTGAGGCCGATGACTTTGGTGTTGCGTTTGTCGAACGCATGCATGAGGCTGGCGATGTAACCGAGCTCCGTTGTGCACACCGGGGTGAAGTCCTTGGGGTGCGAGAACAGGATCGCCCACTGGTCGCCGATCCACTCGTGGAATCGAATCGAACCCTCGGTGGTCTCGGCCACGAAATCGGGCGCTATATCACCCAGGCGTATGGCCATCAGCGATCTCCTTCGTGTAGTGGTACGGGGACGCTCGGGAAGCGCCGTGGCTGGAACAGCCGGGCGTACGCTGCGGGGGTGGGTGCGACGCGGCGGTTGGCCGCGAGCGCGGTGGGGAAGGCGGTCCGCCGAGGTGGCGGGGAGAGCCATGTCGTTGAGCGTCACCTCCTTGAGCCGAATTTGGGTAAACCCGTTGAACGACGCAACAGTGGGCCACCTAATCGGGCTCTGTGGTCCGAGTATGAAGGCGCGGGGGTCTTCTCCCCTGCCTACCCCGACCGGATAGCTCAGTTGGTAGAGCAGCGGACTTTTGGGGACCCCGATGGTTTTCCGTCGGGGTCCTGTCTCTTCCGCTCCTCTTCATGTGTTGGTTGGGCGGCAACCTCGATGAAAGCCGTTCCGGGGGCGATGCGGGATGAGGCTGGATCTTTCATCCGACCCAGCAGAATAAGGACCAGCGCGACCCCGGCGGAGAATCCAGCGACGAACGGTCGCCTCGTCGACGCCCAAGTACGGGGCCGCCTCGCGGACCGTCATCTGCATGACGACTAAGTCGTCCCGACGGGGAGGGTGAAGATCGCTTCTTCCGTTCTGCGGATCAGGTCCAGGATGGCTCGCGCCGTCGGCAGCGTGCGCAGGCCGCGCAGCACCTCCGGCTCGCGGCACAGCCGAGCCATCTTCGCGAGCAGGCTAAGATGATGCCGCTCGTCTCGGGCAAGGAGAAGCACCAGAGTGTCGGTGAGCCCGCCGTCCAACGCTCCGAAGGCGATGGGCCGCTCCATGCGACCCAGTGCGACCAAGTCGTGGAGCTTGAGCACCCGGGGAGTGGTTCGCAGTGTATGCAGCAGGGCAACGCCGTCCGGGAGCGCGGTCGAGCAGAGGCTTTCGCGCTCGAGGATCCGCTCCACCAGGAGCACCAGGTCGACTGGTTCGGGAAAGCGGATTTGGTGAACGAACCGGCGGATAACCGTAGCGCGATCACCGGCAGCCACGGGGATCAGTGCGTTCACCTCGTCGAGGAGACTCCCGAGCCGCACATTGTCATCCCTGGCGCCCGTGCTGAGTTGGCGCAGGTCCTCCGGTGGGAGCCGCCCCATATGGAGGTCGATCCATTCGTCGATCGCAGATTTCCGAAACCTCCATTGCCCGCCGATTTTGGTCGCCGGCAGCTCGCCCCGCTCGAGCAGGCGATAGATGCTGCGCTGCGAGAGCTGGAGGTATTCGGCGACTTGCTTCGCGGTCAGCAGATCCGGCATCCGGTCCTAACTGCTTTCGAGGGAATGTCACTGACGCACCAAGCTAGAGGCAACGCTCCAAATATGTCAATAAGTGACACAACATGACAATTATAACAATTGTTGTATAAACGAGTTGCATGCTAGCTCTTTTAGCTCGCAAGACAAAAATTGACAACTTATGTCAGCTGAGTCATCTTTCATACCACATATGCCATCCGGCGTTGACGAGCGACTCCACATGCTGGGCCTCGCGGAATACCTGCAGTTATCTCCACCGCTCGTTGAGCGCCTACTTCACCGATCACTTCTCCCAGGTCAGGAAGCGGCCGGTCTCTGGAACTTCGACCGCGTTGAGGTGGACCGCTGGCTCGATCTCGGGATGCCAGGTTGGCACCACGACGAGCTGCACGCCGTCGCGACGACTCAGCGAAAGACCATGCCTTCCCTAATCGCCGCCCTTCAACGAGGCAACGTCCTCCTTGACCTCCCGGTCAGCGATGCACGGCAGTGTCTCGAGCGCGTCGTCACCACACTGGATCTTCCACCCTCCGTAGATCGGCCAAACCTGCTGCAGCGACTGGTCGCCCGAGAACAGCTGTCGAGCACCGCCATGGACGGGGGGTTCGCCATCCCGCACACCTCGAGAACGGGACCGCGGCTTGTACCTCGAAACGTTGTGGCGTTTGTGCGCACCGCGCGGCCGATCGCGTTCGGGTCGCCCGACGGCGGGCTTTCCGATATCCTCTTCTTGGTCCTTGCGTCCGACCAGGCGGCGCACCTGGTCTTGCTCGCCAGAGTCGCCAATCTCTGCAAGTTCCCGCTCATGGGGCGGGCGCTGCGGGTGGCCGCGACACCTGGGGAGGTGGTGGACGTCTTGGAGCGGGCGGAGCAGTGGCTGTTCGCTCGCCCGAGGGACGAGCAGCGATGAGTGAGCTTCCGTTGCTTCGCGCAGCCGCGCCACCCTCCCCACGCGCATTGGCGAACGTGGACCCGCTGTGGGACGCCTTCAGAACCGCCTACAACGCGGCTCTCGAGAGCACCACACGGGAGCACGCCCGGGACGACCACGTCGCCGGACGCGCCGTCCAACTCCTGGCTCCATTGCTTGTAACTCGCGAGACGCTCCCGACTACGCCCCGAGTACACCAGGGCCAACCAGGTGTAGAGCGGACACAGGCGTCCTTGAACAGGCGCGGGCGGGGCCTCGCCGATAAGCTACTCGTCGCCTTCGCCGCGGAACCTCGTGGACTTCCCGGTTGCCTGGAACGTGCGCAGCGCTGGGACGGGTTCGACTGGTTCCGCGATCGATTGGAGCACCACGGGTTCACGCGAGCGATCGCGTGGCGCCTTTGCCTCGCGTTCCGCCGGGCGGGGCTTCTCAGTTCCGCTCCGAATCGACCCTACCTGGACCGCCGGAGCGTGGGGGTTGCGCAGCGGCTCCTCGCGGAGACTGGGATCCGCGCGCAATCGGTTCGTGACTGGGAAGCGGCGCTGATGCTGGAAGGTGACTCCCAGTTCGCTGCGGGAGCGCATGCAGCGAAGCTCGATGCCGAGATCGTGGTGGCTGCGTGCGCCCGACTCGCCGCAACGAACAAATCCGATCCGAAGCCGAGCCGCAGGCTCCGATGAACCTGGCCACTCCAACAACGCCCGATACCTCCGTGACGAAGGCGGACTCCATCAAGCGGTAACACAGAATCTCGGAGTCGGAGGGGATCGCGCTTCCGATTGGCGACGCGCGATTATTGAATGACGCGGCCGGCTTCCCGTCGGCCCCCGCATGCTTGCGCTCCTCCCCGCCACTGCGTATTCCCTGGGCGGCGCGGTTGTCGCGCAGTATCACGATGGGCACTCGTCGCGTTGCGAGCGGGCTGTTCGGAAATCCGGCCGCGACCACAAGGGGGGCGACGTGGACGTCGAGTCGGGCCTCAGGCTGATGGCCGTGTGCTACGGGGCAGGGGCGCTAGCGTCCCTGCTGGCGCGCTGGTCGGGTGGCCTCGCGCTCCGCGTGGGTCACCTGGCCGCCCTTGCGGGAGCCGTGGCAGGGCTCGCCGTCGCCCTCGGCGTGCTGCTCGGCCCCCCGGGCTACACGCTGACCCTGTCGCTCCCGGCGCTCTTCCCGTTCGCCCGGCTTTCGCTCTCGGTGGACGGGCTCTCGGCCTACTTCCTGCTCGTCATCTCCCTCGTGGCCGTCGCGTCGGCGATCTACGGTCCCGCCTACCTCCGGGCGCACTCGCCCGACGCGGGACCGGCGCGGCAGGCGGCGCAGGTGCTCGCGCTGAACGTGTTCCTGGGGTGCATGACGTTTCTCTGCTGCGCCGGCGACGCGCTGACCTTCCTCTTCACGTGGGAAG
>JBGPHP010000155.1:0-7318 GCA_041484445.1 Gemmatimonadota bacterium
CGGGAGACATGAAATACGTGATCCTGAAGCTGCTGCGCGACAAGCCGCGCCACGGCTACGAAGTGATGAAGGAGCTCGAGGAGCAGATGCACGGCTGCTATTCGCCTTCGCCGGGCACGGTCTATCCCACGCTGCAATGGCTCGAGGATGAGAGCCTGGTGCGCTCGCGGGACGCCGACGGCAAGAAGGTCTACGAAATCACCGACGCCGGGATCAAGTTCCTGGAGGAGCACAAGGACGTGGTGAGCGACATCTTCGATCGCGTGGCCGAAACCGTCGAGGAAGCGCTCGGCGGCTCGATGGCCGAGATCAATCAGGGCGTGGCCCGGCTGATGAAATCGGTGTACCGTCACGGCTGGCGTGGCGGCGACGAAGCCCGTCACCGCATCGCCGAGATCCTCGCGAAGGCCGCGAAGGAGATCGAGGAGGCACTCGCATGAACGCCGCGCCGATTCGCGCCTCGGACGCCGAGCGCGAGGAAGTCACCCGTCTGCTGCAGCGGGCCGTGGCCGACGGTCGGCTCACTCCCGAAGAGGCGGGCGAGCGGCTCGCCCTGGCCGTCTTCTCCTTCTGGGGAGTCCGCATGTTCTTTCCGTTCTGGATCTTCGGCCTCATGGCGCTGGGGATCGCCGCCCGAGCAGGCCGACGCTACCGTCGGCGCGCGGGCCGGTGGCACGCCTGGGGGTGGGCCGTGGGACCCCGGTGGCTCGCGCCGTCGAGCCGGCCGTGGTGACGGCGCCGCCCGCCATCGAAACGCGGGCGCTGCGCAAAGTCTACAAGACACCGCCGCCGGGGATGCCCCAGCGCGGCGTCAGCGGGCCCGTCGAGATCGTCGCTCTCGACGGGCTCGATTTGCAGGTGGGGGCCGGTGAGTTCTTCGGTCTGCTCGGACCGAACGGCGCCGGCAAGACCACCACGATCGGCATCCTGACGACCCGGGTGAAGGCCACCTCCGGGACGGCGCTCGTCGCCGGCGTGGATGTCGTGACAGACGGGGTCGCCGTGAAGCAGCGCATCGGCGTCGTGCCGCAGCGACCCAACCCCGACCGCAGCCTCATTGTGATCGAGAACCTGGTGTTCCACGCCGCCTATTTCGGCATGCCCCACGCCGAGGCGACTCGGAAAGCGCAGGGGCTGCTGGACATGATGGGCATCGGTGATCGGGGCGGCGCGAAGGTCGATCAGCTGTCGGGCGGCCAGCAGCAGCGCCTGATGATCGCCCGCGCGCTGATCCACGACCCCGAGATCCTGTTCCTCGATGAGCCGACGGCGGGGCTCGATCCGCAGGCGCGGCTGGACTTGTGGGAGCTGTTGCGCCAGATGCACGGCGAGGGTCGCACCATCGTGATGACCACCCACTACATGGAAGAGGCCGACCGGCTGTGCGAGCGGATCGCCATTGTCGACCGCGGCCGCTTGCTGGCGTGCGACTCGCCCCGCTCGCTCAAGGCGCAGGCCCCCGGAGGCACGCGTATCGAGCTGACGCTCGACGGGGATGCGGCGGGCGCGGCGGCGCAGGCCCGTGGCCAAGCCGGCTTGCTGCGGGTGGACGTCCAGGGCGCCGTGCTCTCGGCCTACGCCGAGCGCCCCGGTGAAGTGCTCGCCCCGCTGATCCGCACCGCCGAAGCGGCGGGCCGGGCCGTGCGCGACATCCATCTTGCCCCGCCGAGCCTGGAAACGCTGTTCATTTCCCTCACCGGGAGAAAGCTCACATGAGGCCGTCGCGACCCCCGGTGCCGGCGTCCCGGGTGTTTCTGGCGCTGCTGGCGCGCGACCTGCGCGTCGCCCGTCGGGAAATCGTGTCGTTCCTCGTGCGCAGCACCCTGCAGCCGCTGCTGTTCGTCGTCGTCTTCGGCTACCTCCTGCCCAAGATGGGGTTCGTGCAGCGCGGCTACGGCGCCGCCCTCCTGCCCGGCATCCTCGGCATCTCCCTCGCCCTCTCGAGCCTCCAGTCGGTCGCCCTCCCCATGATGGCCGACTTCGGCTGGACGAGGGAGATCGAAGATCGTCTGCTCGCGCCCGCCCCGATCCGGCTCGTCGCCGCGGAGAAGGTCGTCGCGGGGGTGATCCAGGGCCTCGTGGCGGCGCTGTTCGTTCTGCCGGTGGCGCGGCTCATCATGGGACCGATCGAGGCCCTGAGTCTCGCTCACGCCGGGACGCTGCTCGGCATCACGCTGCTGGGCGCCCTGGCGTTCTCGACCTTGGGTCTGTGGATGGGCACGGGCATCCCGCCCCAGCAGATCGGCTTGATGTTCAGCGTGATCGTGGCGCCCATGATCTTCTTCGGCTGCGCGTACTACCCGTGGCAGGGACTCACCCCGGTCCCGGTGGTCAAGTACGCCGTGCTCGTCAATCCGCTGGTGTACGTGTCGGAGGGGATGCGGGGCGCGCTCACTCCCGGATTGCCGCACATGCCGTGGGAGCTCGTGGTGGTCGCGCTGGTCGTCATGTCCGGCGTGCTCTGGACCGCCGGCATTCGGACCTTCGAGCGCCGGGCGGTGAGCTGACCGTGGGGCTATCTTGGCGCGCGTGATCCTCGAAGCGTGCGTCGACTCCGTGGAATCGGCGCTCGCCGCCCAGGCGGGAGGCGCGCACCGCATCGAGCTGTGTGAAGACCTGCTCGAAGGGGGGACGACCCCCAGCGCCGGCATGATCGAGGTATGCCGGGAGCGGCTCCAGATCCCCGTCCACGTTCTGATTCGCCCCCGCGGCGGGGATTTCGTCTATTCCGACGTCGAGATCGAAGTGATGCAGCGCGACATCGCGCTCGCCCGGCGCCTCGGTGCCCGCGGCGTGGTGTATGGGGCGCTGCATCCCGATGGGAGTGTGGACGTCGAGCGCACCAAAGCGCTGCTGGGAGTGTCCCGGCCGCTGTCAGTCACCTTCCACCGGGCGTTCGACTTCACCCCCGACGCCGACGCGGCGCTCGACACGCTGATCGGGCTGGGCATCGACCGCGTCCTGACGTCGGGGCAGGCGCCCACGGCCGTCGAAGGCACCCGCACCCTCGCGCGCCTGGTGACGCGGGGGGCGGGCCGCATCCGCATCCTGGCCGGCGGGGGCCTGACCGAAGAGAACATCGCAGGGGTCGTGGCGAGCACGGGCGTCCCCGAAGTGCACGTGCGGGCGACCGCGCTGCTCGAGAGCCCGGCATCCTACCGCCCCCGCCATCTCTCGCTCCAGAAGCAGCCGCTCCCCAACGAGTTCGACCGCGCCGTGACGGACCCGGAGCGCATTCGCCGGCTCTCGGGCATCCTCGGGAAGATCGACTCCGCCAATCCCTGACGGAGCGGCCCTGCCTCCCTGGCGCTCGGTCCACGATCTGCTGCGGGCGCGAGCAGCGACCCACGGCGCGCGCGACTTACTGCGCTTCGAAGGTCGCCGGGCGACGTTCGCGGAGGTGGATGCTCGTTCGAGCCGCCTGGCGACCGTCCTGCGGGACCGCGGCGTCCATCCGGGCGATCGCGTCGCCATCCAGCTCCCCAACGGCATCGAATTTCCGGTGGCATGGCTGGCGGTGGCCAAGGCCGGGGGAGTGGTCGTGCCGCTCAGCACGAAGCTGCGGGAAGCGGATCGCCGGCACCTGCTCCAGGATTCCGGAGCGAGCCTGGCCATCGCGGGTGCGGAGCAGGCTCCGGCGCTCGCGGCGGTGCACGAGGTTCTCACCTTCGCGCCCGCCGATACCGCGGGCGCTGCGCTCGAGCGGGCCATCGCGGGGGCAGGGGAGGTAGTGGAGGGTGAGCCGGCCGAACCCGATCGCGTGGTCGCTGTGCAGTACACATCCGGCACGACCGGCCTGCCGAAGGGATGTCTCCTCACTCACGCGTACTGGCTCGAGCTCGCCGCCCGCATGCAAGAAGTCGCCCCGTGGAGCGCGGATGACGTCGTGCTCACGGCGCAGCCGTTCTCCTACATGGACCCCATGTGGAATCTGGTGCTGTGCCTCCTGGTCGGCGTGCCGCTCGTCATTCTTCCGCGCTTCTCCGCGTCCACATTCTGGCGCTCGGTCGTCGACCAGGGCGTGACGTTCTTCTACTGCCTGGGAACGATGCCCACCCTCCTGCTCAAGCAGCCGGAGACCCCGGCGGTGGACCGCGGGCACCGGGTCCGGTTCGTACTCTGCTCAGGGATCCCACCGGACCTCCACGCCACCTTTGAGTCGCGTTGGGGAGTCCCCTGGCGTGAGACGTATGGCACGACTGAGCTGGGTGTGGTGACGCTGGCTCCGCTGGACGATGACTCGAGCGTGGGGACGGGGGACCTCGGACGCGTCGTGCCGGGCAAGGAGATCCGCGTCGCGGATGGCGCCACGGGCGAGCTCCTGGTCCGAGGTCGTGGCCTGATGGAGGGATACTGGAACCAGGCGGAGGCCACCGCCGCCTGGCGCCGCAGCGGCTGGGCACACACCGGGGATCTCGTGCGCCGCGACGAGGCGGGCCGCCTGCGTCTGGTCGGGCGGCTCAAGGACATGATCCGTCGCGGCGGCGAAAACGTGTCCGCGGTCGAGGTCGAAATGGCGCTGTGCACGCACCCTGGCGTGCGGGCGGCCGCGTGCGTGCCCGTGCCGGACGATGTGCGCGGCGAGGAGGTCAAGGCGTTCGTGCAGCTCGCTTTAGGTGAGACCCCGGCCACCCTTCCGCCCCAAGCGCTGCTGGCGCACGTTCGGGCACGGCTCGCGGACTTCAAGGTGCCGCGGTACGTGGAGTATGTCGCCGAGCTCCCCATGACGCCGTCGGAGCGCGTGGCGAAGCACGAGCTGCTGGCGCGCAAGGCCGACCAGCGGCAGGGGACGTGGGACGCGCAACGCGAGGATTGGGGATGAACATGACCGGCGACGACGTACAGCTCGAGCGGCGCGGGGCGGTATGGATCGTCACGCTGTCCCGCCCGGAAGTCCTCAACGCCGTCCGCGGCGCGATGATCGATCGCCTGCTCGATCTGCTCGCCGAGGCGGCCGAGGTGCCCGAGCTGCGGGTACTGGTCATCACGGGCGCCGGCCGGGCGTTCTCCTCGGGGCGGGATCTGCGCGAGTTGTCCACGAGTACGGAGGATCCTGCTGGAGAGCGGCGATCGATCGATCGGTTGCAGTCGCTCACACAGCGACTGGTGCAGCACCCCGCGATCGTGTGTGCCGCCGTCAACGGGCTGGCCGTGGGTCTGGGCGCCGAGTTGGCCGTCGCGTGCGACGTCCGTTTTGCCGCCGACTCGGCGAGCTTCTCGTTCCCGGAAGCCCAACGCGGCGTGTTCGTGACGGGCGGCGTGCTGCACTTGTTGCCGCGGCTCGTCGGAGCCGGCCGCGCCGCCCATTGGCTGATCTCGGGAGCAACGGTGAGCGCGGCGGAGGCACTTGCGGCCGGGCTCGTGACGAGGGTCGTCCCGGGAGCGCGGCTCCTCGACGAAATGCTCGCGTTCGCCCAACTTGTGGCTCAGGCCGCGCCGCAGTCGATCCGGTTGTTGAAGCAGGGACTGCGCCGCGCCGACGAGCTCGACCTCGATGGAGTGCTCGCGCTGGAGGCGGAAGGGGCTCTGAGCTCGCTGGCGAGCGAGGAAGCGAGGGATCGGCTGCGGGCGTTTCTGCAGAAAGAATGACCCCCGCCGGACTGGAGCGGGGGGGCGCTGGTCACCGTGATGGAGTAGGACACATGCCGACACGACGGGAAGTCATCGAACAGCTCGCGGCGATCGGACTGGCCGCGCCGGCCGTCCACCGGCTGCGTGACCTGCGTCGCGCGGGTAGTCCGGCACTCGCGGCCCCGAGCGCGGCGCAGCGCGCCTGGCAGGACCTGGAGCTCGGCATGTTCGTGCACTTCGCTCCCAACACCTGGCAGGACAAGGAGTACGACGACCTGTCCACCGCGCCCGGGGATATCATGCCGCAGGTGGACGCCGCGCAGTGGGCCGAGACCGCCCTGGCACTCGGGGCCCGCTACATCGTCCTGGTGGCGAAGCACGCCGGGGGATTCTGTCTGTGGCAGACCGACACCACCGACTATGGCATCCGCGCGACGCCGTGGCGCGCGGGCCGCGGGGACGTGATGGCGGATCTCGCGACGTCCTGTGCCGCGCGCGGCCTGAAGCTCGGCGTCTATCTCTCGCCCCGCGACGACCGGCATGGCGCCGGGCTCTCCGGCCGCTGCGCCACCCCTGCGGCGCAGGCCGCCTACGACGCGGTGTATCGCGCCCAGCTCACCGAGCTGCTCACCCGCTACGGCGCGATCACGGAGCTGTGGCTCGACGGCTCGAGCGTGGTGCCGACGGGCGATCTCGTCGCCCGCTACGCGCCGGACGCCATGGTGTTCCAGGGCCCCCAGGCCACCATTCGCTGGGTCGGGAACGAGGACGGCTTTGCCCCCTACCCGTGCTGGAACGGACTGTACGCGGCGGACGCCCGCACCGGCATCGCGACGGCGCTGCACGGCGATCCCACGGGGGACGTGTGGATGCCGGTCGAGGTCGATGTCTCGATCCGCCGCCCCAACTGGTTCTGGAGCACGACGAACGAAAGTCACCTGGTATCGCTCGATGATCTCGTCGAGATCTACTACCGCTCCATCGGGCGCGGGGCGCAGCTGCTGCTCAACCTCCCACCCGACCGCACCGGCCGCATCCCCGAGGCGGACGCCCTCCGGGCATCGCAGTTCGGGGATGAAGTGCGGCGCCGCTTCGGGCCCGCAGTGGGGGAAACCGGCGGATCCGGGCCGATCATCACGCTCAGCTTCAGCAACGCGACGCGCGTGGATCACGTCATGCTGCAAGAACAGTTGAGCAATGGCGAGCGCGTGCGTGCCTGGAAACTGGACGGCTTCGCGTTCGGCCATTGGCGCCGGCTCGGCGAGGGCTCGGCCATCGGCCACAAGCTCATCCATCCGGTGCCGCCCGACGGTTACACCATGCTGCGCATCACCGTGACCGACAGCGCCGGAGTGGGAGCGCTGCGTCGCTTCGCCGCCTACAACGCCGGCGTGTCCCCACCGCGCACGTGGCAGGACGCCGCCTCGCAGTGGGCCGACGACGCGATCGGACAATGGACCGGCGAGACGCTGAGTCTCGACCTGACGGAGAAGGCGGCCACCGCCGGGCGCTACCGCCTGCGGCTCGTCCCCGAGCGTGGGGAGGCGGTGGAAATCCGGGACATGATTCTGCACATCGGGGAGACGGCGGCGCCGACGCTCGCGAATGCAGTACCCGGCCGCCGCGACGCTGCGTTCCTGACGATTCCGCTCCAAGGAAGCCGTGTCACACTCAAGGCGCGCGTGCGCGGCGCCACGCACGGCACCATCCTCCTGCAACGCTGGTAAGGCACGCGCATGAAGACACC
>JBGPHP010000156.1:0-7305 GCA_041484445.1 Gemmatimonadota bacterium
CCAGAGTGTGTCGGCCTGCCGCCTGAGGGCGCCGCACCCGCACCGATGTCACGTCCGCTCATCGTCTATCCGCGCGACGATGCCACGGCGCGCGACCTCGCCGGACGCCTCGTGGCGCTCGAAGGTGAAGGGGGAGGACCTGCGGTGCGCGTGGCCGGTCTCGCGCCCGGCGAGCTCGCGGCGGCGCTCGCGTCCGGTCAGTCGGCGCAGTTCGTGATCCCGGTGCCTCGCGACGCGCCCGAGCCCTGCCGAACGGTCCGCCGACTCGTAGCACGGGCCCCTTGGCTTTCACTGGTGACGCAGATTGTCCCCCTGGTGGATACGCGCCGTCAGGTGGTCTGGCGGCGCAGCGCGGCGGCGTTCACGGTGGATTGGGATGCGACCGTGCGGGCCCGATGAGCCCTGGATGACCGTGCGATGCCTCACGCCGGCCGCCGACTGGGGCTATCCTTACGCTTCTCCATGACATTCCGTACCCGCATTCTCCTCGCCACCGCTCCCGTCGTGCTCGTCCCACTCCTGGTATTTGGACTCGGCGTGCGTCGCGCCGTGCGGCAGCGGCTCGCTGCCACCTATCAGGCGCGTGTGGCGGCTCTGGTGGATCTGATCGGGCAGGATCTGGAACGA
This sequence comes from Gemmatimonadota bacterium, assembly GCA_041484445.1. Taxonomy (GTDB): domain Bacteria; phylum Gemmatimonadota; class Gemmatimonadetes; order Gemmatimonadales; family GWC2-71-9; genus DASTHG01. The sequence continues at coordinate 628 of JBGPHP010000156.1, forward strand.
CAGGGAGCGCTGCTGGCGACCCGACTGGCCCGGCTGCGCACGGCCGCCGTCGCCGACAACCGGCTGCGGCTGGCGATGGTGCAGCGCGACACCACGCAGCGCGCCTACGCGCTGGACTACGCCGGTACCGCGATGCACCTGGCCGGGCTCGACATGCTCCAGATCCAGGACGACTCGGGGCGTATCGTGAGCTCCGGACAGTTCCGCAACGAGTTCGACCGTGTGGAACGGGGGTTGCCCGACTTGCTCCCGACGGCGCCGAACGGGCTCGCCCTGGTCCAGGCGCGGACGGCCGAAGGGCCGTTCGTGGCGCTGGCGCGGCTCGATTCGCTGCCGCTGGGCGACCGCCGTTTCACCGTCGCGGGCGGCATCGCGGTGGACTCCGGGTTCCTGGCGCGCCTGGCGAGCGACAGCGCGATTGCCGTGACCCTGGTGCTGCCCGGCGACACGCTCGCCTCGCGAGCCTCCAGCGACGCGGCGCGGGGAGCCGGGGACGAAGCGGTGAGCGAGCTGCCGTTGCCGTTCATCGACGAGTCCCGCCCCGACAGCGCCCGGCTCGTCCCGGCCCGCCTCGTCGTGTCGGCGCCGCTGGCGGGACTGCGTGATCTGGAGCGCACCGTGGATCTGTGGTTCGGCGTCGCCGTGCTCGTGACCCTGCTGGTGACGCTGCTGCTCGCCGGGTGGCTCTCGTCGCGCATCAGCCTGCCCCTGGCGGAGCTGGCCGCGAAGACCACGGAGCTCGACATGGACCGGCTGGACGTCGCGTTCGCCAGCGACCGGGCCGACGAGATCGGGAGTCTCGAGCGCCTGCTCGGGGAAATGGCCGAGCGGCTGCGCTCCGGCGCCGCCCGGCTGCGCGATGCCGAGCGGCACGCCGCCATGGGAGAGCTCGCCCGCCAGGTGAATCACGACATCAAGAACGGCATCGCGCCGCTGCGCAACGTGCTGCGCCACCTGGCGCAGGTGGCGCGCGACCGGCCCACCGAGCTGGCACGCGTGTTCGCGGAGCGGCGCCAGACCCTGGGATCGAGTCTCACCTATCTCGAGACGCTCGCGGCCAACTACGCCAAGCTGTCGCCGCCGCCGGACGCGTTGCGCTGCGACGTGAATGCGGTCATCCGGGAAGCCGTCGGCCAGATCCCGATGGGGGCGGCCGAGCTGTCGCTGCATCTCGCCGACGGCCTGCCCGAGGCGAAGATCGACCCGCTCGCGCTGCGGCGCGTGCTCGAGAATCTCGTGTCGAATGCGGTCGACAGCCTGGACTCGCAATCCGGTGCGGTGACCGTGTCCACATCCAAGGAGACTGAGGCGGACCATCCGCCCGCGGCGCGCGTGGTGGTCGAGGACACGGGGAAAGGGATGACCGAAGCAGAGCTGGAGCGCGCCTTTCAGGACTTCTACTCCACCAAGCCGGGCGGCACTGGCCTCGGTCTCTCCATCGTGCGGCGGCTGGTCACCGATGCCGGCGGGCGCTTGCGGGTGGAGACCTCGCCCGGCGCCGGATCGCGCTTCATCGTGGATCTGCCCCTCGTGGAGGCCGCGGGGTGACGCTGGTCCTCATCGTGGACGACGCACAGCCGCTCGCAGAGCAGTACGCCTACGACCTGAAGCGCCTGGGTGGCCACGATACCCTGATCGCGGCCGACGGCCCCACCGCGCTCGACCTGCTGGCGCGCGAGCCGGTGGATTGCATGCTGCTCGATCTCGAAATGCCGGGGATGGACGGCTTCGAGGTGCTGCGGCAGCTCGAGCGCCGCCGGGTGCGGGTCCCGGTCATCGTGTACACCGGGACGGGCAACTACGACCGCTGCGCCCAGGCGATCCGGCTCGGGGCAGTGAGCTTCATCGACAAGGCCGAGCCGATGGAGCGGGTGGTCCAGGAGATCGCCAACGCGCTCGAGCGGCGGCGGCTCGAGCGCGAGGTAGAGGCCCTGCGGCTCGATCTCGGCGCCGACACGCCCCTCGTCGGCTCGAACCCGGCGATCCGGCGGCTCACCGAGGCGATGGCGCGCATCGCCCCGATCCCATCGCCGGTACTGATTACCGGCGAGAGCGGGTCGGGCAAGGAAATCGTGGCGCGCGCGGTGCACCGCCTCAGCGGCGTGAAAGGTCCGTTCCTCGCCATCAACTGTGCCGCGCTGCCCGCCGACCTCGTGGAGAGCGAGCTGTTCGGGCACGAGCGCGGCGCGTTCACGGGTGCCGTCACGCTGCGCAAAGGGGCGTTCGAGTCCGCCGCGGGCGGCACGCTGTTCCTGGACGAGGTCGGCGAGCTGCCGCTCGCGGCTCAGGCGAAGCTGCTCCGGGTGCTGGAGCAGCGCGAGGTGACCCGAGTGGGCGGAACTCGGACGATCAAAGTGGATGCGCGGGTGCTCGCGGCCACCAACCGGGACCTGACCGCCGAGATCGCCGCTGGTCGGTTCCGCGAGGACCTCTTCTATCGACTCAACGTGCACGCGCTCGCGGTGCCGAGCCTGCGCGACCGGCTGTCGGACGTGCCCGAGCTGGCCAAGCACCTCCTCGCGGAGACGTGCGCCAGATTCCGCATGCACCCCCGGACGTTGAGCGCGGCGGCGCTCGAATGCTTGATGGCCCACGATTGGGCGCGGAACAACGTACGCGAGCTGCGCAACGTGCTGGAGCGCATGTTGATCGCGTCCGACGACCCAGAGATCGGGGTCGAGGACGTGCCACCCGAGATCCGTGAGCTGGGGGCGGCTCGTCGGGTGAGCAGCGGTGCCGCGCCGCAGACGTTCCACGAGCTGAAGGCTGAAGCGGAGCGCCAGATCGTCATCGCCGCCCTCGAGCGTCACGACTGGCACATCACGCGGACGGCGGAAGCGCTCGGACTCGCGGATCACGCGAGTCTGTTGAAGATCATGCGCCGGCACGGGATCACGCGAGAGTAATGCGGCGTCGTGTCCATTCGAACACGACCGCCCCCCATTCGTCGTGTCCCCTGGTACACAACGCCCCCCTCCCTCCGATTCGTAGTCTCGCCTAACCCACAAGCTTCCAAGCGATTGCGCGAAGGGGCCTCGTCTCGAATCGTCTGGCCTCCCTCCTGCCTTTCACCAGGGCGCTGGCAACCCCGACCGGCGCTGCGGCGCCCCTGATGGAGGAGGAGACGATGCTCACCACCCTGCGGTTCACCCCTGCCTGGCTCGTGGCCGGACTGTTCGTGCTGGCCGCGTGCGGCGACAAGACACCGAAACAGGCGAGCGCGAAAGAGCCCGCCGCTCCCGAGTCCACGGTAAGCGTGGCCCCGGAATCAAGCCCCCCGGCCGAGCCCGCGCCCGTGAGCGCCGGCCCTGTGTCGTACGAAAGTGCGGACTCTGCGTTCCGCGAGCGTCGCTACACCGACGCGGTGCACGGCTTCACCGCCTACACCGCGAACCGGCCGACGAATGCCTGGGGCTTCTACATGCTCGGTCTCTCGTCCTGGAAAGCCGGGGACCTGCCGAATGCCGAAGCGGCGCTGCGGCAGGCGCTGACGATCGACCCGACGCACGTGAAGAGCTACCTGAACATCAGCCGCGTGCTCCTGGAAGATGGCCAGCCCGATTCGGCCATCGCCTACCTCGACACCGTGCTGCGCATCGACGACAGCCTGGGCGAAGCCTACCGCTTGATCGGGCGTGCCCGTGACGCCAAAGGCGAGCTGGACGAGGCCGTGACGGCCTATCATCAAGCGCTCGTGCTCGACTCGACCGACGTCTGGTCGATGAACAACCTCGGCGTGTCGTTGATTCATCAGGGGTCGTTCGACGAAGCGCTGCGGCCGCTCGCCCGCGCCGTGGAGCTGGTGCCCGAAGTGGCGACGTTCCAGAACAACCTCGGTATGGCGCTCGAGCGGACCGGCCACTTCACGCTGGCGGCCGAGGCCTACCGGGCGGCGCTCGCGACGGACAGCGGTTTCACCAAGGCGTCGGTGAACCTGGAGCGGGTGCAGACGCTGCAGGAGGACGCCAACATTCCGCCGGTCGATCTGAAGTCGCTGTCGCAGGAGTTCGTACGGCAGATCGGCGCGTGGTCGTTCGAAGGCGAGTAGCGCAGCAGGTTGAAGATGCAAGCGGGCGGTCCCGGACACGCGGGGCCGCCCGCGTCGCTTGGCCGGGGTCGATCCTACCCGAGGCCGTCCTCGCGCAGCTCCATCTCCGCATCGACACGGGCCGCGAGGTCGCGCAGCGCTTCGAGATCCTCGGTCAGCCCGTCGGTCGAGCCGAGGCCCGCGCGCAGGCGGAGCAGATCGAGTCGCACGTTTTCCATCGCGCTGACGGTGGTGCCGAGTCGCTCGGTGGCCGCGCGGCGTGCCGCCTCGAGGTCACGCGCCAGATCATCGTGGCGGGTGGACGCGGCCGCCCCCATGTGTCCGGCGGCATCGTCCAACGCGCCGAGGCGCCGGCGCAGGACGGCGGCGTCGGCTTCGAGGCGGGTGAGCAGGTGCTCCACGCCCACCAGGCGGCGATCGGGGTCGGGGAGCGCATGCAAGATGTCGCGCGCGGCGTCGGCGATGATGACTTCGGTGTGGTGATCCGCGGACGCGACGGCCGGCGGCTGCCGCGCTTTGTGGATCAGCCGGGCCAGCACGAAAAGGCCTTTCATCTTGACCCGCATGACGAAACGGCTGAAGAGGCCGGGACGCCCGTCGCGCGGCGCCTCGAGCCGGCCGCCGTACCAGCGGCCCCAGGCGACCGGGGCGATGAGGCCCACCAGCTCGACGAGCCAGGCCAGCGGCCCTTCGAGGGAGGAGAGGCCTGCTTCCTTGGGACCCAGCCAGTACGCCACCAGCGCCGCGAAGCCGGCGAGGAAGATCGCCGTCGCGCCCAGGCGCCCCGGCCGTGGCGGCGGTGCGGTGGCCGCGGCCGCCCGTGCCTCGCGCGCGATCGCGGCGGCGAGGTCCCGCTCACCCCACCCCTCCTCCACAGCCTCGCGCACGAAGCGCCACATCGACATCCCGCGCAGGGCGGTGAGACTGAGCAGCACGAGGGCGATGGCAACGGTGTAGATGGTGCGCATGCCCATGAAATCGTTGCCGATCAAGAGCTGGGACACGATCGCCACGGCGGTGAGCGTGCCGTAGCCGGCCAGATCCACCGCGAACGACGAGATCTCTCGCGTCAGACGCTGCAGCACTGCCGGGATCGCGGTCCCCTCCCGCACAGCCGCCACGGCGTCGGCGAGGGAGCCGGCGGTCGCGAACCGGTCCGCGGGAGCCTTGGCCAGACAGCGATCGATCGCCGCGGCGAGGGCCGGCGGCAGGCCGCTGCGCACCGAGGCGACGGGCGGGGCGGGCAGCGCTTGGTGTTGCACGAGCAACGCGTGGTGCTCGACGGCGTCGAACGGGAACCGTCCAGTGAGCGCGTAGAACGCCGTCACGCCGAGCGAGTACAAGTCGCTGCGGCCATCCACTGTCTCGCCCGCTCCCTGCTCGGGAGACATGAATCGGGCCGTCCCCAACACGCGGCCGGAGCCGGTGGGCGGCGTCCCATCACCCAGACGCGCGATGCCGAAGTCCGTGACGAGTGCCCTGCCGGACCCGCGCTCCAGCAGAATGTTCTCCGGCTTGATGTCACGGTGTACCACGCCGTGCTGGTGCGCGTGGGCGAGCGCCCAGGCGACTTCCTGCACCAGGCGGGTCGTGGTGGCGGCATCGAGTGGCCCCTGGGTGCGCACCCGCTCGGCGAGCGTCGTGCCGGCGATGTAGCCCATGACGAAAAACACCAGCTCGCCCTGCTGCTCGACCGTATGAATGGGGACGATATGTGGATGGGCGAGGCGGGCGGCGGTCCGGGCCTCTTGGAGAAACCGCGCGCGACGCTCCGGCGTGCCCGCCAGGGCGGGGGGCAGGAGCTTGATCGCCACCGGCCGGTCGAGCGCGACATCGCGCGCCAGGAAGACGACGCCCATCCCGCCGCGCCCCAGCTCGCGCTCCAGCACATAGCGCCCTCGGAGCGCGGCGTCGAGGGCGGTGAATTCGGGGGACGGCTTGGTCGTCGAGGGCATATGCGCGCCAAAGGTAGCACGACGCCCGGCTCCCCGGCCCGGTTTCAGGCCACGCAGACGCTCTTGATGTTGAGGAACTCGCGCATCCCGTATTCGGAAAGCTCGCGCCCGTATCCCGAGCGCTTCACGCCGCCGAACGGCAGCCTGGGGTCGGACCGGACCATGCCGTTGATGAACACGCACCCCGCCTCGAGCTCCGCGGCCACCCGCTCCGCCCGCGCCCGATCTTCCGTCCACACCGCCGCGCCGAGCCCGTAGGGTGACGCGTTTGCGAGCCGGACCGCGTCGGCGTCGTCTCGCGCCCGAACCACGGCGGCGGCCGGCCCGAACACTTCTTCGTCGAATGCCGGCATCCCGGGCTTCACGTCACCCAGCACCGTCGGCGGGTAGAACGCGCCGGGCCCTTTCGGGACGGCGCCGCCCAGGAGCAGCTCGGCGCCGCGGCGCACCGACCGCTCCACTTGCCGGTGCAGCTCGTCGCGCAGCTCGGTCCGCGCTTGCGGTCCCACCTGCGTGGCGGGAGCGAGTGGGTCTCCCATCACACGCGACCGCATTTCCGTCACGAACCGCTCTTCGAACCGATCGGCCACTGCGTCCACCACGATGAACCGCTTGGCGGCGATGCAGCTCTGGCCGCTGTTGATCAGCCGCGCGTCGGCAGCGACTCTCGCGGCG
>JBGPHP010000157.1:0-7219 GCA_041484445.1 Gemmatimonadota bacterium
CTGGCCGCCGTCATCTTCGCACTCTGGCAGGCGGTCTATGCGTACGTGCGCGCGGTGTACGACCACCAGCCGGTGGTGATCGACGGCTGGATGGTGATGTGGTTCGCCATCGCGGCGATCCCGTGCCTCGTGGCGATGGTGTTCCCGTTGCGGATTGCGTTGCGGAAGATGGAGAGCTTCGAGTTCTAACCGCACCGCGTCCCCTCCCCGCGAGGCGGAGAGGGGACGGCGATCACACGCAGCGTCTACAGTTTGAAGTTCAATCCGCCCACGAACTCGATGCGGTCGACGTCGCTCGCCAGCACCGCGCGAAGCTCGACGAACGGCAGCAGACTGGGCGTATGAAACTGCCACCCCCCCAGGAGGTTCAAACCCACTCTGCTGTCACCGAAACCGAACGCGCTGACGTGCGTGACCCCGAGGCCACCGCCCACGTAGAGTGCGGGGTTGGGCATGTTGAGTTTCGGCCAATACCGGACATTGGCATTGAGGCCCCATGCGCTGCCTGGGCCGCTCGGGAAGTAAATGTCGAACGACGGGTACAGGTCGAATTGCGGGGCGATTTGATAGCTGAACTGCCCGCCCACCAACGCATCGAAGCTGTTCGTCGCGAACCCGGCCTGAAAACCGAGCAACGGCTGGGCGCTTTGTGCCGGAGCCGTCCGGCGCTGTGCCGCCACAGCGGTGGACATCAGCAGCGAGGCCAGGACAACCAGCGACAGCCGTCGGGTCAGATCTCTCACGCGCAAACTCCTTGTAAAGGTCGTACTGCGGGACACGCGATCGCGCGGCTAGTGCAGCTTGAAGCTGAAGCCGCCGACCACCTGGAAGGCACTGCCCTTGCCCAGAATGAGCCGCGCTTCCGCGTAGGGGGCGAACGGTCGCCGGCGAAACTCCCAGCCGCCGAGCAGGTTCAGATTCACATCACCGTTGCTCACGCCGACGACACTCGTATGCAGATAGTTGATCCCGCCACCCGCGTACAGCGCCCCGAGGCGGGTCGGCGGCCGGAACTTCACGTCCGCGTTCAGCCCCCACAGGGTCCCGGGGGACACGAAATAATAGTCGAACGTCGGGTACAACTCGATGCGCTGCGTCAACGGCATGGTCAGCTGCACGCCCAGGAGCAGCGCGTCCGCGTCGAAATTGTAGCCGATATGTGGGCCGAGACGCACCGGGTCGAGGGGGGTGTAGGCCGCGCCACGCGCGGTGCGTCGCTGCGCCTGGGCGCTGCCGGCCATCAACACCCCAGCCAGCAGCACCACGAATGTCCTCCGCATCACTGCACGCACGTCCGGGCTCCGGAGCATGTGGGTTTCTCGGCTGAAAACAGATAGGAGGGCGGCAGGGGAAATGCAAGTCCAGGTGTTACCGAATGCGCAGGACGGCGGGCACGCCTCATGCGTGCCCGCCGCCCGTTCATCGTGCCGGATTCGACTACTGCACCAGGAACGGGATCCCCCATTCGCTGGCCCGGTAGTTGTCAGCCGTCCCGAGCTGCAACGTCGCCGCATCGAGTGCATCGACGACGAAGCGGTCGCGCCCGGTGTGGCGCACGATCCAGCTGAGTGAGAAATCTCCGTTGCCGTCGTCGTTCATGCGGATGCGGCGCCAGCGGATCGACGCGGGATCGGCGTGCCGCACGTGGAGGAACACGAACGTCGAGGGCGAGAAGGTGCCACCGGTGGTGTTCGCGACATGCGCCACGACCCGGACGGTGTCACCCTCGTGCAGCTTCGGGACCCGCGTATCGACCCCGATCAGCGAGTCGGGATTGTCGACCTGGAGCTGGAGCGTGTCGTTCCGGTAGATCGCCACGCTCTGGACGTCGACGGTCCGGCGGTCGCTCGCCGTCGGCTGCCAGTCGAGCAGCGTGAGCGCCACCAACCGCCATCCGTGCGCCGCCGCTCCGTCCCGCACGAACACCGCGCGCTGCTGGACGCCATCTGCGAGCGGCTTGCTGGACGGATTGAAGATGCCGTCCGCCGACGTGTCGACCAGGAAGATGCCCTGGAAGCTCACGCTGCGGGTGACCGTGGCCGAATCGCCTTGCACGATGATGTTCAGCGTGAGTACGGGACGCGGACCGCCCCGCACCACCCGATCCCGGCCCCAGAAGAGCGGGGCAATCGCGGTATCCTGCAGACCCAGGTTGTCGAACGCCGGGGACACGGCCGACGTGCCGATCGCACCCGTGTCGCCGAAATCGTCATCCGTGTAGCCCGTCAGGCCCTCATAGGCGGTTCGAACCTGCGTTTGATCGGAGGTGAGACCGGTCGACGTATCGCTGCATGCCGCGCCGATGAGGGCGACGGCGGTGACGCCCGCGAGGGCGAGGGAGAACGTGCGCATCGTGCGGCTCCTGTTCGAGTGAATACGGCCAGCGACCCAGCACCGCAGCAACAGACGCGGGGTGGCCGACCGCGTTAAGCCCCCCGCCCGCGCGAACGGGCGCCGGTGACGAGCGTCACGAATCCTGTGTGCACCGAGCGCGACCCGCGCCGGCGGTGCAATATTGGAGCGTGGCTGCTTCCCCTTCCCCGCTGCCGCCCGAGCCGGCCGAGTCCGCACCACGCCCCTCGCGCTTCCGGTCCCATGCCGGTTCGCTGGCGTCCCTGGAGCAGGGGGTCCCCGAGGAGGTGGGCCGCGAGCTGGTGCAACGGCTGCTCGCCGAGGGGGCGCGCGCGGAATGGGCGAACCTCGTGGTCATCGCCCTGGTGGTGGGATTGTTGTGGGGAAAGGCCCCCACGGCGGGCCTGCTCGCCTGGGGGTCGCTGATCGCCGTCGCGACCCTCATCCGTGGCCTGATCCGACGGCGCATTCTGGCGCACCCTCCGGGGCCGGGCGAGGCGCTGCGGCGAGCGCGTCCGGCGATCGCCGCCGCCGGTCTGGCCTGGGGCATCGGTGTCGGTGTGTTGCTTCCTTCCCTGCCGCCGCTCGAGTCCGGTTTGTTGCTGATGGTGGTCGCCGGAATGGCCGCCGCCGCGATCGCCACCCTGACCGCCGATCAATGGAGCTTCCGCTTCTTCCTCGTCGGGCTGCTGACGCCCTTGCCCGTCGGGTTGCTGCAGAGCGAGGCCCCCGCCGGCGGAGTGCTCGCGACCATCATGATCGTGCTGTTCGGCGCGGCGATGATGGTGTTTCATCGCCGCTCTCACCTCCTGCTGGCGGATCACCTGCGGCAATCGGCGGAAGCGCTGCGCAGCGAGCGCCGCGCGTTGCGCGATCGCGGATACCTCGAGGCGCTGCTGTCCGGGGCCCCCATCGCCATCGCGATCATCAGCGCCCAGAAACAGATCCTGGGCGTGAATGCGGCGTTCGAGTCCCTGTTCGGGTTCACGGCGGCCGATGCGGTGGGCCACGACCTCAACGACCTCATCGTGCCGGCCGCGGACCGGGCGACGGCGGAACGGCTCGAGGCGCGCGCGGCCGAGGGCGAGACGGTGTCGGCGGAGGTCGAGCGGCGCCATCGGGACGGACACCTCGTGCCGGTGCACGTCTCCGCGGCCGCGGTGGGAGAAGCCGAAGGGGACCTGTTCGTGCTGTACGAGGACGTCACCGAGCAGCGGCGCGCCGAAGCGACCCGCACCGCGGCGGAGCAGGCGCTGCGCGAAGCGCGCGATGCCGCCGAGCGACTGGCCCAGACGCGCAGCTCTTTCCTGGCGAACATGAGCAACGAAATCCGCACGCCGCTGAACGCCATTCTCGGGCTCACCGAGCTGCTGATCGACACCGAGCTGGCCCCCGAGCAGCGACATTCCTTGACGCTCGTGCAGACCTCGGGAGAGACGCTACTCGCGCTCATCAACGATATCCTGGACTTCTCCAAGATTGAGGCCGAGCACCTGCAGCTCGAGTCGATTCCGTTCGAGCTGCCGCACCTGCTGGAGTCCACCATCGCGCTGCTGGCGGTCCGCGCCCGCGAGCGGCGGCTCGAGCTCCTGGCCGACATCGCCCCGGACGCACCGGCGTTCGTGCGCGGCGATCCGACGCGCGTCCGGCAGGTGCTCACGAACCTCATCGGCAACGCCATCAAGTTCACGCCGCAGGGCGAAGTCGTCGTGTCGGTGGCGTCGGCCGGCCGGGACGAGAGCCGCGCGCTGGTCCGCTTCGCCGTCCGGGACACCGGCATCGGGATTCCCGCCGACAAGCGCGCCGCGATTTTCGAGGAGTTCGGCCAGGCGGATGCTTCCACGACCCGCAAATACGGCGGCACCGGTCTGGGCCTCGCGATCTCGCGCCGCCTCGTACGGCTCATGGGCGGCGAGCTGGGGGTGCAGAGCCAGGTGGGCCGGGGCTCGGAGTTCTTCTTCACGCTCTCCCTGGAAGTCGTGACGCTCGCGGGCGTCGCGGCCGACGCCACCGCCCCGGTCGCGGTTCACCTGGTCGGACGCAAGGCGCTGATCGTGGACGACAACGCCACGAACCGCCGCATCGTGGGCGACGTGCTGCGGGCCGCCGGCCTGCGCGTCGAAGAGTCCGTCGATGGCGCCGCGGGGCTCGCCGCGATCCGTCGCGCCCGGGACGAAGGGGCGCCGTATGATCTGGTGGTCCTCGACGCCCAAATGCCGGAGCTGGACGGGTTCGGCGTCGCGCGCGCCATGCAGCAGGATGCGGGGTTCGCCCGCACCCGTCTCCTGCTGCTGACCTCGGCGGGCCAGCGCGGCGATGGCCAGCGCTGCCGCGAGCTCGGCATCCGCGGCTACCTCTCGAAGCCGGCTTCCCGCAGCGATCTCCTGGAGGCGGTCAGCGCCGTGCTGGGAACACCCGCCGCGGGCCCGGCCCAGCCGTCCGACATAGTCACCCGGCACACGATCGCCGAGTCGCGCAAGCACCTGCGCATTCTGCTGGCGGAGGACAACCCGGTGAACCAGGAAGTCGCCGCGTCCATGCTGCGCAAACGCGGCCACCACGTGGACGTGGTCGCCGACGGCCGGGCGGCAGTTCAGGCCGCGGCCGATACTGCCTACGATGTCGTACTGATGGACATCCAGATGCCCGAAATGGACGGGTTCGAGGCGACGCAGGCGATTCGGGCGACGCCCACGGGCCGTCAGCTCCCGATCATCGCCTTGACCGCGCACGCGCTCTCCGGCGAGCGGGAGCGGTGTCTGTCACGCGGGATGAGCGGGTACCTCACGAAGCCGTTCAAGGCCCACGACCTGTTCGCCGTCGTGGAAGGCCGCGGCGATGACGGTGGCGCGCACGTCCTTCCCCCCGCTCCGGCCACGACCGCGGCCCCGCCGGTCGACGTCGAGACCTTCCGGCAGGACATGCGTGCCGCGGGAGCCGAAGCGGCGGTGGACTCGATTCTCGACACCTTCCTCGAGACGGTCGCCGAGCGCATCACCGCGGTGCGGCGCGCGCTCGAGTCGGGTTCCGCCCCGGAGATCGACCGCGCGGCCCACGCCTTCAAGTCCGCGTCCGCCACGATCGGGGCACGAACGCTCGCCGACGTGCTGCGGCAGCTCGAGGAAGCGGCCCGCGCCGGCACCGTGGACCAGGCGCAGGCGCTGGCGCCGCGGTTTGAAGCGGCGAGCGATGCTGCAGTAGCGTATTTGCGGGAACTGCGATCCCCCGAGAATCGCGGTTAAGCGGCGACGCGTCCTCCGCAGCGCGCGCAGAAGCGCGCGTCCGGCTCCAGCGACGTCCCGCAGCGCGGGCAGAATCCGGCCGCGGGCGCCAGCCGGCGCCCACACTCCGAGCAGAAATCCGCATCCGACTCGGGACGGGCGCCGTGGGTGGGGCAGGCCCGTGCGGCGGGCGCCCCGCGGGGCACGGGTGCGGCGGGAGACGCGCGGCGCGGCATCTCCGACGGCACCTTCCCCTCGCCCTCGCGCAGGGCGTCGAGCGCTTCCCCCGTGTACTTCTGTTTCAAGTCATCGTAGTCGGCGTCCCCGAGCTTCCCGGTGGCGCGATCGAACTCGATCTCCTTCAGGGCACGCAAGGCGACCGCGCGGGGGGAGAGGTCGTCTTCGGGATCGGCGGCGAAGTCCGCCTCGTCACCGATGGGGGCAGTCGAGCTTGCGGGACTGAGGATGGGCCGGAGCACGAAGAACACGCCCCCGGTCGCGAGGAGGACGCCGAGGACCAGCTCGAACAGCGAGTTCACGCCTCGGTGTGCCGCAGCGCTTCGCGCAGACGATCGAGCTCCGCGGGACTCGCTCCGGAGCCGCCAGCGGAACCGGACGCGGCCGGCGCGGGTGTCGCGCGCCGCACCCAGCGACGCATCACCACCAGCAGGATCGCGCCCACCGCCAGGATCGTGACGGCCGGCGTGAAGTAGCCCGCGAGGTTGAAGCCGCGCTTGGGCGGCGCCATCAGAATCTCGAGCCCGTGCTCACTGACGAACTGGGCGACGATAGCCTCGCCCGACATCCCCGCCTTGGTGAGCTCGATGACGTGCGCGTGCATCTTCGGGCTCTGCGGGCAGGTGAAATCGGTCGTGCGGCACGTGTACACGTCGAGGCCGCAGCCGCAGGTGCATTTGAGACGCTTCTCGATCGCCTGAATCGCGGCGTCGTTGTCTTCGGCGGTGACGGGCTGCAGCGACGGGCCCGCACGATTGGGGTCCCACAACCGCCCGGACGGTCCCGCGGTGGGGACCGTGTCCTGCACGGGACGCAGCAGCGCGAACGCCGGCACGACGGCACACAGGCTCGTCGCCGTGGCGCGCAGGAACTCGCGACGATCGACGGCGCTCACGACGGCTTCGCCTGCTCGGCCACGAGCTTCACGGCGTAGCCCGCCTGGGCCCGCCGCACGGCGATCGCCCCGCCGCCCGGCCACATCACGATGAGCCCGCCCAGCGCCACGACCATTCCGCCGTACCACACCCACCACACCAGCGGATTGATGGTGAAGCGGTAGACCGCCTGCTCGGTGCCGTTCACAACGCCCGCCAGCACGACGTACAGGTCTTCGCGCACATCGCTCCTGATACCGACCTCCGTGGATGGCTGGAAGGTCGGATTCCCTTCCGCATCGACGTGTTGCCGTTTCTCGGTGGAGAGCATGCCGACGCGCTTCCCGTTGCGCGCCACCTCGACGGTGGCCGCCGTCACCTGGCGGTTCAGCGCGTCGTACTGCGAGACGCCGAGGTGGGTGAACGTGTAGGTCCAGCCGTAGGGGCTGCGCAGGCTCACCGATTCCCCCGGCCGCAGCGTCGCCTCGGTCTCCGTCTTGAACGCCATCCCGGCGAACGCGATGAACAAGATCA
>JBGPHP010000158.1:0-7089 GCA_041484445.1 Gemmatimonadota bacterium
GATGATGCGCGGGGTCGAGAAGCAGAACTCGAAAACGGTCACGTCGGCGCTGCGCGGCAGCTTTCGCGACGACGGGATGACGCGCGACGAGTTCCTGCGCCTGGTGCACGGCGGGGGCAACCGGCTGCCGTGACCGCCGTGGCAGGGGGGGGGCCGCTCGCCGGCCGGGTCGCGCTCGTGACCGGCGCTTCGCGCGGGATCGGCCTCGCCGTGGCGGACGAGCTGCGGGCCGCCGGCGCGCATGTCGTGCGCCTCGCGCGCTCCCTCGTCGACGGCGCCGCCGACCGCGAGACCACGCTGCACGCCGACGTGACCCGCGCCGAGGACGTCGAGCGTGCCGTCGCCACGGTCGTGGGAGCGCTCGGCGTCCCCGACATCGTCGTGAACAACGCCGGCGTGTTCTTCGTAAAGCCGCTGGCCGAGACCACCGCGGCGGAGTTCACGCAGTCGCTCGCCACCAATCTGACAGCGCCATTTCTCGTCGCGCGGGCGCTCGTCCCCGCGATGGTGCGCCGCGGCAGCGGCCATCTGGTCACCATCGGCTCTTCCAGCGATCATATCGCGTATCCCGGGGGCACGGCCTACGCCGCCAGCAAGTACGGCGTGCGCGGCATGCACGAGGTGATCGCGGTGGAGCTGGCGGGCTCGGGCGTCCGCACCACACTGGTCTCCCCCGGAGCGGTGGATACCGACTTGTGGGACCCGATCGACCCCGACTCGAAGCCGGGATTTCGCAAGCGCAAGGACATGATGCGGCCCGAGGACGTGGCGGAAGCAGTGCTGTTCGCGGTGACGCGGGAGGCGCGGGTGACGGTGAGCGAGATCCGGCTGGCGCCGACACGCCGATGAAAGGCGCTATCGGCAATCGGCTATCGGTCATCGGCGTGATGCTCGGCGCGCCACTGGCCGCGCAGATTCCCCCGTTGCCCGACTCCGCCGGCTGGGGCGTCCAGGTGCTCGCGTTAGCGCGCGGGCCGGATTCGTCCCTCTGGGTCGGCACGTACGGGGAAGGGATCTTCGTATTGCGACCCGGCTCGGCCGCCTGGGACCAGATCCGGCACTCCGACGACAGCGCCGCCCACTCCATCTCCTGGGACTTCGTGCACGCGTTCGCGTTCGGCTCGCAGGGCGAGGTCTGGTACGGCACCGTCGGCAACGGCTGGGGCGTCTCGGCCGACGGCGGGAAGACGTGGAAGAACTGGGAGTTCCGGCAGCTGGGTCCCGAGTGGCAGTACGTGGCGCGGGACGGCATCGTGACCCGCGGCGATACGGTGTACATCGCCACCGCGGATGGCATCAAGCTCACCTGGGACGACGGCACGACCTGGCGGGTGATCACCGACTCCGCCGGCGCCACGACCGCGCATGATTCGCTCTGGGGGCGGATCACGAATCAGTACGTGCTGTACCTGCGGTCCGGGTCGAGCGACAGCCTCGTGGCGTGGCATCTGCGCGGCATCGCGACATCGGGCGACGGCGGACGCACCTGGGTCGAGCGCGCCGCGCCGCCGTGCCGGCGCACCTGCCAGGGGGCCGCCGCGGCCGAGGCGGCGCTGGAAGCGGCGTTGGCGGGCGCGCCCGGGACCGCGGCGCTCAGCTCCGCACCGCGCGGCGCCGGCTCCGTGGTAGAGAAGTTTCGCCACACGTGGTTCCGGCGCCCCATCGTCCCCGCCGATCAACCCTACATCGATCAGACCTACCGCTTCGGTTCGACCATGGGCGGCAACTTCCAGGCGCACCAGGGCGTGGAGTTCAACAACCCCGACGGCACGCCGGTGCACGCCATCGGCGAGGGCGTGGTCGTCTATTCGGGCCCGGCCGAGGCCGGCGCCAACACCGTGGCGATCCGGCACGATCGCAAGCTCGACGGGCAGTACGTGTTCTCCGTCTACTACCACAACACGAGGCTGCTCGCCGTTGCCGGGCAACGGGTGAAGGCCGGTGACGTCATCGCGTTGGTGGGCAACACCGGCCGGGCGACGAACGACCATCTGCATCTCGAGATCCACGTGGCCCCCACGACCGATTCCAGCAAAATCGTGGACCCGGCCGTTCGCTATCCGCCCTTCAATGCCAATCCCGAGCTGTGGATCGAGCCGCTCCCGGGGACGGGTGTCGTAGCCGGGCAGGTCTGGGACTCGCTGGGGAGGCCGCTGCCGCAGGCGCGCATCTACGGTCTCGTGAAGCCGGAGCCGCAGGAGACGCCCTTCTCCTACATCGAGACCTACGGGCCCCGCAATCACGCCGATCCCGTCTACCACGAGCATTTCGCCATCGGCGACGTACCATCCGGCGAGTATGTTCTCGGTGTCGAGATCGGCGGACGGAAGGTGTACCGGCGCATCACGGTGAAGCCGGGGAGACTGACCTGGGTCGAGTTTCGTCCCTAGGAGCCACCGGCCGCCTGCCATGCACATCGAGCTGACCGAGATGCTGCGTTGTCCCGAAGAGCACCGCGAGGAGTATCTGGTGCTCTCGACCTCCGAGATGAACGGCCGCATGGTCATGCTCGGCGTCGTGGGGTGCCCGGTGTGTCACCGGGAGTTCGAGATCATCGACGGCATTGTGGACTTCACCGAGGTCATCACCGGGGAGCGGCAGCTGCGGGCGGTGCGCCGCACGCCGGCGCCGCCGTCTCCCGTCGTCGTCGATTCGCAATCACTCCAGGCGCTGCTCGATCTCGGCGGACCGGGCGGCTACGTGATCCTTCTGGGCTCGGCCGCGCGGCACGCCGAGGGCCTGGCCAGCCTGATGGGCGGGGTCCATTTCGTCGGCATCAACGCCCCGCCCGATGTGGAGGAGCTGCCGATTCTCAGCCTGCTGCAGTCGGACCGGGTGATCCCGCTGCGGCAGGGGATGGCGCGCGGCGTAGTCGTGGGCGCGGAGCTGGCGGCGACGCCGTGGGGCGCGGACGGGGTGCGCGTGCTGCTCCGGGGGCGGCGGCTGGTGGTCGAGGCGGAAAGGCCGGCGCTGCCGGACGGCCTCGCGACCCTCGCCGTTGGGCATGGGATGTGGGTGGGGGAGCGAATGTGAAAAAATGTAGGACTCGTACCTACAGACGAGCATCCGCGTGACCACGACCGGCGCAGCGAACATCACGACGCGCCGCGATTGGATTGCGTACATTGGCGGCTCGCGTGCATTGGCGAGAACCTGCCACGAGGCCGGGCGGGGTGGACGCTTTCCCTTCGCAACGATCGCGTCAGCGGTTGGTCGATCTGGCGACCGCCGCGGCGCTGGCCCTCGATCCCGTCGCCCTCTCGGACGGGATGATCGAGGCGCTGCGGCGCGCCCATGTGTATGCGCCGGCGCGGAGTCCGGTCGTGTTGGTCGGGGAAACCGGGACCGGGAAGACCACCCTGGCGCGCTGCATGCACGCATGGAGCGGCCGGCCGGACGGCTTCCACGCGTTCAGCGTCGGATCGCTGACGCCGCAATTGGTCCAGGACAAGCTCTTCGGTCACGTGCCCGGGGCCTTCACCGACGCGAAGGGGACCCGCGAGGGGGCGATCCGGACCGCCGGTCGGGGCACGTTCCTGCTCGACGACTTCCAAAACCTCGACGGGGAATGTCAGAAGCACGTGTTGCAGCTGCTCGGCGAGGGCACCGGAGAGCCGGTGGGATCCGACCGGGTGATCCATGCCGGCTGCCGGTTCATTTTCGCCATGGCCCACCCCCCCCGATGTGCTGCTGCAGCGGGGCGTGTTCACAGCGGACGTCCGCTATCGCCTCCGTCGCCTGGAGATCCGCCTGCCGCCCTTGCACGAGCGGCGAGCGGAGATCCCGATTTACGTGAAGCACTTCCTCGCCGCGTGTCGCGACTGGACGGGATTGGATGGTCCCCGTGAGGTAGCGGCCAACGCGCTCACCGTCTTCCGCTTGGGCGATTATCGCGGGAATCTGCGAGACCTGGCCTCGTTCGTGGAGCTGGCGTATGTCGAGGCTGGAGCGCAGGGAGGGGAGCGGATCGAGGTCCGG
Source organism: Gemmatimonadota bacterium (assembly GCA_041484445.1). GTDB lineage: Bacteria > Gemmatimonadota > Gemmatimonadetes > Gemmatimonadales > GWC2-71-9 > DASTHG01. The sequence continues at coordinate 3,979 of JBGPHP010000158.1, forward strand.
CATCTGCCGCCCGAGCTGCGCCAGCCAATGCGGTTCGTCCCGCACGGCGACCGCGAGGCGAACCGTACTGTGTTGGAGCACGCACTGGCGCTGTGTGGTGGACGCGTCAGCGAGGCCGCGCGTCTGATCGGCGCCAGCCGCTCCCATGTCTACGAGCTGCTCTCGCAGCAGACCGCCCGCATGTCCGGTGTGTCCGGAACTCCGGCGATTACCGGACGGCGAGGAGCATCGCGGACCTCCCGCTGAGGCGACTTTCGCCTCGAATCTGATGGCATTCGACATGCGATAGGGCGTCCCGTCACCAGCGGAGTCCTCGGCGCGCATGTCTCCATCGCTCACCTCCAAGCTCCCGCTCGTCGAGTCCTTCGAGGCGGGCTACCTCGAGTACAACGGGATCCTCCCGCTCGAAATCAACGGCGAGAAGTTGCGGGTTGCCGTCGCGGGGGAGCCGGCTATCGAAGTATTGGATGATCTGGAAGTCTCGTTCGGTGTGCCGCTGGATGTGGTCCCGGTGTCGCGCGAAGCGCTGCACGACGGTATCCGACGAGCGTATGCCGCCGCAGAGTCGGTCGTGGAGTTGGTGCGGGATCTGGACGGGGTCGTCGGCCCATCCGGGGAGCCCGACGCCCCGCTCGCCGATGCCCGCGATCTCGCCAACCAGCCCCCGGTCATCCGGTTCGTCAATCTCCTGATCCGCGAGGCGCACGACGCCCGTGCCTCGGACATTCATCTCGAGTCGGCGCGCGAGGGACTGCGTGCGCGCTTTCGCATCGACGGCGTCCTGACCGAAGTCCCGAGTCCTCCAAAGGCGCTGCAAGCCGCGGTCGTGAGCCGGGTCAAGTTGCTCGCCGAGCTGGATATCGCCGAGCGGCGGGCCGCGCAGGACGGTCGCATCCGCGTCCGACTCGAAGAGCGGGAGCTGGACCTCCGCGTCTCCACGGTCCCGACGCTGTACGGGGAGTCGGTCGTGCTGCGGTTGCTCGATCGCGGCGGCCGGCCCGTGGCCCTGGATGAGCTGGGGATGGCCCCCGAGACTCTCAACCGCTTCCAGGACCTGGCGCGCCGGCCGCATGGCATTCTCCTCGCCACCGGGCCGACGGGGAGCGGCAAGACGACCACCCTGTACGCCGCCCTCGGCCTGCGCCAGCGCGGCGCCGAGAAGATCATCACCGTCGAAGATCCCGTGGAATACCACCTCGACGGCGTGACCCAGGTGCCGGTGAACCTCAAGACGGGGATGATCTTCCCCACGGCGCTGCGCAGCCTGCTGCGCCAGGATCCCGACGTGCTGATGGTGGGGGAGATGCGCGACGGCGAAACGGCCGCGATCGCGGTGCAGGCGGCGATGACCGGGCACCTCGTCTTCTCGACGCTCCATACCAACGATGCCGTGAGCGCGGTGGCCCGGCTGCTCGATCTGAAGGTCGAGCCCTACATGATCGCGGCGACGCTCGAGGGCGTGCTGGCGCAGCGGCTGGTGCGCAAGATCTGCCCCGAGTGTCGCACGCGTTACCAGCCCGATCCACAGGTGGTCGCGCTCCTGGCCGAACAGCCCGTGGGGACGACGAGCCTCGAGCGCGGCCGCGGCTGCGAGAGCTGTCGCGAGACCGGGTATCGGAACCGCATCGGGATCTTCGAGCTGCTGCCCATCACGGACGACATCAAGCACGCGATCGCGCGGGGCGTGCCGCAGGCCGAGCTACGCGAGCTGGGCCGAGCGGCGGGGATGCGCTCGCTGCGCCAGGACGGGTGGGCGAAAGTGCAGGCGGGGCTGACGACGGTCGAGGAGGTGTTGCGTGTCACGGAGCGCTAGGCCGACCGCCGGCTTCACCCTCATCGAGCTGCTGGTCGTCATCGTCGTGATCGCCATCCTCGCCGGGCTGGTGGGCCCCATGGTGTTCCGCAACGTCGGCGATGCGAAGGTGACGGCGGCGAAAGCGCAACTCGAGTTGTTCGGGCTCGCCCTCGATCAGTACCGCCTGGACAACGACTACTACCCGTCCACGGCGCAGGGGCTCGAATCACTGCGGACGCTGCCCAGTGGTGAGCCGGCCGCCCGCAATTGGCGCGGGGCCTACCTCAAGAAGGCGATCCCGCTCGATCCGTGGGGGCGGCCGTACGTGTTTCGCAGCCCCGGTGAGAAGAACCCGAACGGCTACGATCTGCTCACCCTGGGCCGGGACGGGCAGCCGGGCGGCTCGGGCGAAGACGCGGACATCAGCGAATGACCGCCTTTCGCTACGAGGCCGCGCGCTCCGACGGAGCCTCAGTGCGAGGCGTGCTCGAAGTGGGCTCGGAGGCCGAAGCAACGGCGCTGCTATCGGCGCGCGGACTCTTTCCGGTGCGGGTCGAGCCCGCCCCGCCGCGTACCAAGTGGCGGTTCGGACGTCCCTCGGCGCGCGCACAGGCCACTGTCTTTCAAGGACTCGCCTCCCTTGTCGAAGCGGGCGTGCCGCTCGAGAGAACCCTCCGGGCGACCGTGCCCATCGCGGAAGCGCGTCTCCGGGAGGCATTGGAGCGAGTGGGGACGAGAGTTCGTGAAGGTGCTTCTCTCGGATCTGCCTTGGCCGCTGAGGATGGCCTCTTCTCCGGAGTGACGATCGGACTCGTTCGTGCCGGTGAACGGGGAGTTGGGCTGGGGCCTGCGCTCACCCAAGCCGCGGCGCAGCTCGAGCGCGAAGCCGAGACTGCCGCGCGCATCCGGGGCGCGCTCGCCTATCCGACGCTGCTCGCCGGCGTCGGCACCCTATCGGTTGCGGTCATCGTGATCTTCGTCGTCCCGAGGTTCGTGGCTCTTCTCGGAGACCTGGGGCAGACGCTCCCGCTCGCGACGCGAATCCTCATCGCCGCCTCGTCGGCTGTACATCACTTTGGGCTGGTGTTGCTCGCCGTCGTGATCGGAGGAGCGGTTCTCCTGGGCCGAATTGCCCGTGATCGCCGGGAAGCGTGGCACGACTGGCTGCTCACCGTGCCGCTGATCGGGCGGATCCGACACGCTCTGGCCACGGCTCGTGTGTGCCGCACCCTGAGCGCGTTGCTCGGCACGGGAACACCGGCGCTCCCCGCGCTTGCGATCGCCAGCGACGCAGCGGCTGATGCCGCCGTCGGCGC
>JBGPHP010000159.1:0-7069 GCA_041484445.1 Gemmatimonadota bacterium
GCCTTCTCTTTCGTGTTGCCGAACTTCGGGATCGCGATGGACGCGAGTATCCCGATGATCACAACCACGATCAGGAGCTCGATGAGTGTAAAACCACGGGCCGACTTCACTGCTAGACCCTCCACGCCTCAGGATGCGCCCGCATCCCTCTCCAGGATGGATGCATGTCGCGCGTAGGACCGGTTCACGCAAGACCTGTGCTCAGCCTTTAGCATCGACCCAATTCATTCCCGTACCTACACTTACGACGAGCGGGACGCGCAGCTTGGCGGCACCCTCCATATGGCGTTTTACCAGTTCTTTGGCGGCTGCCTCCTCCCCTTCGGGCACTTCCAGCACCAGCTCGTCGTGCACCTGGAGCAGCAGCCGGGTCCCGAGCCGCTCCGAGCGCAGCGACCCGTGGATCCGGATCATGGCGACCTTGATGAGGTCCGCCGCCGAGCCCTGCAGCGGGGAGTTCGTCGCCGTCCGCTCGCCGAACGCCCGGATATTGAAGTTCTTGTCCTTGAGCTCGGTGATGTAGCGGCGCCGGCCGAAGAGGGTTTCGACATACCCGCGCTCCCGGGCCTCGAGGACGGTGCGATCGAGCCACGCCCGGACCCCGGCGAACCGCTCGAAGTACTGCCGGATGAATGCCTTCGCTTCATCCTGGCTGATGCCGAGCTGTCGTGCGAGGGCGAAGGGACCTTGTCCGTAGATCGTCGCGAAGTTGATCGTTTTGGCCCGCGAGCGCATTTCGCCGGTGACCTGTTCCTGGGGTACGCCGAAGATCACCGCCGCGGTCTGGCGATGAATGTCTCCCCCCTGCGCGAATGCCTCGACGAACGCCGGATCCCCGGAGAAATGGGCTAGGAGGCGCAGCTCGATCTGGGAGTAGTCGGCCACCAAGAGCCGGCACCCGGGGGGCGCGACGAACGCGCGGCGGATCGACTCCCCCCGCTCGGTGCGCACGGGGATGTTCTGGAGATTCGGCTCCGCCGACGACAACCGGCCGGTCGCCGCGCCGACCTGATTGAAGCTCGTGTGAATGCGGCCGGTGTCGGGGTGGATGTACCCGGGCAGCGCGTCCACATAGGTCGACTTGAGCTTGGCCAGCTCCCGGTACTCGATCAGCAGCTTGGGCACTTCGTGTCCCATGGCCGCCAGCTGCTCCAGCACGTCCACGTCGGTTGACGGTCCGGTCTTCGTCTTCTTGAGGATGGGCAGCTGCAGCTTGGTAAAGAGGATGGAGCGCAGCTGCGGTGTGGAGTTGAGGTTGAACTCAGCGCCGGCCGCGGCATAGAGCAGGCGCTCGAGACTTGCCAGCTCCACCGCGAACCCGCGCGACAACTCGGCCAGCCGAGCGCGGTCCACGGGCACGCCGGCCCACTCCATGTCCACCAGCACCGGCACGAGCGGCATTTCGACGGTTTCGAGCAACGGCAGGAGCCGGTGCTCCTCGAGCTCCACGGCCAGCGCATCCCGCAACCGCAGCACGGTCTCGCTGTCATCGCAGCAATAGCGGGCGGCGGCGGCCAACGGCACCGCGGCGAATTCCCGCTCGCTCCGCCCCCGCCCCGCCACCTCACCGTAGGTGCGGAGCCGGACGTTCAGCCGGTCGCGCGCCAGCTCATCGAGCGCGAACGAGCGGCGGCCCGGGTCGAGGACGAACGCGGCCAGCATCGAGTCATAGACCACACCCGCGAGCTCCACGCCGCTGCGGCGCAGCACCAGCCAGTCGTATTTGATGTGGTGGCCCGCCTTCCGCATTGCGGGGTCGGCCAAGAGCTCGCGCAGCGGCCGCAGCGGCTCGCTCTCGAGGGGAGGCAGATTGGGTGGGGCGGTTCCGCCCGCCAGTGGCCCGTCCGGCGCCACGTGTTCGAACGGCAGGTACCAGGATCGGCCTTCGGCCACGGCCAGCGACATCCCCACGAGACGGGCGCGCATCGGGTCGAGCCCAGAGGTCTCGGTGTCGATCGCCACGAGCGGCGCACGTCGACACTCCGCGATCATGGCCGCGAGCGCCGCGACGTCGGACACTACCGTCGCGGGGGGCACATCCGGGACGACGACGGTCGCCACCGCGGGAGCCGGGCTGGCCGGAGCCAGCTCGCCGAGCTTGGGGATCAACGAGCGAAACTCGAGCTCGATGAACAACCGCTCGAGCTCGGCGCGGTCGGGGTCCGACACCCGCAGCGCGGTGAGATCGAGTGCGATCGGCACGTCGCGCCGGATCGTGACCAGGTCGCGTGACAGGCGCGCCTCGGCGGCATGCGCGAGCAGCGCTTCGCGGGCCCGCTTGCCCGGAACCTCGGCCGCCCGCGACAGTATCGCCTCCAGGCTGCCGTAGGTCCGCAGCAAGTCGACCGCCGTCTTCTCACCGATGCCCTTCACCCCGGGCACATTGTCCGAGCTGTCACCCACCAGCGCGAGGTAGTCGACCACCTGGGCCGGCGCGATGCCGAACCGCTCGCTCGCGTTATCCTCATCCACCCACTGCTCCTCCACCGCCGCGGGTCCGCCGCGTCCGGGATTCAAGAGCGCGATCCCCGGCGCGATCAGCTGGTAGAAGTCCTTGTCGCCCGAGACGATGATCGCTTGCAGGCCGCACGCGGCCGCGGCCGGGGCGAGGGTCCCGATCACGTCGTCCGCCTCGAAGCCCTCGACCCCGAGCACCGGTACGCGAAACGCCGCCAGCAGCTCCTCGATCCGCTCCACCGAGCGGTCGAAGTCCTGCTGCAGCTCGAGACCGAGCTTTTCCCGTGTGGCTTTGTAGTCGGGGTACTCCCGGTGGCGAAAAGACTCGCCCAAGTCATGCACCCAGCCCAGATAGTCCGGCCGGTGCCGTTGCCGCAGACGGAGCAGGAAGTTCACGACGCCCCAGGCGGCCGACGTGTTCTCGCCGCGCTGGGTGGTGAGCGGCCGCGCGATCATCGCGAAGAAGGCGCGGTAGATCAGCGCGTAGCCGTCGATCAGGAAGAGACGCTCGCGCGCCGGCATGAAGCGGGAAGATAACCCCGCGAATGACACCGCCCCGCCGGGACGGGCCGGCGGGGCGGATGCGACGAACAACCGGGACCGGCGGGCCCTACACGCGCATCACGTTCGCCGCGTGAAGACCCTTGTCCCCGTTCTGGACTTCGAACTCCACTGCCTGGCCCTCGGCGAGCGTCTTGAAGCCGTCCATCTGGATCGCCGAGAAATGCACGAACACGTCTTCACCACCGTCCTGCTCGATGAACCCGTACCCCTTCGCGTCGTTGAACCACTTCACCTTTCCCCGTGCCATTGCAATCCGCCCTCCTGCAGAGTCCGCGCCTGAGCTACCGGATTGACCGCTCGCCACGGGCGAGCGTGGGCATTGAAAAGGCACCGGCTCTGGACGGTTGTCAAGCGAAAACCGGGCGTCTACTGCGCCGGCGCGTACAGCGCGCGATACAGGTCGCGGTTGCGCAACACGGACCGCACGTAGCCCCGCGTTTCCGGGAACGGGATCAGCTCGATGAACTGGTCGGCGTCCTCGGCCCCGGGGCGGGCGAGCCAGCGCGTGACCGGCGCCGCGCCGGCATTGTACGCCGCCACCGCGACCTCCACGCGCCCCCCGAAGCGGCGCAGCAGCTCGGCCAGATGCGACGCGCCGAGGTGCAGGTTGAGGTCGGGGACCGTCAGCCACTCCGGGTACAGCGTCACGTCCAGCCCCCGCGCGGCCTGCGCCGCGGTGCCGGGCATCAGCTGGGCGAGCCCGCGCGCGCCGGCCCGGGACAGGGCCTCGAGGTCGAACGTGCTTTCCTGCCGCACGATCGCGGCGAACAGGAGCGGATCGATCCCGAACTCCCGCGCTTCGGCCTCGACCGCGGCGCGTCCGGGGAACGGGAAAATCGCCCGCAAGACGCGCCCGTCGTTGGGCGCCCGCACCGCCGCCAGCCATCCGAGCCGCACGCCGGCCGAACCCCACCCGCGCACGGAAAGTCCCGCGCTCCAGGCGAGCAGATCGTCGAGCGGCTGCGGCGCCCGTGCCAGCAGCCCGCGCACCTCCAGCTGGGCTTCGGTATCGAGCCCGGCGAGCAGCAAGGTGTCGAGACGGGCGAGGCCCGACTCCGCCGGCGGCGTGGGCGGGGCGCTGTCGGCAGCGAGGACCAGCGGGCCCAAGCCCGCGACGTGGCGGGCGTGCAGGCCGTAGTACCCGAGCGAATCTTCCCGGGCGAGGGCGCGCCACAGGGAATCGGCGCCGGCCGTGTCGCCGCGGTCGCGGACGAGGCGGGCGATCCAGTAGCGCGCCGCGACCCGCTGCACGCCACCCACCAGCACTTCCGTTCCGTACAGGCGCGCGGCGCTGTCGGGGTCTCCCCGGCGCTGTGCGGCGGCCGCGAGCCGAAACCGCGCCAGCGACGACCGCGGATCGGCGGGATAGCGGCGGGCGAGATCGGACAGCCAGCGCTCGGCGCCGCTCTGGTCGCCCCGGTCCGCCAGGAAATCACCGATCAGATAGAGCGCGGTGGGCGCGGCGGTGTCGCCGGGGAATGTCTGTGCGAACCCCGCGAGCGCCTGGGGCGCACCCGCGTCGCCGAGCCGTACCATGACCCGGGCGCGCCGGTAGATCGCGAGGGCCGTCCACGCGGTGTCCCGTGCGGCCGCGCGGTAGACGTCCGCCGCCTCCGGATAGCGCCCCAGGGAGCTCAGCAGCTCGCCCAGGAGCGTGAGCGTCGCGCCGCTCGAGTCTCCATCGGCAACCGCCCGTGACGTCTGCAGGCGCGCCTCCGTCGCCGCACCGTGACTGCGCAGCACTCGCGCCAGCGCCACCCGCTCGGCGGGTTCGCGCGGTGGGAGTGCGCCGTGGGCCAGAGGAACACCGGCCGCCGCGTCGTCCGATTGCGGGGCGCGCGCGAACAGGTCGTACAGCTCCGCACGGGCCCCGGCGGAATCGCCCTGTCCCACGCCGATCTGGGCGGCCGCGAGCGACAATCCGGCGTCGTGATAGGCCGCCCGGGCTGCGCTCGAATCCCCGGCGGTGAGCAGGGCTCCGGCGCGGGCGGCCGCAGCCTCCTTGGCGACGACGGGTGGCAGGTTGGCGAGCAGACGGAGGGCGGTCGCCGTATCCCGCCGCACGCGCGCCTCCCGCAACCGCAGCCACGGCTCGATCGCCGACAGGCCGCTGCCGCGCGCGGCGGCGAAGTACCGGGCCGCGCTGTCGGGGAGCCGGGCGGCCTCGAATGCCAGGGCGGCCCGGACCGCGAGCAGCGCGGCCGCCGGTCCGTGGGCGCGCTCACGCGCAAGGAGGAAATGCCGGGCCGCCTGCCCCGGCTGACCCATGCGCCACTCCGCCTCGGCGAGCACTCGCAGCGCTTCCCCGCTGCCGTAATCCTCGAGCCACGGTTGCCCGATGAGCAGGCTGCGCGCCCGATCGTAGCGCCGCGCCTCCAGCTCGGCCTGCGCACTCCGGACGATGAACGAGGCGTCCTGTCGGGGAGACCGCGCGGCGGCGTCGAGCAGGGTCTCGGCCGCATGCCACGGCCGGCCCGAGAGCCAGAGCGATTCGGCGCGCTGCGCCGGGTCCACGAACGTCTGCGCGCCCGCCGCGAGCGGCCAGGCCGCTCCCAGCAGGGCGATGACGGCACGGCGCATTACTGCGACCGACGCACGCGGGCCAGCACCTGCTGGTAGTCGGCGCGCGAGCCCGGGGTGAGCTCGAAGCGGCCGAAGCCGGTCAGGTCCTGGAACAGCAGCATCAGGGGAAGGGTGGTGTAGCTCCAGCGGATGCTCTGGGGCCCGCTGCGCGACACGCCGCTGTTCGAGAGGTCGAGCACCTCGTCCGGCTCGCCGAGCGTGATGAAGACCTCGCCGCGATCGGTGAGCCAGCCGGGACGTCCCTGCTCCTGAAAGCGGAAGTTCGCGATCTGCACCCGATGCAGATACTCGTCCAGCGCTTCGTTCTCCGGAGTGAGCGGCGCCGGATCCGTGGCCGTCCAGAATGTCCGCCACGCCTGCGCGCGCTGCTCGGGCGGCGCGTCGCGCAGCTTGCTGACCAGGTCCTGGCGGTCGAAATAGCGCAGCAGGCTCACCATTTCGGCGTAGTTCGTGATCACCCACTGGCTCGAGAAGCTGACGAGGAAGGGTGTCCGGCCCTGAGCGGTGCTCCCCACGATCCCGAGTCGCAGCTCCTGCTCGCCGACCGGCAGCTGGCTGCCCGCGATCCGGATGATCGCGCGCGACAACCCCGCGGAATCCTGGACCGACAGCGTATCCTGCCACAGCACACTTTCGTTCTGGTCCACCGCTTGCGCCGCAAGCCGTGTGCCGGACGACAACCCGTAGCCCTCGACGTAGAAGCGCAGCGTATCCGTCCCGTAGGGCAGCGTCGCGCGGGGGTTCACCAGGAGCTGGGGATGCTCGCTCGTCGACGCCCGGCCTGTCCCTTCATAGAAGGGGACGGGCGCGGCCAGCGCGGGCCCGACGAGCCGCGGCACGGTGTCGGTTCGCTCGCGGCGGGCGGATGCCGGACTGTTGCGGTCGCGGACCATGACGCTGGCCGTGTACACACCCGGGCGCAGCGTCAGGAAGCCCTGGAACAGGACGCTCTCATCGGCCCGCAGGGTCTCCTGAAAGCTGCGAACGCGCACACGCTGATCGCTGGCCAGCTGGACGGGCACGCCCGAGTCGGTATGGAACGCGACTTCGACGTGATACTCGGCCACGAACTCGTTCCCCTCGCGCCGGAAGCTGAGTGAATGATTGGCGAGCGACAGCGCGAACACTGCGAGCGTGGAGTCGGGCGTGGGCCCCGCGAGAAACCGCACGGTCGATATCGTTGGAAGCGGCGCGGCAGTGACGAACAGCCCCATGCGATCGTAAATCGTGGCGGCATCGAACAGCTGCGTCACCGCGACGCCGGGTTGCGGCGTGTTCGGTGCGCCTACACGCTGCCAGGTCCCGCAGGCGATGCAGGCGATGGAGAGCATACAGCCGACGAACGCGCGTCGTATCACTTGCTGAACCTCAAAGCCGGACGTTAGTTTCGCCCGATCCCATGGCCAGTGAGAACCTCGCCGGTCGCACAATCGCCGGCTATCGCCTCCTCGAACGCGTCGGTGAA
>JBGPHP010000160.1:0-7042 GCA_041484445.1 Gemmatimonadota bacterium
CCTCGAGCTCGCGCACCCGGTCGGGCGCCTCGCGGGCGTGCAGCTCCGCCATGCGGCAGTCGTTCAGGTATTGCCCGCAGCGCATCGTGTCGGCGAAGTGGACCCGCCAAGTGTCGCGATCGTCCACGTTGCCGAGCGCCGCGGCGACACCCCCCTCGGCCATGACGGTGTGCGCTTTGCCCAGCAGCGATTTGCAGACCACTCCGACCTTCGCCCCTTCGGCCGATGCGGCGATGGCGGCGCGCAGTCCCGCGCCACCCGCGCCGATCACCAGCACGTCGTAGGAAACCGTCTCCGCTGTCGTCGTCACAGGAGTCGCAGGTCCGTCCAGACGCCCGTGGCGCAGAGGCGCACGTAGAGATCCGAAAACGCCACCCAGACGAGACTGCCCCAGGCCCACATCATGTGCCGGCGGTTGAGGCAGCTGACGCAGGCGTACGCCGTCCGCCGCACCGGGTGGCCGGAGAGCCGGTCGAGCATCCCGCCCACCGTGTGGCGCAGGGAGTGGCAACCGAGCGTGTACCCACCGAGCAGCGTGACGTTGAGCGCGAGCACGAGCGTCCCCACGCCGATGCCGAAGTGCGTGGCTCCGGTCGCCGGGTCGACGAACCACAGCGCGTTCCACACGTCGTGCAGCAGGATCACGAGGAACGGCAGCGCCAGGACCAGGAAGTACCGATGGACGTGCTGGAGCACGAGCGGAAACGACGCTTCACCGCGATAACTCTTGCGCGGCTCCCCCACGGTGCAGGCAGGTGGATCGGCCCAAAACGCCTTGTAATAGGCGCCGCGGTAGTAGTAGCAGGTGAGGCGGTAGCCGCCGGGCATCCACAGGATCAGGATCGCGGGCGACCAGGGCAGCCACCCCGGCCACCATCCGGGCTTGAGCCCGAACCACGCCTGGGCCGAGCCGAACAGCTCGGGCGAGTAGAACGGGGAGAGGTAGGGTCCGAACCGGTAATGGTCGCCCTGGAGCGCGGCCCACGTGGCATACACCACGAACGTGGATAGGACCAGAAAGACAACGACCGGGGTGACCCACCACCAATCGCGCCGCCCGGTGCTTCCGAAGCGGCGCTGCGGAACCGTGAGCGTACTCTCAGTCATGGGCGAAACAATAACGCGCCCCGGCCTCCCCTCGCTATGTTTGCACCATGTCCTCGCCCATCACTCACGTCTCCGACACCGCCCACTGGGTGGCGATGTACCGCGCGATGGAATCCGAGCGCCCCGACGCGTTGTTTCACGATCCCTATGCGCGGCGGCTGGCGGGCGCGCAGGGCGACCAGATCCTGCAGAACCTGCCGAAAGCGAAGGCGTTCGCCTGGCCGATGATCGTGCGCACGGCCGTGATGGACGAGATCATCCTCCGGGCGATCGGTCGCGACGGGGTGCGCACGGTGGTCAACCTCGCGGCCGGGCTGGACGCCCGCGCGTTCCGGTTGGCGCTGCCGCGGGAGCTGCGCTGGGTCGACGTCGACTTGCCCGCGATGCAGAACTACAAGCGGGAGGCCCTGGCGGCCGAAACGCCGCACTGCGCCCTCGAGTGGATCCCTGCCGACCTCGCCGATGCGGGCCAACGGCGGGCGGTATTGAGCCGTGTGGCCGCCGGGCCCGGGCCGGCGCTCGTCATCACCGAGGGACTGCTGATCTATCTGGAGCCCGAGCAGGTGACGGCGCTGGCCCGCGATCTGCACGGCTGCGCCCCGCTCGCGTGGTGGCTGACCGACATCGCGTCCCCGCGGCTCATCAAGATGCTGGAGCGCACGTGGGGTGGAAGGCTGCGCGCCGGTGGCGCCCCGCTCCGGTTCGCGCCCGCCGAGGGGACGGCCTTCTTCGAGCCCACGGGATGGCGGGAGGCCGAGTTCCGCGCGATGTGGGAGGAATCGCTGCGCCTGAAGCGCACGATGCCCCTCGCGGGGCTCTGGAACGTCGTGTTGAAGCTGTATCCCAAGAAGACGCGGGCGGAGATGCGGCGGATGTCGGGCGTAGTGGTGCTGGAACGGAAATAGCAGGCGGTAGAGGGCACCGCCCTCTACCGCCCTGGTTCGCCTGCTACCGCCTTCTGCCGTCAGTCTTTAGAACCCCCACCGCAACCCGACCTGCAGCTGCCGCGAGTCGCCCAATCCCGAGCGGATCGTGCCGTCGAAGTTCTTATAGTTGGTACCGGAAGCCGGGTCCTTGAAGTTGTCGTTGTTGGTCACGTTGAAGACCTCGACGATCGCCTCGAGCTGCTGCCCGGGCCGCCCCACGGAGAACGCCCGGGAGACCCAGAAATCCCACGAGAAGTACGCGTTGTCCTTGCGGATCGTGTTACGCAGCAGGATGTGCCCGTCGGCGCAGACCCGCTGGGCCGGACTGGAGGCCCGGATGCCGCTGGGCTGGTTGGCGATGCACTTCTCCGACGCGGGCTGCGCCGAGTAGTAGCTCACCCGGTTGTTGAAAGAGAATCCGTGAATATTCGTCAGCACCCAGGCGTTGACGCGATGCCGCTGATCGCGATCGCTCCAGTTGTACTCCTTCCCGAGCGAGTCGGCCTGCGCGTAGCGGAACGTGAACGGGTCGCGCTCGTTGTCGTCATCCGACTTGTCGAACGACAGCGTGTAATTGACTTCGAACTGCAGATTCGGATCGAGCACCCGTTTCAGCCCCACCGTGAACCCGTTGTAGCGGGACTTGGCGGCGCTCTCGATGGTGAACAGCCTGCCGATCCCGCTCGGGCCGGCACTGAATGGGCTGCCGAACACTGGGTCGGTGCGGTTGACGAACCGGGTCATGTGGTCGCCACGCGCGTGGGTATAGCTGATCGACGCGGCCAAATCCGACGCGATCTGGCGCTCGTAGCCGAGCGTCAGATTTAGCGTCCGCGGGTTCTGGAAGTGGCGATCCACCACGTACACGTCCGGCTGGAACGGGGTTCCTGGCGACAACGGCAGCAAGCTATCAAATGCCGGTGGAGGCAGGTTGAAGGGAATCGTTCCACTCGACCCGAACAACGTCTGACCCAACGACCCGTTGGTGCTGCGTACGCTCGCCAGGTTCAGGGCCGGAATGCGCGCATAATAGACCCCCGCGCTCAGACGGAACACCTGGCGCCCATCCGCCTGCGGATCCCACGCGATGCCCAGCCGCGGCTGAAACATCTTCTTGTCCGAGGGGATCGTGCCGTCGGACGGGAACGTGTGCCCGTTGACCGTCGAATCGATCCACGGCGAAAAGAATACCGTTGACGGCGGTGTGATCACGCTCGGCTGGATTTGCGCCTCCCAGCGCAGGCCATAGTTCACCGTGAGGTTCGGCGAAGGCTTCCAGGTGTCCTGGAGGTACAGGGCCAGCTCGTTCGCCGTGAGCGTCTGCGTGCCCGCCTGCTTCACCGTATTCGAGCCCACGCCCGATTGCTGCAGGTAGAGGTTGACCGGGCCGATGATATTCCCGCCGGGGCACTGACCGTCGTTTCGGGGGAGCTGGTTGGAGCACTCAACGTAGTGAGAGCCGTTGAGGACAAAGTTGATGAAGCCGGTGACGCTGTTGAACGCCATCCGGCCGCCGGCGAAGCCGACGAACACCTGTGTGGTGGACGTGCGGTTCCACTCGCCACCGACTTTGAACAAGTGGCTTCCGCGGGAGAGAGACACGTTGTCCAGCAGCTGAATGCGCGTGTCGTGGTCGTCACTGATGGGGAGGAAAAAGGGCATCCCAAAGCGAAATGCGTTCGCCGTGTCCACATCCGTATCGTGGAACGGTACTCCGGCCCCGAAAATCGACGAGACGCCAGTCGTGTCACCCAGATGGTTGTTGGGCCCGGTGTAGGGCCGCGGCCGATCTTCCCGCGCGAACTGAAAGCGGAACTCGTTGGAGGCGCGCGACGTGAGGAACGAAATCAGGGAGCCGTTGACCGCGTTGGATTTGCTCTGCTCCAACCCGTTGGCGCTGGCGCCCCACGTGTCCACATCGAACGTACCGTTCCGCTGCTCGGCCCACGTGTAGTTGTACTTGAGCGACAGGTTGTGCCGGGCCGAAAGACGGAAATCGAGCTTTGCCATCGCCACCCGCGCACCGTTGGTGCGCGCGATCGGGCCGAAGTCGGTCGCGAGCTCCGGATAGCGAGCCGCCAGGAAATTCTTGAGCGAGTCGAGCGCCGGGGTGGACGGCCGGGTTTTCTGCTTGACGTCGTCGTAGATCTGCTGGTCGTACGCGACAAAAAAGAACGCCCGGTCCTGCTTGAGCGGTCCGCCCAGCGTAAACCCGAACTGGTGCTGTGAGAAATCGGGCTGGAACGACTGGGCCGGGCCCCCGCCGAGCGGCGTGTGCGACGGATTGCCGGAGAGCGCGTCGAATTTCCCGAAATAGTGCAACGTGCCGTGCAGCTGGTTGGTGCCGGACTTGGTGATGACGTTGACGAAGCCGCTCGACGAGCGCCCGAACTCGGCGTTGGCGCCGCCCGCGACGACCACCAGCTCCCGCACCGCGTCGAGGTTGAACGTGAACGCGGGCCGCTGCCCGCCGCGCTGCTCGCCGAAGAACGAGTTGTTGAAGTCCGCCCCATCCACCGACACGTTGTTGTGGATGCCGCGCTGGCCCGCCACGGTCAGCTCATCCCCGTCCGGGCCCTGGACGATCGAGACGTTGGGTGTGAGCAGCGTGAGGTTGAGGTAGTTGCGCCCGTTGTTGGGCAACCCCGCGACGGCCTGGACCGGGAGCCGGTCCGCGGCTTCGGTCTTGGTCGGGTCCACCAGCACCTGCGTGGCCTCGGCGTTGATGGCGGCCAGCGTGATCGGCAACACCGCGAGGCGCAGGTCCACGCTCTGGCCCACCCGCAGGACGATCCCCTTCTGGGAGACCGGGTTGAATCCGATCGCCCGCGCCGTGACGTCGTAGGTCCCGAGCGGCAGCAGCGTCGCGGCGAAATTCCCGCCGGCGTCCGCCGTCAGGTTGCGCTCGAAATTGGTCTGTGTTTCGTGGAACACGACCTGGGCCCCGGCCACCGGCGACCCGTTCGGGTCCACCACCACGCCGCGGATGATGCCAGTCGTGGCCTGGGCCTGTGCGGTGAGTCGGGTCGGCAGGGACAGAACGGCGAAGCCGAGGAGCGCTCCAGCCAGGAGTTTGCGCAGCATGAACGGCGACCTCCGGGAAGGGAGTGGAATTCGGGCGGCGGCAAGCGTAGCACGCACCCCCAGCGGACGCAAGGCAATTGCCGAGCGCGCGGGAAGCGGTAGAATTCTTCCACCATTTCACCTCTGAGGGGTCCAGCCTATGTCGTCCCGCGCGTTCCTCGCCCTGGGGCTCGGCGTTGCCGCCGTGCTCGGGGCCTGCGCCAAGAAGCCGGCGCCGCCGGCCGCCCAAGCCGCCGCCACCGTGTACACGATCACCGCGACCGATTACGCGTTCGCAGCGGCCGATTCGATTCCCGCGGGCCTCGTCACGCTGCAGTACATCGATGCGGGCAAGGAGCCACACCAGGTCGTCGTCATGCGGATCGACTCCGGCAAGACGATGGCGGACGTCCAGACCATGATGGCGACGCCCAACATGGCCATCCCGGGCTGGATCCACTTCCCCATCGGAGTGAGCGTAATCGTCCCCGGGGACACCGGGAACGCGACCGCCGTGCTCGCCCCCGGCCACTACGCGATGGTGTGCTTCATCTCGAGCCCCGACGGCACGCCGCACTTCGCGAAGGGCATGGTCCGGCCGTTCGAGGTGGTCGCCTCGGCCGCGACGCCGGCAGCCGAGCCGGTAGCTGACATCTCCATCACGGAACGGGACTACACGTTCGACGTCGCCGGGCCACTGACGGCGGGCACGCACACGATCCGCGTCGAGAACGCCGGACCTCAGGTGCACGAAGTCGCCTTGAATCAACTCGCGCCCGGGAAGACGCTGGCCGACTTCACGGCGTGGGTCCAGGGCGGCATGAAAGGCCCCCCGCCCGCCAAGCCCGTGGGCGGCGTCACCGGTCCGGATGTCGGCGGCCACCAGTTCTTCACCGCCACGCTCGCAGCCGGCAAGTACGTGCTCGTCTGTTTCGTGCCCGACAAGGGCGACGGCAAGCCGCATTTCATGCACGGGATGGTCAAGGAGATCACCGTAACCTGACGGCGTAGGGTGTGGGGTGTGGGGTGTGGGGTGTTGGTCCCACCTCCCACACCCCACATCCCGCATCCGTTTGTTCGCTCATGCAAAACCCCGACATCGCGCGCTTGTTCGACGAGGTCGCGGATCTCCTCGAAATCAAAGACGAGAACCCGTTCCGCGTGCGCGCGTACCGCAACGCGGCCCGGATCGTACGCGACTATCCGCGTCCCCTGGCCGACGAAGTACGCAAGGGAACGGACCTCACCGATATCCCGGGCATCGGAGAGGATCTGGCCGAGAAGATCGCCACCATCATCGCCACGGGAGATCTGCCGCTGCACCATCAGCTCCGGACGAAGCTGCCTCCGGGGCTGCTCGACCTGCTGCGCATCCCCGGCCTCGGGCCCAAGCGCGTCAAGCTGCTGTACAGCAAACTGAAGGTCCGCTCCGCGGCTGACCTCGAGAAAGCGCTCGCGGCCGGGAAAGTCGGCAAGCTCAAGGGCTTCGGCCCCAAGATGGAGCAGAACATCCGCGCCGGTCTCGGCGCCGCACTGCACGTCGAGCGCCGCCTGCTCCTCCCCGACGCCGAGACCAACGCCCAGGCCCTGCTGGAATACCTGCGCGCCAGCGGCGGCTTCACGAACCTCGAGGTGGGCGGCAGCTACCGCCGCCGCCGCGAGACGGTCGGCGACCTCGATGTCCTGGCGACCGCCGAACAGTCCGCGGGGGTAATCGAGCGGTTCCTCGCTTACCCGGAGGTGTCGAAGGTCGTCTCGCGCGGCGAGACGCGCGTCACCGTACTGCTGCGGGGCGGGTTGCAGGTCGATCTCCGCGTGGTCGAGCCCGCGGCCTACGGAGCCGCGCTGCTCTACTTCACCGGCTCCAAGGCGCACAACGTCGAGCTGCGACAGATCGCCCAGGATCGCCAGTACAAGCTCAACGAGTACGGCTTGTACCGCGGCAC
>JBGPHP010000161.1:0-7016 GCA_041484445.1 Gemmatimonadota bacterium
GATCGCTTCGCGGATGCGATCGATCTCGCCTCCGGTGGACAGATCCATCACGGTATCGGCGCCGTAATGCACGGACATGTGGAGTTTCTCGAGCTCGCCGTCGATGTCCGAGGTGACGGCGGAGTTGCCGATGTTGGCGTTGATCTTCACCCGCGCCACTTTTCCGATCGCCATGGGGTCGAGCCGCTTGGCGAGATGGTGGACGTTGGCGGGGATCACCAGCCGCCCGCGCGCGACCTCGTCGCGCACGAGCTCGGGAGCCAATTCCTCCCGCTCGGCTACCCGGCGCATTTGAGGGGTGATGGTGCCCTGGCGGGCGAAGAACATCTGGGTGTTGCAGTCCATGTCGACTCCCTTCGCCGGCATTATCCGGATCAGGTCCAAAGGGTGTGTTCTCAGCCCGCGTAGCCGGTCGGCCTGGCGGGCACCCCCGTCAACAGGCGAATCTAACTGTCTGTGACCGGTGTCAACCCGCCCCCGTGCCCGCGGCTGCTGTGCGCCCTGCTGGTGCTGGCGTGCGCGCCGCCCGTCGTCGCGCCGCCCCCAGTCGCCGAGTACGCCGCCATGGAGCGCGAGGTGGCGCGTCGCGTCAACGCGCATCGCGCCACTCGGCGGCTGGCGGCGTTGTCGTACGACACGGCTGTCGCGTCGGTCGCGCGCGCCCACAGCCTCGAGATGGCCGCCCACGACGTGCCGATGGGCCACGATGGCTTTCACCAGCGGGCCGATCGTGTGGATCGGTTCCTGCCGCTCCGAGCCATCGCGGAGAATGTGGCGATGAACGACTACAATCCGGCGCGCACGGTCGGGGTGGCGGTGAGCGGCTGGCTCGCGAGCCCGCACCACCTCGAGAACATCGAAGGGAACTACGACGTCACGGGCGTGGGGATCGTGCGGGCGCGCGACGGGACCTTCTTTTACACGCAGCTGTTCGTGGCGCGGCGCCGGGTCAGCGGGGGGCGTCCGTGATGGTGTAGGTCGTGTACATCCCCGCCGCCATGTGGTCGTTCACGTGACAATGCAGCATCCACACGCCGGGATTGCGCGCGACCATGTCCGCCAGTTTCATGCTGCCGGGCAGCAGCTCGATCACGTCCACATAGCTCTGGCCGTCCAGCAGCAGCTTCGCCCCGTGCCAGTGCGGCGTGTGCAGATCGATCTCGGAGCCGAGTGCCGTGATGTACCAGCGCACCCGGTCGCCTTTGTTCATCACCAGGCCACCGAGATTCCCGAAGAAGAGGCCGTTGATGGCATGCTTCAGGTTCATCTCTTCGTACCGGGATGGGGTGCCGGGACGGTTCTCGTTGAACACCATCCAGAAGGTGATGAACTCGCGGTCCACGTCCGTCGGGACGGCGGTCGCGGGGTCGGCACGGGTCGGATCGGCGACGAGGATCACCCCCACCAGGCCCTGCTCGATCTCCTCTTCCGGGTGGACGTGCGAGTGATACAGCCAGACCCTCGTGCTCGGCTCGCTCGGCAGCGGGCCGCTCTCGCGTCCCGCCAGCCAGTTGTAGACGTACGTCCCCCCCGGTGTGACGCTGTCACCCCCGCCGCGCGGCGGGTTGTAGAGGGCCCCTTCGTTCGGCGCATCGTAGCGCACGCCGTGCGGGTGTATCGAGAGCAGTTGGCTGGTCGCGTTCCTGAAAACGACGCGGATGGTGTCGCCGGTGCAGGCGCGCAGGATGGGTCCGAGGATGCCGAGCCAGGGCGGTTCCGGAGTCCTCGTCGTAAAGGTCGAATCGGTGTAGCCGATGTAGCGGAGCTTCCGATACGTCAGTGAATCGCCCCAGGGGGCGGGCGGGCGCTGCCCTATGACCGAGTCGTAGCCCGCGGGCATGTAGTTCCACAGGACCGCTTCGGCGCGGACGTAGTAGGTCCGGGTCCGGGGACGGTAGGAGAACACCTTGCCGCACGCGAGCGTCCCAAGGGCCACCCCGAGCGACAGCGCGCCGGCGACGCGCCGGCGGATGGCCGTCTGGTACACGAACATCAGATCTCGCAGGGGATTCAGCTCGAGGCGATCGCGGCCTCTTCGGGCGCTTCGCGTGGCCGGGGCGTCGCGTAGCGCTCGCTCCGGTCGTGGTGCTTCTCCCATTCACTGCGGAAGGCGAACGGGTCGTTGCCGACGGCGCGGTCCAACGCCAAAATGCCGTCCAGGTGGTCGATCTCGTGCTGCAGCAGCTCGGCGAGCGGGCCCTCGCAGTCCATGGTGTGCGACTTGCCCTTGATGTCCATATACTGCACGGTGATCCGGTAGGCGCGGTTCACTCGCACCAGGAGCTCCGGGAACGAGAAGCAATCGTCCCACACCTCGAAGTCCTCGGATCCGACATCGGTGATCTCGGGATTGAGGAGCGTCATGCGCTGCTTGGCTCCATCCACGTCCATGACGATGACGCGCACCGGCGCCCCGATCTGCGGTGCCGCCAGCGCCCGTCCCATCGCGTATTTCTCTTTCGCCGCCTTCAGGGTATCGCGCAGATCGTCCGCCACGAGCCGCACGGCCGCGGACGTCGGCTTCTCGACGCGCTGGCAGCGCTCGCGCAGGATCGGATCGCCCAGAAGGCGAATGCGTCGTACGGCCATAGGGGGCCCTAATTCTCGTCATTTGGGGTCGGGACGCAACCGGGCGGCCGGACGCTGGAACGTGCGCCGCGTCGTACTCGAAGGCGGGACATGGAGTTGCAGCGTTGATGGCGGGGTCTCATCTTGCATCGTTTGCCCGTCCCGAATGGCCGGGGTATCCTAGTCGCCCCTATGCCACTCGCCGCCGTAATCCTCGCGGGCGGCCGCTCTGCCCGGATGGGCACTCCCAAGGCCCTGCTGGACTTCCGCGGAGAGCCCTTCGTCGTGCGCATTCTCGAAGCGCTGGAAGCCCTCGACATCAAGAACCGCATGGTGGTGGTCGGTCCGGATAGCGCTACGATTCGCACGGCGATCGCGGCGCACGACTGCGCGGTGGTGGAGAACGCCGACGTCGACGGCGGCCCCATCGCGTCGCTGCGTCGCGCCCTCGAGGCCCTCGAGGCCGTTCATCCCCCGGCGGCCCTCGTCTGGCCGGTGGATCTCCCGCACGTGCACGTCGCGACGGTCGAGCGGCTGGTGGAGACGTACCGGCGGCGCCGTGGTTCCGTGACGCTGCCGACCTTCGCCGCGCGTCGCGGACACCCGGTGATCTGGGACCAGGGCCTGTTCGCCGAGCTGCGCACGAGCGACGCGGCCACGCGCGACGGCGCGCGAGCCGTGCTCCACGCGCACGCCGACCAGGCGATCCTCGTGCCGGTCGACGATCCGGCCGTGACCGATTTCATCAACACCCGCGCCGATTACGAGCGATTGATTCGCGAGATCAACCGCGACGCCTACTGAGCGCGCCCGCCCTCCCGCTCTTCATCTGGACTTCACGATAAATTTTTGAACGTCGGTTCAGTTTTGAGCCGGACCCCCAGGGAGGCTCCGGCATGGCAGGTGCTGCACTCGGCGCGCAATCGCGTGCTCCAGCCCGTCGCTCCGCCCACGTGCGCGCCAAGCGCCAGCGTCGGCGTACCGAAATCCTGCATGCCGCGCTACGCGCCTTCCGCAGCGGGGGCTATCACGGCACGACGCTCGACGACATCGCCCGGCAGCTCGGCGTCCGCAAGACGGCGCTGTACCACTACTTCCCCGACAAGGAAGCGTTGCTCCACGCCTGTCACCGCGAGGGACTCGAAGAGGTCGCCGGGATCATGGCGGACGCCCGGCGACGTCCGACGTGCACGGAGCAGCTCACCCATGCGATCCGGGAGCACGTGCGCGTCATGACGGACACGCTCGAGGGCTCGTCGCTGGCGTTCGAAGTCTGGGCCCTCTCGCCCCGGCATCAGGCCGAAGTCATCGACGCCCGCGACCACTACGAGCAAGCGTTGCGCGACATCGTGCGGCGCGGCGTCGCGGCCGGCGAGTTCCGTGCGGTGGACCCGAAGCTCGCCGTCTTCGCGATTCTCGGAGCCATCAACTGGGTCGCCCGCTGGTATTCCCCCGATGGAACGATCCGGCCGCGGATCCTCGGGGCGCACTTTGCCGACCACCTCGTTCGAGGACTCCTGGCTCCATGACGACGACCGCCCCGATGCCCCCGACCACCCGTCGCTTCTCGTCTCGCGCCCCGGCGAGCTTCGGATTCCGGGAAGTGTTGTACGATAAAGCAGACGGGATCGCCCGCATCACGATCAACCGCCCGCACAACTTCAACGCTTACTCCACGGCGGCCCTGGAAGAGCTCGCAACCGCCTTCCAGGACGCGACCTTCGATGACGCCGTGGGCGTGATCGTGCTCACGGGCGCCGGCGACCGGGCGTTCTGCACGGGCGGCGATGTGAAGGAGTACGCCGAAGCCTACGTCGGGACGCCGCGCGACTACTGGAAATACATGGCGCTGTTCCGCGCCTACATCGAGAGCATCCTGAACACCGGCAAGCCGGTGATCGCGCGCATCAACGGCATGGCGGTCGGCGGGGGCAACGAGAGCCAGCTGGCCTGCGATCTCTCGGTGATCGCCCAACATGCGTATCTGAAGCAGGTCGGCACCCAGGTCGGCTCGGTCGCCTGCGGCGGCGCCACGCAGTGGCTGCCGATCACGGTTGGTGACCGGCGCGCGCGCGAGATGCTGCTCCTCAACGAGCCGATCCCGGCCGAGCGGGCGCTCGCGTGGGGACTGGTGACCCGGGTCGCGCCGTCGGTGCGGAATGGGGACGCGTGGATCGAGTCGGCGAGCCCCGAGCAGATCGCCGCCGCTCAGAAGGGGCGGGACGGCTACCGTCTCGATCTGTCTCGGCTCGATAGCGTCGTGGAGGAGCTCGCCCGCCGCCTGCTCGCGACCTTTCCGGAGTGCACGCGCTACACCAAGCAGCAGACGAATTTCTGGAAGGACCTGGCCTGGCATCAGACCGTCCGGCACGCGCAGGACTGGCTGTCGCTGCACTACGCGTCCTGGGAGCCGGTTGAGGGGATGCGGGCCTTCACGGAGAAGCGCCCCGCGCGCTACGCGTTGCTGCGCGAGCGCGCCGCCCGGGGCGATTCATCCGAAGCGCCGTGGGGCGCTCCCGTGCGCGACTGCCGGGCCTGCGGCGCCACGAATCTCCCCGCCTCTCACACCCACTGCGGTTTGTGCGGCGCACCGCTCTCGTAACGGGCGGCGCCCGCGGCATCGGCCGGGCCGTCGTCACCGCCCTGGCTGAGGAGGCGTGGGTCGCCTCCCTCGATTGCGACTTCCCGGACGGGCCGGGGGCGGCGGCGGCGACGTTTCCCGCCGACGTGCGCGATGCAGCAGCGGTGGGGGAGGCTGTGGCGCGGATCACGCGGGAGCGCGGCGGACTCGATTGGGTGGTGTGCGCCGCGGGCATCATCCGGGACCGCGTGAGCTGGAAAATGAGCGACGCCGAATGGAACGAGGTGCTCGACGTGAATCTGACCGGCGCCTTCAAGGCCGCGCGGGCCGCCGAGCCGATCTTGCGCAAGTCCGACTGCGGCCGGGTCGTCTTCGTCTCCTCCATCAATGGACTGCGGGGGAGCTTCGGTCAGGCGAATTACGCGGCCGCCAAGGCCGGCCTCGTGGGCCTCGCCCGATCGCTGGCGCAGGAGCTCGCGCGCGACGGGATCACCGTGAACGTCGTGGCTCCGGGATTCATCGACACCGGGATGACCCGCTCACTCCCCCAGGCGGTCCGGGAGCGCGCGCTGGCGCGCACGCCGCTCGGGCGGACCGGGACACCGGAAGAAGTGGGAGCGCTGGTGCGCTTCCTGTGCAGCGACGCCGCGGGGTTCGTCACCGGGGCGGTCGTCCCGATCGACGGGGGTCAACTGCTGGGCGGAGGATTCGAGCGATGACGGTCGCGGCCACGACGGAGCCTGGCATCGGGCGGATCGAGCTGGACCGCCCCCCCTTGAACATCCTGACTCGCGACATCCTGCGGGACGTCCGTGAGCAGCTGCGGCGTCTTGCCGAGCAATCGGACCTCCGGGTGCTCCTGCTCACGGCGACCGGCGACCACTTCTCGGCGGGCGCCGATGTCGGCGAGCATCTGCCCCCGCACTACCTCAGCCTGATCCCGGAGTTCCTCGACACTGTGGCGGCGCTGGACGCGTTCCCGGTGCCCGTGGTGGCGGGCGTGCGCGGCCGGTGCGTGGGAGGCGGGTTCGAGCTGGTGCAGCCGGTGGACGTGATCGTCGCCGGCCAGGGCGCGAGCTTCGGCCAGCCCGAAATCGCCCTCGGCGTCTTTCCCCCCGCCGCCTGTGTGCTGCTGCCCGGGCGGCTCCCGCCATCGCTCGTGTCCCGCCTGATCTATTCGGGCGATTCGATCTCGGCCGTGGAGGCCGAGCGCTGGGGCCTGGTCGCGCGCGTCGTACCGGACGGGGACGTGGAGCAGGAGGCGCTCGCGGAGGCGCGGCGCATCGCGCGCCACAGTGCGGCGGCGCTCCGGGCGGCGAAGGGGGCGTTGCGCGGCCGCGGAGCCCTCGCGCGTCACGCCGCGCTGCGAGCGGCGGGCCAGGTCTACCTGCACGAGCTCATGGAGACACACGACGCGGTCGAAGGGTTGCGCGCGTTCACGGACAAGCGCCGCCCGGTCTGGAGACACGCATGACCGCGATCTTCACCGAGTGGCGCGACCAGTCGCTCGAAGAGACCCTGTACCACTGTCGCGAGCTGGTGGAGGACACGGACTTTCCGACCGTCCGCCGCTGGCGTGAAAATGGCGGCAAGGTCGTGGGGCACTTCCAGGTCTATTTCCCCGAGGAGATCGCGCACGCCGGCGGCCTCTTGCCGTTCAAGGTGCGTGGCGCCCCGATCGAGGCGACGCAGGCCGATTCTCGGTTCGGTTCCTACCTCTGCTCCATCATCAAGACCTCCCTCGAGCTCGCGCTGTCGGGGCGCGTGCAGCTCGACCTCTTCGTGACCCATCCGATCTGCGATGCCGCGCGCAACCTCGCCGGCGTGTGGGGCCGCAACGTCGCCTATCCGTGCCGGATTCTCTACC
>JBGPHP010000162.1:0-7006 GCA_041484445.1 Gemmatimonadota bacterium
CTGCTCGAGCGTCGAGTCGGTGCGGATGCCGTTGTCCGCTTTCACGACCTCCGCGGAGGTGCGCTCGGGCAGCCACGGCGCGATTTCGGCGGTCAGCCGCCCGTCGGCGGTGCCCTGGGCGGCGAGATGATGGCTGCGCAGCGCCCAGCGATCCTGGGCCTCGCGCGTGATGTGATTCTCCTTGGCCATTTTCTCGGCCGACTGACCCATCGACTCGCCGGTGGACGGCTCGGCGATGGCGGGAGCGACCGGGATCAGGTCCCGGGGACGGATCCGCGCGAACGTGGCGATGCGCGCCCCAAGCGTGCGGGCCTTGCTCGCGGTGACCAGAATGTCGGCGAACCGGCGGGAAGTGAGGATCGGGATGTCGGACAGCGACTCGGCGCCACCCGCGAGGATGACATCGGCGTTCCCCTGTGCGATCTGGTCGTGCGCGGCCGTGACCGCCTGATTCGAGGAGGCGCACGCGCGGTTGAGCGAGAACGCCGGGATTTCCCTGGGGAACTGCGGCAGGAGGCTCACTTCCCGCGCGATGTTCGGCACCAGCGGCGACGCGACGACCTGCCCGAAGATCACCTCGTCGACGGCCGTGGGGTCGAGGTTGGTGCGCTCGATGAGCTCCCGCGCCGCGTAGCGGGCCAGGTCCACGGCGCGCACGTCCTTGAGCGCCGTGCCCGCCTTGCAGAACGGCGTGCGGCAACCCGCGACAATCGCCACGCGCCGCCCGTTGGGAAACGCCATTGCTCCGCCTCCAATGCCCACGCCCGAGAGCGGGAAACCTACCACGACGGCACACCGGAGGGGAATCCGCGCGCGGTGCGCGACGCCGAAGTCCGCCATCGCGATTACATTCTTCACGCCACGGTACCGGTGACGCGGGACACGTGCGGCCCGGTCGTATCTACGCCGAATCCGGAGGGGAGTTGGCGGGCGAAGCGCCATTCTCACACCGAACCCGCGCCGCGGCGCTGGAATCGATGCAGGCGCAGCCGGTGGACCTGCTGGTAATCGGCGGCGGGATCACGGGCGGCGGCGTCGCGCGCGACGCCGCCCTGCGAGGGTTCCGTACGGCGGTCGTGGATGCCGGAGACTTCGGCGGCGGCACCAGCTCCCGCTCCTCGCGGTTGATCCACGGCGGCCTGCGCTATCTCGAGCACTTCGAGTTCGGACTGGTGCTGGAAGCGTCCCGCGAGCGACGGGCGTTGCTCACCATCGCACCCCACCTGGTGCGCCCGCTGCGCTTTCTGTTCCCGCTGTTTCGCGGCGGACGTGTGCCGCCCTGGAAGCTGCGGGCCGGCATGTGGCTCTACGATGTGCTCGCGGGATTCCGCAACACCCACATGCATCGCTGGCTCTCTCCGCGGAAGGCCCTGGAGGCCGAGCCGGGACTCCGCGATCGTGACCTGCAGGGCGCCGCCGTGTACTGGGACGCTCAGACGGACGACGCGCGGCTCGTCGTCGCGACGCTGCGCGGCGCCGCCCAGGCAGGCGCGCTGGCCGCCAATTACACCTCCGTCACGAGCTTCGTGCGAGCCGAGGGCCGCATCGTCGGGGCCGTGCTGCGCGACAGCATCTCGGGCGAAGAGCGGATTGTGCGCGCGCTGTGCGTCGTGAACGCCACCGGCCCCTGGGTGGATCGCGTGCGGCAGCTCGACGATCCCAACGCCGCCCCGTTGATGCGCTTGACGAAGGGAGCCCACGCCATCGTGCTGCGCGAGCGGCTCGGGCTGCGCGACGCCGTCACCTTGGCCTCGCCGATCGACGGCCGGGTGATGTTCCTCCTGCCCTGGAACGACCTCGCCTACATCGGCACGACCGAGACCGAAGAGGAGGTCACCCCGGAGGCGGCTCGGGCCACAGGTGCGGACGTGACCTACCTGCTGCGCTCGGCGAATGCCGTCTTCCCGCGCGCCCGACTCGCGCCCACCGACGTCATCGCCACCTGGGCCGGACTGCGCCCCCTGCTCGCCGCCGACAAGGACGTGCCGCCGGGAAAGGTGTCGCGCGAGCATCGCATCGTGGAGAGCCCGAGCGGCCTCGTCACCATCGCCGGCGGCAAGCTGACGACGTTCCAGGTCATGGGGCGCGACGTGGTGGACCTCGTCGCGCATCGCCTGCGCCAGCAGGACGGCCGCCCCCTGCCCCGCCGCCCGGCGACCGAGGCGCTGCCGCTCCCCGGCGGCGAGATCGCGGCGCTGGACGTCATGATGCAGTCAGCCCGCATGAAAGAGCTGCCGCCGACGACCGCGCGGCACCTCGTGGACAGCTACGGAACGGAGTCCGCCGCCATCCTGAACCTGGTCGCCAAGAACAAGGTCCTGGGCGGCCCCCTCGTGGCCGGTCGCCCGGAAATCCGGGCGGAGGTGGTGTACGCCGTGGACCGCGAGATGGCGCTGCGGCTCACCGACGTGCTGATCCGACGGCTGCATCTCTTCTACGAGGACCCGCAGCACGGTGCGGGCGTGGCCGCCAACGTCGCCCGGAAGATGGCCGAGCTGCTCGGCTGGGATTCGACGCGCGAGGACGACGAGATCGGGGAGTACCTGGAGGAGGTGCGGAAGTCACGGGAATTCCTGCGGGAAGTCGGACGGGCCAGCCAGGTCGTACGCTAGGTCCCGCCGAAGTACCGGCGCTCCAGCCAGCGGACCACCGACGGCTTGCCGCAAAGGATGCCGTACAACCGGGGCTCCCCCCCGCGCGAGCGGTAGGTGCAGCAGTAGCGGCCGCCGGCCTCCTCGACCAGCACCTGCGTCGCCCCGATGTCCCACAGCCTCACGCCATAGTCCACGGCCGCCCCGATCAGTCCTTCGGCGGCGAACGCGTGCGCGATGCAGTCGATGTAGCCGCGCACCTGGCCGTGATCCCGCAGCAGCCGGTCGAACGCGCCCCCGGCACGGCATTGGACGAAGCGCGCTCGATCGCCGACCGAGATCACCTCGCGAGGCAGGTCCGTGCGTACGGCATCCCGCAGCCGCAGGCGCCGCCCATCACGCCAGGCGCCGAGCCCGACCCCGGCGCTGTAGCAGCGGTCCAGCGCCGGCAGATCGATCACCCCGACGAGCGGTCGTCCGCCCTGATGGAGCGCGATGATCGTGCCGTAGAACGGGATGCCGTTCTTCAGGCTGGTCGTGCCGTCGATCGGATCGAGGATCCACTGGTACTCGGCATCGGGACGCGTCGGCGGGAGCTCCTCCCCCAACACGCCGTGCGTGGGGAATGCCCGCGCGATCGCGGCCCGCAGCGCGCGCTCGACCGCGAGGTCGACGTCCGTGACGTAGCTGGCATCGCGCTTGAGACGGGTGCGGAAGCCGGCGGCGATACGGCGCCGGCTCACACGCCGAGCCAGCCGGGCAAAGCGCAGCGCGGCGGCGAAGTAGCGCCGCCGCTCGGCGAGGGACGGGATCACGACCCGGGGAGATACTCCGGCGGGATCGGATTGTCGGGCCGCTCGTCATCCCACTGCGCGGCGGAGATCCACCAGCGCTGTCCGTCCCAGAACAACTCGACGCTGTTGATGCCGCGGCCGATCACCGGCCCGTCCGCTTTCTCGCGCATTTCGTAGGTACTGAACACGTGCACCACGTTCCCGAAGCGGTGGGTGGTGCGGTGGATCTCCTGCTCGAAGAAGCCGCGCCGCACGAAGCCGTCGTTGGTCAAGTCCACGTACGTCTGGTGATCCATCACGCCGGCCCGAATGGCGCCCGACGAGTCGGTGGACAGCGAGACGAACTGGACGTGCGGGATGTACAGCGACCGATCCCGGGACCATTGCCGCGGCTGCCCGGCGGGTCCCGAAATCACATCATAGAATGCTCTGAGAATCCCATCGAGCGTCCCGACGTCCTCGGGATGAGGTGTGATCGTGGGTACGACAACGTGCGGGCGACTCGGCTGTTGACCGGACAGCGGGGCGGCCAGGACGAGCGGGAGCGCAAGGAGCAGGCGACGCATGGGTGACCTCTCTAGAAGGGGTCCGAATAATAGCCTCGCATGTTCCGTCGCGACCGGGCGGATGGTGACGGGGGACGCCGAGCCGCGGGCCGCCCCGTGGTGATCCGTCGCACACCGGAACCTCCGGCGGGGGCGGGGGTCATCCTCGTCGTCGGGGGATTCGGCCGGGGTCCATGGTTGTGCCGCGGTCGAGACATTCTGGAATGGGAGGGGATCATGAAACCCGCTATCGCCATCACACTCGTGGTGAGCGTGCTGCTCGCCGCCACGACGGCCACGGCCCAGGCGCAGCGTTCGCACATCGCGCCGCATGTTGGATACAAAATACCGGGTGGGACATTCTGTTCGGGTTCGAATCGCGCCGCGGGGTGACGCACCCCTACGTCGAGGGCCGCGTGCTCAATCACAGCGGCTCGGCATTCCAGCTCGCGGTCGGACTGAACTTCACCTTGGTTTAGCTCTGGCGGCCGGCCCGGAGATCAGGGCTTCCAGGCCGGCTCCGCCATCCCGCTGCTGTAGGGAAGCGGCAGGATGGTATCGGTGCTCACTTGGATCAGCGCGAGGGTTCCACCCCCCTCGACGATGAGCCATTGAGAGTCCGGCGACCAGCTCATCGGCCAGCCGTATGTGGTTGACGGCGTGAGCGTTCGCCCGACAGTGCCGTCGGGGTGGACGATCTTGATCACACCGTTGTCATTGAATGCGATCCACGTGCCGTCCGGCGACCAATGGGGCGCGTAGCCGGAGGTCGCCACGACGCTGTCGGCACCGGTCGCCGTGTTGAAGACCCGAACGCCAAACCCACCGGCGTACGCGACGTGAACGCCGTCAGGGGAGGGGGACGGCTGGGTGACATCACCCGCGAAGGCGACGGCCAGCCGCTCTAGTCCCGTCCCGTTTGGGTGTACGCGATAGATGTCGCTCGGCCCTCCAATGGAGGAATCGCCCCGGAAGTAGACCCATTGGCCATCGGTCGAAATGCTCGGCCAATTGTCTTCGGCGAACGTTCCTGGCGCGACAACCAGTGTCCGATTCCCGAGGAAGTCGATCAGCGTGGCGTGCCCGTTGGAGAACTCCAGCAGGGCGGTTCCGGACGGCAACCAGCTGAGGTACTCGTTATCGCCACTGGACGAGGGGACCCCGGTCACGCTCGAGCCATCGAGGTTCAGTGTGGCGACGCCTCCGCTGGGCATCCCAGGTCGAGGGGAGACCGTCGCGGCGATGCGACCGGTTGGAACAACGCTGACGTACGCCGTATCCACGCGGGCACCGGCTGTAGCAACGATCGTTCCGCGTCCGATCGCCTGACCGGTAACCATGCCTGTGCTCGAAACGAGCGCGGCACCTCCGAGGCCGCTGTAGCCGACGGGGTCGGCACGCGGGTTACCGTACGCGTCGCGAACGCTGCCGCGTGCCGAGTAGCTGCCTCCGATCCCGAGCGCGGTATCCTGTGGGAGCACGAGGACCATGGCGGGCGCGCCGGGCTGGACGGTGAAGGTGACCGTGTCCACCACTCCCAGCCTGGGCGCCGATACCTGCACCCGGGCTCGACCCGCGACGAGACCGAGTTGTACAAGAGCGGACGCCCGACCCGCGGCGTCCGCGGAATCCACCGCGAGCGTTCCATATCCGGCTTGGGTCAGCGTGGCGACGTAGAGCGACGGAGCGTACAGCGGACTGTCGGCCGGGATGGCTTCGAACCGCACGATCTCGCGAGCCGCCGGCGCGCCGAGGCTGTCGCGAACCTCAACGACCAGCGCCTGGATGAGACGCGCCAGCACCGTGTCGGCCTGGTCGCCGCCGCGCAGCACGCGAATTCCAACTGAGCCGCCGGGCCCGGTTGTCCCCTGACAGGCCGTGGCGGCAATCAGGATCGGGATGAGCCTGCGCCCGACACTTCGCGAATGTAAAGCCGGCATCGTTTCAAGCATACCGTCGGCCGCCCGGCGAGCAAGAGACCGACACCAACGCGCTCACCGCCAGCCCCGCAGGCTTCGCACGTAGTCGTGCAACACCAGGAATTTCTCGAACACGATCACCCCTTTGCGCTTGCGTCCAAACTCCCCGAACAGCTCCCGCAGCCGCCCCCGCCGGGTCACGTAGAAACGGAACGTCTCGGCGAAGTCCTCCTGCGGGTGCGTGGCGGCGTACCGGCTCACGTAATCGACGAGTGTCGTAGCCACGCGGCGGCGCTCGAAATCCACCCAGTGCTCGTCCGCCACGCGGTACGCTTTGCGGACCTCTCCGAACGTCCGGCGGAACCGGCCCGAGCGAGTCCAGCTCCAGTTGTGATAGAGGAACGAGTGTCCCAGCTCGTGCAGGATGAGCCCGGTCAGGGTGTTCCAGGAGATCTCGTCGCGCCGGCGCTTGCTCGTGATGTAGCGGCGATCGATCTCGATCACCTTCGGGGCGGCGGGGGAAACGCCGGAAACGCCCGGCCGCAGCAGGATCCGGTAGTCCCAATCCTTGACTCGCGACACGATGAGCAGGCTCCGCACCCGCCGCAGCGCCTGGCGCACGAGATCGCGTCCCGTGGCATCCTCGCCGCACCACGGGCACGTCTCCATCCAATCGTCCACGCCGCGATCGCAGTGCGGGCAGTCGTTCTGGAACCGCTCGTACTTCCAGTGCTGGACCTTGGCGCACCACGGGCACCATTGCATGGGGTACTGCAGGCCCCCGTGGCAGCGTCGGCAGCGGCGCTCGTACTTGAAGCCCTTCGGCTTCTTGAGGGGCTCGGGACTCGAGCCCTCGTCGGTGATGTCGCGGCCGCACCAGGGACAATGGGAAAAAGTGTCCGAGACGATCCAGCGGCAATAGCGGCATTCGGCTCCGGTCTGGAGCTGATCGTCGCCCCACACCAGGGCCTTGCTGCAATTGGGACAGAAGTACCAGAAGCGCTCGATCTCCGCGCTGCACCGCGGGCAGCGCAGCTCGGGTCTGGGTACTTCGCGGCGCTTGATGAGCGTCCGGACCGTGGACCATACGGACGATCCGCTCATCGCCGCAGCGCCTCGTCCACGATCCGCTGGATGAACGCCCGGTAGTTCATGCC
>JBGPHP010000163.1:0-6969 GCA_041484445.1 Gemmatimonadota bacterium
ATGTAGTCGCGGATCAGGGGATCGTTGAGATCGGCCACCCAGTCGATCTTGGCGGCCCCGGGGACATGCCCCGTTTCGTACAGCAGCACGTCTTCGTTCGACTCGAGGAGCCGGACGGTGGGGTCCTGCAGGTGATCGGCCACCCACTGGGTGGATACCAGGACCTCGGGGTGCGCGTAGCCGCGCGCGGCGATGTCGGTGACGGGCGCTGCGGTCTGTGGCATGTGCTCCTCCTGGCGTGGTAAAGCGAAACGGCCGTCGCTCGGGGATTCCGGAGGCGGCGGCCGCTGACGCTGGGAAACGCGATGTGCGAATCAGGTCGCTCGGGTCGCCGCCCTCATGTCGGGAGAGCCGGACTACAGCAGCAGGCCTGC
Source organism: Gemmatimonadota bacterium (assembly GCA_041484445.1). Lineage (GTDB taxonomy): Bacteria > Gemmatimonadota > Gemmatimonadetes > Gemmatimonadales > GWC2-71-9 > DASTHG01. The sequence continues at coordinate 375 of JBGPHP010000163.1, forward strand.
GGGGCGCGCATCATGATACCGGTAGCTACCGAGTCGAGGCCGGGGAAGTCAAGGCGCCGGCCGCTTGACACCCCGCCCGGCGCGGGTAGCGTAGCCGCGTCCCGCCGTCGTTTTGTGTCCGGAAATCGTCGAGGTTTGTGATGCGTACCCCGTGGTTCGCGCTGGTCATGGCCGGCGCCCTTCCTGTCGTCCCCCGGCCGCTCGCCGCACAGATCGACGCCCGGTTGCTGCGGCAGCCCGACGTCTCGGCCACTCAGATCGCCTTTGTGTACGCGGGTGACATCTGGGTCGTCGCGAAAGCCGGCGGCACGGCCGCGCGCTTCTCCTCGCCGCGTGGCGAGGAGTCGTTCCCCCGCTTCTCGCCGGACGGAAAAGAGATCGCGTTCACCGGAAACTACGACGGCAATCAGGACATCTATGCCGTGAGCGCGGCCGGCGGCGTGCCGCGCCGGCTCACCCATCATCCGATGCCCGACCGGATGCTCGATTGGTACCCCGACGGCCAGTCGATCCTGTTCGCGTCGGGGATGGAGAGTGGGCGGGACCGCTTCAATCAGCTGTACCGCGTTTCGAAGACCGGCGGCCTGCCCGCCAAGCTGGCGGTGCCCTACGGAGAGTTCGGCGCCGTGTCCGAAGACGGTCAATGGCTCGCCTACATGCCGCAGAGTCAGGAGTTCCGCACCTGGAAGCGGTATCGCGGCGGCTGGGCGTCGCGCATCTGGCTGTTCAACCTGCGCACCGGGGATGCGAAAGCGGTGTCCACCACGGACGCCAACGACGCCCATCCGATGTGGCACGGCCATACGCTGTACTTCCTCTCGGACCGTGGCGCCGGGCTACGGGCCAACATCTGGGCGTATCAGATCGATTCGGCCACCGTGCGCCAGGTCACGACCTTCACCGACTACGACATCCACTTCCCGGCGATCGGGCCGGCGGACATGGTGTTCGAGCAGGCCGGGAGGCTGTGGCTGCTCGATCTCGCGACCGAGCGCAGCCACGAGGTCGCGGTCCAGGTCGTGACGGATCTGGCGACGCTCAAACCGCAGTCCGATTCGGTCGGCGACATGATCCACGGCGCCTGGATCTCGCCCTCGGGGAAGCGGGCGGTATTCGAAGCGCGCGGCGACGTATTCACGGTGCCGGCCGAGCACGGGCCGGTGGTGGACGTCACGCGGACGTCGGGCGTGGCGGAGCGGTCTCCCGCCTGGTCGCCCGACGGCCGCACCCTTGCCTACTGGAGCGATCGCTCCGGCGAGTACGAGCTGGTGCTGCGGCCGGCGGACGGCAGCGGCAGTGAGGAGCCGGTCACCACCCTGGGCCGGGGATTCCGCTACACCCCGTTCTGGTCTCCCGACAGCCGCAAACTGGCGTTCGTGGATCAGGCCATGGTGATCTGGATCTACGACCGCGACGCGAAGAAGGTGGTCCGGGTCGACAAGGCGCTCGGGTTCTACGAGGGCGACCTCGAGGGATTCCGGGTGAGCTGGTCGGGGGACAGCCGCTGGCTGGCCTACGCGCGCGACATCGAAAACACCCATCGCGCCATCTTCCTGTTCGACACCAGGTCCGGGACGGCGCGCCAGGTGACGAGCGGATTCTACAACGACGGCCAGCCGGCGTTCGATCCGGAAGGCAAGTACCTGTACTACTCGTCCGACCGGACGTTCGACCCGACCTACAGCGACGTCGACAACACCTGGATCTACCCCAACTCGACCAACATCATGGCGGGCCCGCTGCGTGCCGATGTGCCGTCGCCGCTCGCCGCGCGCGACGACGAGGAGCCCGCGCCTTCGGCCGACTCGAGCGCCGCCCGTCCCGCCGGTGCGGCCGCCAAACCGGCCCCCCGCGACACGACGGTGAAGACCCCGGTGCCCGTGGCCATCGACCTCGACGGGTTTGAAAGCCGCGCGGTGGCGCTTCCGGCCGCCCCGGGGAACTACAGCGATCTGCAGGCGGTGGCGGGCAAGGTGATCTATCGCCGGCCGCCCCGCACCGGCTCGTCCGATACCAAGTCGCCGCTCATCGCGTACGATCTGAAGGACCGCAAAGAACAGACGATCCTCGACGACGCCACGGCGGCGCTGGTCTCCGCCAACGGGCAGAAGGTGCTGGTCCGGCAGGGGCGGCGTTGGGCGATCATCGACCTCAAGGCGGACCAGAAGTTCGAGACGCCGCTGCGCACGGGGGAGCTCGTGATGACCGTGGATCCGGGGCCCGAATGGCGGCAGATCTTCAACGATGTGTGGCGGTTCGAGCGGGACTACTTCTACGACCCCAACATGCACGGCGTCGACTGGAGCGCGATGCGGACCCAGTACGGGCGGCTGCTCGACGGCGCCGTGACGCGCTGGGACGTCAACTTCGTCATCGGCGACCTCATCTCCGAGCTCAACGCCTCGCATACCTACCGGGGCGGGGGCGATCTCGAGACGGGACCGCGCCGGGGTGTGGGGCTCCTCGGTGCGGACTGGTCGCTCGAGAACGGCGCCTACCGGATCAAGCGCGTCATCGACGGCGCCGCGTGGGACGGCGAGGTCCGTTCTCCCCTGGGGGCGCCCGGCGTGAACGTGAAGGCTGGGGACTACGTGCTGGCGGTGAACGGCGCGCCGATCGACACGGCGCAGGATCCCTGGGCCGCGTTCGAGGGCCTCGCGGGGAAGGCCGTGCGGCTCACGGTGAACAGCCGGCCGGTCCGGGAGGGGTCGCGCGACGTCCTGGTCACGACGCTCGAGGACGAAGGCCGGCTGCGGTATCTGGCGTGGGTCGAGGCGAACCGCCGCCGCGTGGACGCGGCGACGCAGGGGCGCGTGGGATACGTCTACGTGCCGAGCACCGGCATCGACGGACAGACCGAGCTGTTACGCCAGTACCTGGCGCAGGTGCAGAAGGCCGGGCTCATCGTGGACGAGCGGTGGAACTCCGGCGGCCAGATCCCCGATCGGTTCGTCGAGCTGCTCAACCGGCCGGCGTTGGCGTACTACGCCGTACGCGACGGCCAGGACTGGCAATGGCCCCGCAACGCGCAGATCGGTCCGAAAGCCATGTTGATCAACGGCTGGAGCGGGTCCGGTGGAGACGCGTTCCCGACCTTTTTCCGCGAGGCGAAGCTGGGACCACTGATCGGGACCCGGACCTGGGGTGGGATCATCGGCATCAGCGGCGTGCCGACGCTGATCGACAACGGCGGCGTCACGGTTCCCACGTTCCGCCAGTACGATCCGCAGGGCCGGTGGTTCGCCGAGGGACACGGCGTGGACCCGGACATCGAGGTACCGGATGACGAGGGCCAGCTCGCCAAGGGAACCGATCCTCAGCTCGAGCGGGCGATCCAAGAGGTCCTGAAGGCGCTCCAGGCTGCGGGACCGCTCGCCCCCAAGCGGCCGGCCTACGAAAACCGGACGGCGGGGCACTGAATCACAGGAGGATGGTGGAGGTTCCCCTCCACCATCCTCCGAGCCGGCACAACCTCCCTAACGAACTTGAGTGGCGGGCACCACCACCTGCGCGCTCAAGGCCTGCGCAATGCGCTCGCGGGCGTCGGCGTAGTGTGCCCTGGTATAGGTGTCGAGCCGCCCGCCCGCGAGGGCGTGTGTGAGCCGGGCGCCGAGATCGGCGAGCGTTGACCGGGCGATGGCGCGCGCGTCATCGGGCGTCCCCACGAACGGGTTCACGACCATGCGCGCCAGCTCCGACAGATACATGCGCTGCAGGTCGCGACGGATCGAGCCCGCGTTGCGCGGGCTCCCCCCACCGACGCCGGCCTCGGTCCAGATGGCGGCCGTCAACGTCGAGAACACGTCAGGAATCGTCACCACCGCCTCGCCGGGTGCGGCGCGCAGCTCGTTGTCCCGGATGCGCGCCAGCACGTCCGGGTCGAGCAGCAGATCGACCAGCGTACCCTGGAATCCCAGCGCCCAGTCGTGCAGCGGGAAGTCGATGCGCCCCTCGGAGAACGGGTTCTGCCCCCAGTGCCACCAGCGGGAGGGCGCGAGGCGATTGAGCAGCGCGGGCCGGAACTGGTAGGCCCGCTCGCCCAGTCCGGCGCTCGCGATGAACGCCAGCGCGTCCCGCTGCTTCGCCGCGGGGACGGCCGTGAACGGCGCCCGGCCGTTGGGATCGCCGCGGTGGTCGCGGGCGGTATAGACGCCGGCGAGGTACTTCGTGGTTATCAGGGTGGCGTACCAGCGCTGGAACAGCAGGTCGAGAAAGCCGGCGCGCAAGCGGGGGTAGCCCTCACCGGGCGCGATCAACCGCAGCTCGAGGGAATCGAACAGCCGGTTGACGAGTGTCACCTGGTTCTTGGCCCAGCCGAGCGGATCGGCGGTCTGATCGTAGCGGGTGACGTTCGGGTCGAGGCCGAATCCAGCGAAGCCCGCGTCCTCGTCGGTGGCGTACACGTGGTCGGGATCGGCGGCCTCGCCGGCGACGCGCGCGAGCCCCGGCCGCTCGGCGTCCGGGGTGTCGCCACCCATGTCGGCGTACCCGTAGCGGATCGCCCACCGGTCGTACGTGCCGATCGTGGTCGAGTAGTAGTCCCCCTGGCGGCTGCGATCCAGCGCGATGGCGGGGGGGTTGTAGTCCATCACCGAGGCCGACGTGCCGTGGGTCGCGGTGTACTGCCGGTCGCCCAGCTCGGCGGCGGGGATCGCCGCGGTGCCGCGGAAGTTGTGCCGCAGCCCCAGGGTGTGGCCGAACTCGTGCATCACGAGCTCTTTGAGGGCCTGGCCGATGTACTCCCGCGGCACCGGGGCCCCGGGGGCGATGGCGCCGCTCGCGGCGAGCGTGGCGCGGAGCAGCGTGCCGTAGCGGGTGAGGCCGCTGGCATAGCGGCACAGCCGCATCAGACGTCCCTGGGGGTCGGCGCGGAGGAGGGAGTCCTCCGCGAAGACCGCGTGGGTGATCGCCTGTGGTCCCGAGTACTCGCGGTACTCCCCCTGCCAGGCCTGGATCCACGACGCGGCGATCAGGATGTCGGCGTTCAGGATCTCGCCGGTGCGCGGGTCCACGTCGGACGGCCCGATCGCGTAGGTCGAGCCGAAGTTGGCCATCCAGCGCACGGTGCTGTAGCGGGCGTCCTCGGCGCTCCACAGGGTGTCGTCGGGGGCGTCGAGCACCTGGATCGCGTTGCGAATGCCGATCTCTTCGAAGGCGTGGTTCCACTCGAGGATGCCGGCGCGGACGTAGGGCCGCCATTCGTCGGGGATGGTGCGGTCGAGATAGTAGGTGATCGGCTGCACTGGGTCGCTCAGGGCGGCCCTCGGATCCTGCTTCACGAGGCGCCAGCGGTTCACGTAGCGCACGAAGAACGACTCAGCCGTGTCGCGTGAGAAGTTCATCATGGCCGAGATGAAGTAACCGACCCGGTCGTCGGCGTAGCGCGGCCGCATCGGGGTGGCCGGCAGCTCGACGAGCGAGTAGTGCACGGTCATCGGGAGGTAGCGGTAGTCGGGGACCGTACTGATGCCGAGGGGCCGTGTGGCGGTGAAGGTCAGGCGCGCGTCGGCCTCGAGGTTGGTGGGGAAGAGGCGCAGGTCCTGGAAGGCCGAGCGCTCGCGGTCGAGCGACACGCCGCCGGGGATGTGCAGCGCCTGGACGACGAAGCTGAAGAAGCTGCCGACGTCGGCAAAGTCGGACACCAGGAATGGTGACAGGTCGATCAGGACTTCATCGGTCGTATCCCGGACGGAAGCGATCGGGAAGGTGTAGGCGACCGAGCCGCTAAAGGAGTACGCCACGGTCCGGGCCATCGGTGTGCCCGGCGCGGCGGTGAGGTACGGGTTGACCAGCTGCAGCTCAACCTTGGTGGGCGTACGGTGGAACCGGATCAGGTCCGAGCGCAAGTCGGTGCCGCCGTCGAGCCCGAAGTCACCCAGCCCTTGCGAGAGCTCGGTAACGAGGAGGAAGTCCCGGTCGAACTGGTCCGGCTTCAGGTCGAGGTAGACGTTGTCCCGCTTGAGGTAGGCGGTGAACAGGCCTTGCAGCGGCCGGGCGTCCTTGGTGACTTCGGCCCAGGGCTTCCAGGGAAGGTCCTTCTTGGTCGTGTCGGCGTGGGCCGTCGGGGAAGTGGCGGGTTTGGCGGCGTGGGCGCAGGCGCCGAGGCCTATCGCCAGGACGACGAGGCTGCAGCGGCGAACGACGGTGGTCATGGGAGTCTCCGCGGGTGGTCCGGAAGAGTGCCATTGTACGGCTCGTGGGGAGTGGCAGGAAGAGTGGAAAAGCGCACCCGGACAGCCTCTGGACGGTCCCGGCCGGGGGTTGACCTAACTCGAAGCCCGGGCTTAGCTTTGAAATCTGTTTCCCGAGTTTTTTGGAATAGCGTCGAGAGGGTATGCCGACCATCAATCAGCTCATCCGGCACGGCCGCCGGGACGTGGCGAAGAAGGAGAAGGCGCCGGCGCTGCGGGGCAATCCGCAGAAGCGAGGCGTGTGTACGCGCGTCTACACGACGACGCCGAAAAAGCCGAACTCGGCGTTGCGCAAAGTCGCGCGCGTCCGGCTGACCAACGGCTTCGAAGTGACGGCCTATATCCCGGGTGAGGGGCACAACCTGCAGGAGCACTCGATCGTGATGATCCGCGGCGGCCGGGTG
>JBGPHP010000164.1:0-6924 GCA_041484445.1 Gemmatimonadota bacterium
GAGGACGCCGTGTCGATGATCGTCAACGGATTCTGCAAGGAAGTCTTCAAGGAGCTGCCGATGGAGTTCGCCGTGGAAGCGCAGAACCTGCTGGGGATTTCGCTCGAGGGGAGCGTCGGATGACCGACCGGTTCCTGCTCGAGATCACAGACCTCCACGCCTCCGTCGAAGGCAAGGAGATCCTGCGCGGCGTGTCGCTGCAGGTGCGCACCGGCGAGGTGCACGCGGTGATGGGACCGAACGGCTCGGGCAAGAGTACGCTCGCCCAGGTTCTGGCCGGCCATCCCGCCTATAAGGTGACCGGGGGATCGGTTCGCTACGACGGCAAGGACCTGCTCGAGCTCGACCCCGAGGAGCGGGCGCGGGAAGGCGTGTTTCTCGCGTTCCAGTATCCCGTCGCCATCCGCGGCATCACCAACTCCTATTTCCTGCGCTCGGCGGTCAACGCGATCCGCAAGCACAAAGGACAGCCCGAGCTCGATCCCCTGGATTTCCTCCAGGTCCTCGAGGACAAGCTCAAGGCGATCGGCTGGGACGACAGCTTCATGAACCGGGCCGTGAACGAGGGGTTCTCGGGCGGCGAGAAGAAGCGCAACGAGATCCTGCAGCTCGCGGTGCTCGAGCCGCGCCTGGCGATCCTGGACGAGACCGATTCCGGCCTCGACATCGACGCGCTCAAGACCGTCGCCGAGGCGGTGAATCAGTTGCGCTCGCCGGACCGTTCATTTGTGGTCGTGACCCACTACCAGCGGCTACTGAACTACATCGTCCCCGACTACGTCCACGTGCTGGCCGAGGGCCGCATCGTGAAATCCGGCGGCAAGGAGCTGGCGCTGACGCTCGAAGAGAAGGGATACGATTGGGTGAAGCCGGAGGGAGCGGCGGTCTCGTGACGGCCCATTTCGTCGGGCAGTACGAGGCCTTCGCCGGGAACGGCGCCGCGGGCGCGCCGCCCTGGCTGCGGGAGCTGCGCGAGCGGGGCATCGCGCGCTTCTCGGAGGTCGGCTTCCCCTCCACGCGCTCCGAGCAATGGCGCTTCACGAACGTCCAGCCGATCGCCGAGATCGCGTTTCAGCGGCAGACCGTACGGTGGGAAACGGGGCCGGCCCCGACCGGCGCCACGGTCCTGCCGCTCTCCCAGGCCGTGCAGCGGCAGCCTGACCTGGTGCGGGCCCATCTCGCGCGCTATGCCCTGGTGGAGGAGAACCCGTTTACCGCCCTCGCCACCGCCTTTCTGGCCGACGGCGCCGTGGTCCACGTCCGGGCGGGAGCGGTGATCGAGGAGCCGATTCACCTCACGTGCCGGATCCCCCCGGGCACCGCGCGGCCGATGGCGCATCCGCGGCTGCTGATCGTGGTGGAACGGGGAGCGCAGGTCAAGGTCGTGGAAGCCTACGAGGCGGCGCCCGCCGGTCTCTCGCTCACCAACGCCGTCACGGAGATCGTCCTGGAGGATGGCGCCCAGCTCGAGCTGTGCCGGGAGCAGCGCGAGGGCGAGCGCAGCTATCACATCGCGACGACGCAATCGCATCAGGGCCGCGACAGCCGGCTCGTCTTCACTACGGTCGCGCTCGGCGGCGCGCTGGTGCGCCACGACATCAACGCAGTGCTCGACGGGACGGGGGCCTACCTGATCCTGAACGGCCTCTCCGTGCTGCGCGGGCACCAGCACGTGGACCACCACACGACGATCGTGCACGCCAAGCCGCACGGCGAGAGCCACGAGTACTTCAACGGCGTGTTCGACGGCGAATCGCGCGGCGTCTTCAACGGCCGGATCATCGTGCGACCCGGGGCGCAGCGCACCGATTCGAAGCAGACCAACAACAACCTGCTGCTCTCCGATGTGGCCCGGGCGGACAGCCAGCCACAGCTCGAGATCTACGCCGACGACGTGAAGTGCACCCACGGCTCGACCGTCGGCCCCCTCGACGAGACGGCGCTCTTCTATTTGAAGAGCCGGGGCATCGGCGCGATGGAGGCGCGGGGCCTGCTCACCTACGGGTTCGGCGCGGACATCCTCGACCGCGTGGCGATTCCGGGAGCGCGCGCGCGCCTCGATCGGCAGATCCGGCACCGCCTGGGCGTCCCCGACATCGAGGCCAGCGCGGCGTGACGAGCGTGCGGCAGACGGCGGCGCCCGGCGCGCCCCCCGTCCGGGACCTCGCCCGGCTGCGGGCCGAGTTCCCGATCCTCGCGACGACGGTGCATGGCAAGCCGCTCGTGTACCTCGACAACGCGGCCACCAGCCAGAAGCCCCGCGCCGTGATCGAGCGGCTCGAGCGCTACTACGCCACGGAAAACGCGAACGTGCACCGGGGCGTGTACGAGCTGAGCGAGCACGCCACGGCCGAATACGAGTCGGCGCGGGAAAAAGCCCGGGCGTTTCTGAATGCCGCCGCGACCCAGGAGATCGTCTTCGTACGGGGCACGACCGAAGGGATCAACCTCGTCGCGTCGAGCTGGGGCCGGCCCCGCCTCCAGCCGGGCGATGAAGTGCTCGTCTCCGCGATGGAGCACCATTCGAACATCGTCCCCTGGCAGCTGGTGTGCGAGGAGCGGGGGGCGGTGCTGCGGGTCATTCCGATGAACCGCCGCGGCGAGCTGCTGCTCGATGACTACGCCCGCCTGCTCTCCGATCGGACGAGAATCGTGGCCGTCGCCCACGTGTCCAACTCGCTCGGGACGATCAATCCCGTCGCCGACATCGTACGGCTGGCGCATGCCCGCGGCGTACCGGTCCTCGTGGACGGCGCCCAGGCGGCGCCGCACCTCAAGATCGACGTGCGGGAATTGGGCGCCGATTTCTACACGGTGTCGGGGCACAAGATGTTCGGACCGACGGGCATCGGCGTGCTCTACGGGAAAGCGGAGTGGCTCGAGACGATGCCGCCGTATCAGGGCGGCGGCGACATGATCAAGGCGGTGACCTTCGCGAAGACCACCTACGCCGACCTGCCCGCCAAGTTCGAGGCCGGCACGCCGCACATCGCCGGGGCCATCGGTCTGGGCGCGGCGATCGACTATCTCGGATCACTCGACTGGCCGACCGTCGCTGCTCACGAGCGCGACCTGCTGGCCTACGCCACCGCGCGGCTGCGCGACATCCCCGGCGTTCAGCTCGTCGGCACGGCGGCGCACAAGGCGGGCGTCGTCTCCTTTGTGGTGGGCGGGGTGCACGCCCACGACGTCGGCACCATCGTGGACCAGGAAGGCGTCGCGATCCGCACCGGCCATCACTGTACCCAGCCGGTGATGGACTTCTTCGGCGTTCCCGCGACCGCGCGGGCCTCGTTCGCGTTCTACAACACGCGCGCCGACGTCGATGCGCTCGTGTCGGCGCTCGCCAAGGTCCGAAAGGTCTTCTCCTGATGGCCGACCTGAGCGACCTCTACCAGCAGCTCATCATCGAGCACAACCGCAGTCCCCGAAACTTCAAGAAGCTGTCCCACCCCTCGCGCGCCGCGGAGGGCTCGAACCCGCTATGCGGCGATCAGATCCGGTTGGAAGTCGAGCTGGACGGGGACCGCATCACCGATATCGGGTTCCAGGGCTCGGGATGTGCCATCTCCCAGGCGGCGGCCTCACTGCTGACCGGCGCGGTCCTGGGCAAGAGCCGGCCCGAGGCCGAGGCGCTGTTTCAGGAGGTCCACACGATGCTGACGTCCCCACCGGGCGCCGCGGTGGACACGGCCCGGCTCGGGAAGCTGGCCGCGCTGGCCGGGGTGCGGCGCTTCCCGGTGCGGGTGAAGTGCGCCAGCCTCTCCTGGCATACGCTCCATGCCGCACTGCAGGCGGCGGCGGAGCCTGTCACGACCGAGTAGCTTAATCCCGCTGAAACCCGGAGTCGCAGAATCCGTTCTCCAGCGGGAGCTATGACCACACCCATCCTCGTCGTCGATCGTGTCACGAAGCGCTTCGCCGGGCACACCGCGGTGGACGCGCTCTCCCTCGCCGTGCCGCCGGGCGTGATCTACGGACTGCTCGGGCCGAACGGCGCGGGGAAAAGCACCACCATTCGCATGATCATGGGCATCTATGCACCGGATGCCGGCGCGGTCCAACTGTTCGGTGACGGTCGTGGCGGCGTCGAGCAGTCGGAGCGCATCGGGTATCTGCCGGAGGAGCGCGGGCTGTACCCCAAGATGCGGGTGCTCGATGTGCTCCTGTTCCTGGCGGAGATGAAGGGGATGGACCGTGGGACGGCACGCACAAAATCGCTTGCCTGGCTCGAGCGGCTCGGCCTGAGCGACTGGCGGCTCCGCAAGGTGAACGAGCTCTCGAAAGGGATGCAGCAGAAGGTTCAGTTCATTTCCACGATCATCCACGACCCAGATCTCGTGGTGATGGACGAGCCGTTCGCCGGGCTCGACCCGGTCAATGCGCAGGTGTTGAAGGACACACTGTTCGACCTGCGGGCGCGTGGCAAGACGATCCTGCTCTCCACCCACATCATGGAGCAAGCCGAGAAGATCTGCGATCACATCTGCATCATCGCCCGGGGCAAGAAGCTCGTGGACGGGACCCTCGCCGAGGTGAAACGATCACATGGGGGTCAGCACGTGCTGGTGGGCTTTGACGGCGCCAGGGGTGACGCCGATCGGATCTTTGCGGACCGGCGCCTCGTCGCGAAAGTCGACGGATCGGCACAGTATGCCGAGCTCGAGCTGGCCTCCAAAGCCGATGCGCAGGAGATCCTGAAGGGTCTCGTGAGCTCTGGAGCCCGGTTGTCGCGATTCGAGCTCGCCGAGCCCTCCCTCAACAAGATCTTCATCGACCTCGTGGGCCCGGAGGCGGCGACGGCGGCGGCCCAGCCGGGGATGGAGGTGGCCCGTGCGTAAGGTCTTCGCGGTCATCCGGCGCGAGTTCGTGGAGCGGGTGCGGCAGAGGTGGTTCTGGGTCATGGCGTTGCTCGGGCCCGTGATTTTCGCGGTCATCTTCTATCTGCCGACGCTGCTGGGTCGAGGCGGTGGTGTGAAGCACATCGCAGTGGTCGATGGGTCGACGTCGGTCTTCGGCGCCCAGATCACCGAGCGGCTAAACCAGGCAAGTGCGGTGTTTGTGGCCGTACGGGTGCCGGGCGGTCCCAACGTCGTCGACTCCCTCACCGCCGAGGTGGGGGCGAAGCGGCTCGACGGATTCCTGCTGGTCAGCGACGTGACCGTGGATTCGGGGAAGGCGGAGTATCGCGCCTCCAACGTCTCGTCGTTTGTGGCGACGGGAACGCTGCAGCAGGTCCTCCGGGACCTGGTCAGCACCACGCGGCTCGAACGCGAGGGAGTGAATCCCGAGGTCGTGGCCCGGGCTCGCGTGCCGATCGCGCTCGATACCAAGAAGATCTCCGGGGGAAAGACAACGGGAGAGAGCGGCGCGCAGTCGTTCACGCTCGCCTACTTCATGGCGTTCATCCTGTACTTCGCGATCCTCGTGTACGGCATCAATGTCATGAGCTCGGTGCTGGAGGAAAAGACCAGTCGCATCGTGGAGGTCTTGGTGAGCTCGGTCACCCCCTTCCAGTTGATGCTGGGCAAGGTTCTGGGCGTCGGGGCAGTCTCAATCTTCCAGTTCGCGATCTGGGGTGTCTCGGGTCGGATCCTCGTCTCGCAGCGCCGCCGTCTCATTGGAGAGGGAGGTGTGGGCGACGCCGGACAGGTATGGCAGCTGCCGCACATCTCCGCCGAGACCCTGCTGCTCTTCATCGGCTGCTTCATCTGCGGCTTCCTGCTGTACTCAGCCATGTTCGCCGCTGTCGGGGCCATGTCGTCGAACGAGCAGGAGGCGCGTCAGGCGCAACAGCCCGTCATGTACCTCGTGATGATCGCGTTCTTCAGCATGTTTGCCATGATCAACGATCCAGGATCGAACCTCGCCGTGACATTGTCGCTGGTCCCCTTCACGGCCCCGATCGCCATGCCGGTGCGCTGGGCCGCGGGCAATCTCCCGGGCAGCCAGATCGCGCTGTCGTTCGCCATCCTGCTCCTGACGATCGTGGGAGTGACCTGGGTGGCGTCGCGGATCTATCGGGTTGGGATCTTGATGACGGGAAAGCGGCCCAGCGTGAAGGAATTGGTGCGGTGGGTTAGGGCGGCATAGGACAGGCGACCGGCTAGACGTACAGACGTTTGGCCGTTTATGGGCTGGAGTGCATGGGCGGGGTACGGAGCGCGTAGAAACGGCTACCGACCCCGCCTTCGTTTGTCCCAGGTTCCACTCATGCCAAACCACCACACCCTCAAGGCGTGGCAACACGCCCAACGACTGGCCGTCGACTGCGCCAGAATCGCGCAGTCATTCCCCGACTATGAGCAGCACAGCCTCGCCGACCAGCTGCGTCGCGCCGCGTATAGCGTACCAATGAACATCGCCGAGGGCTGCAGTCGAAAAGGGCTGCGCGAGTATCGCAAGTTTCTCGACATCGCCTGGGGATCGCTCGCCGAGGTGGAGACCGCGCTCTCCATGGCGCGCGACGTCGGGTACCTGGAGCCTGCGGAATTTGGCCGCCTCGAAGCCCTCGCCACGGAGACGAGCAAGACGTTGTTCGGGCTGCTACGAAAAGTGACCCAGTCTGTCCCGAAACCCCCTCGCTCCGGTTGACTATTCCCCGCCGTACGTCTGTACGCCTAGCCGTAGCTTGGCCTATTATTCCTCAATGCCTTATGACTATGACGTCCTCGTCGTCGGCGGCGGCCACGCCGGCACCGAAGCCGCCGCCCTCTCCGCCCGCCTCGGCGCCGGGACGCTCCTGCTGACGGCGAACCTCGAGACGATCGGGCAGATGAGCTGCAACCCCGCGATCGGCGGGATCGCCAAGGGCACCGTCGTCCGGGAAGTGGACGCCCTGGGCGGCATCATGGGCCGCGCCGCCGATCGGGCCACCATTCAGTTCCGCATGCTCAACCGCTCCAAGGGCCCCGCCGTCTGGGC
>JBGPHP010000165.1:0-6821 GCA_041484445.1 Gemmatimonadota bacterium
CCAGGAGGCGCACTTCGTGCACCACGTGTTCACCTGGGTGTTCCTGATCTTCCTCCCGATCCATCTCTACCTCGCGGTGCGCGCCGACAACGTCGAGCGGACCGGGACGATCTCCTCGATCATCTCCGGGGGCCGCTTCGTGCCCCGCGACGAGCACTATGTCGATCAGTGAAGCAGGCGGAACCGTCGTCATCGGCCTGGGCAACCCGCTGATGGCCGATGACGGCGTGGGGATCGCGGCGCTGGAGCGGCTCCGCGCCGCCGGCGCGCCCCCCGACGTCGAGCTGGTGGACGGCGGCACCTGGGGCATGAACCTGCTGCCCATCATCGAATCGGCCGGACGGGTGCTCCTGATGGATGCGATCGATGCCGGGGGAGCGCCCGGGACGCTGCACGTGTTGGAGCGGGCGCAGATCCCGCGCTACCTGGCGACCAAGATCTCCCCGCACCAGGTGGATCTGCGGGACGTGCTGGCGTTGGCCGAGCTGCGGGGCAACCTGCCGGAGCAGACCGTCGCGCTGGGGCTCCAGCCCGAGCGGGTGGAGATGTCCTGCGAGCTCAGCGACGCCGTGCACACGCGGCTGGACGACCTCGTGGCCGCCGTCACCCAACGCCTGGCGGTGTGGGCCTCAACGGATGCATGAGCTCGGTCTCGCCCTCGAAGTCTGCCGCATGACCGAGGAGCGACTCGGCTCGGACGGGATGGCTCAGGTCCGCGCCGTGGGCGTGGAAATCGGCGACGACGCCGGGATCGAGGTCGGCAACTTTCAATTCTGCCTGGAGACGTTGCTCGCCGAGCCGCCGTTTCGGGGCGCCCGCCCCGTCATCCTGCGGCGGCCGGGCGACGTGCTGCGACTCGCGTATCTGGAGGTGGACGATGGCCGTCCGGACGATTGACGTCCGCGAACGGATCATGGCCAGGAACGACGAGCTCGCCGGGCAGGTGCGCGAGCGCCTGCGCGAGGCGGGCGTCCCAGCGCTGAACCTTGTGTCGTCCCCGGGGGCGGGGAAGACGATGCTGCTCGAGCGCACCTTGGCCGACCTGGGCGACGAGCTCGTGATCAGCGTCGTCACGGGTGACGTGCAGACCCAGAACGACGCCGACCGGCTGGCGGTCCACACCGATCGCCTGGTGCAGGCCGTCATCACCAACGGCGCCTGCCACCTGGACGCGAAGCAGGTCCTCACGGCGCTGGACGCGATCGACCTGGCGGCCACGGACCTGCTGTTCATCGAGAACGTCGGCAACCTCGTCTGCCCCGCGAGCTGGGACCTGGGCGAGAACGCCAAGATCGTCCTGTTCTCGGTCACGGAAGGCGAAGACAAGCCGGTCAAGTATCCGAAGATGTTCCAGCAGGCCCGGATGGTCGTGTTCACCAAGCTGGACCTGCTCCCGCATGTGCCGTTCAAAGTGGAGCGGGCGATCGGGTTCTGCCGCCAGGTGAACCCGGAGCTGCAGTTTCTCTCCACGTCGGCCCTCGTGCCCGACGGACTCGAGGAATGGTACGGCTTCCTCTGGGCCGAGGCCCGGGGGGGCACGCGTTGAAAGCGAGGATGCTATGTGCCTAGGAGTGCCGGGCCGCGTCGTCGAAGTCCATGGGACGACGGCGACGGTCGATTTCTTCGGGGTGCGGCGCGAGACGCGGCTCGACGTCGTGGACGAGCCGGTGGGACCCGGTGACTACATCCTCAACCACGTCGGGTTCGCGATCCGCAAGATCCCCTCGCACGAGATCCAGGAGACGCTGGCACTCTACGAGCTGCTGCTCAAGGAAGCCGAGGGCGACATGATGGCCGCGGACGTGCGGGGGGAAATCGTGGCGGGGCCGGAGCACGGGGGCGCCGATGCCTGACGTCATGGTGACCGAGGGAGCGAGCCAGCTACGCTTCCGCGATCCCGCCAAGGCGAAGGCACTGACCGCCGCCCTGGGGCGCGTGGTCCGAGAGATCGGCCGCGCGCCCGTCTCGGTGATGCACGTGTGCGGCAGCCACGAACAGTCGATCGCGAAATTCGGTTTGCGCGCCGTCCTCCCCCGGGAACTGAACGTCATCATGGGCCCGGGGTGTCCGGTGTGCGTGACCGATATCCCGGAGGTGGACGAGGCGATCGTCCTGGCGCAGGATGGCCGCCGCATCGCCACCTACGGCGACATGCTGAAAGTTCCGGGAAGCGTGGGATCGCTGGCCGACGCGCAGGCCGCCGGTGCCAAGGTCGACGTGGTCTACAGCGCGGCGCAGGCGGCCGAGCTGGCGCGCGACACGGCCGAGGACGTCGTCTTCTTCGCGAGCGGCTTTGAAACCACCGCCGTCGCCACGGCCGCGGTGGTGCTGGCCGATCCCCCGGCGAACTTCTCGGTGCTCTCGGCGCACAAGTACATCCCGCCCGTCATGGAAATCGTGGCGGAGATGCCCGACACGAAGGTCGAAGGCTTCCTCGCCGCGGGCCACGCGGCGACCATCACCGGATCGGCGATCTTCGAGCGGTTCGTGGAGCGGCACCAGATCCCCGTTGTGGTCGCCGGATTCGAGCCGCTCGACATCCTGAGCGGGCTCGTGAAGCTGGTCGAGCTGGTGCGCGACCGCACGCCGCGGGTCGAGAACATGTTTCCGCGCTGCGTGACGCCCGAGGGCAACAAGAACGCGCAGGCGGCCCTGTGGCGCGTGTTCCGCACGGTCGGCGGTAACTGGCGCGGCATCGCCCACGTCCCGAACGGCAACCTGCGCCTGCGCGACGAGTTCGCCGGCGTGGACGCGCGCAAGAAGTACCGCATCGACGTGCGGCGCCTGTGGACCCGCGCCCCTTCGGCGCTGACCCAAACCTGCATCTGCGGCACCATCATGGCCGGCACCGCCTCGCCGCACGAGTGCCCGCTGTTCGGCAAGGAGTGCGTCCCCGACGCGCCGGTGGGCGCCTGCATGGTGTCGAGCGAGGGCACCTGCAAGATCTGGTACCAGTACGGAGGACATCCCGACCTATGACCGCCACCTCAACGGTCCGGACGGAGGCCGTCATCACGCTGCGGCACGGCGCCGGCGGCCGCGCGATGCGCCAGCTGATCGGCGAGACCCTCGCGGCCGGCTACTTACAAATGCCGGTCGAAGGGATCGGGCTCGCGGCGATGGACGACGGCGCCGCGCTCCGAATCGGCGACCGCTGGCTCGTCGTCACCACCGACTCGCATGTGGTCCACCCGATCTTCTTCCCCGGTGGCGACATCGGCCGGCTCGCCGTGGCGGGTACGGTGAACGACCTCGCGATGATGGGGGCCACGGCACCGCTGGGGCTCACCTGCGCGGTGGTCATCGAGGAGGGCTTCCGGAAGAGCGATCTCGAGCGCCTGCAGCGCTCGATGCAGGAGACCTGCCGGGAAGCGGGCGTCACGATCCTCACCGGCGACACCAAGGTGATGGGACGCGGAGAGCTGGACGGAATCGTGATCAATACCACCGGCGTGGCGCTGACCGATGCCGTCGTGCCGGATGCCGGCCTCCGGCCGGGCGACCGGCTCCTCGTCACCGGTTCGCTGGGCGATCACGGGATGGCGCTGATGGTCAAACGGCACGGCCTGGCGATCGAAACCGAGCTGCGCTCCGACGTGGCACCGATCAACGGTCTGATCGCGGCGGCGCTCGCCGCCCGCCCCGGCGCGGTCACCGCTATGAAGGACCCGACCCGGGGCGGCGCGGCCAGCGCATGGCACGAAATGGCCGAAAAGAGCGGCGTGGGCATCGTGATTCACGAGCCCCTCGTCCCCGTGTCGCAGACGGTGCGGGCGGCGGCGGAGATGCTGGGGCTCGATCCGTTCCAGATCGCCAACGAGGGGAAGGCGCTGCTTGGCGTTCGGCCCGACGCGGCCGACGCCGTGCTGGCGGCGCTGCGGACGCATCCCCTCGGCGCCGCCGCGGCCATCGTAGGAGAATGCATCCCCGACCATGTGGGCCGGGTCATTCTCGATACCGGCCTGGGCCGGCGGCTGCTCGTCGAAGTCGAAGGTGAACCCCTGCCCCGCATATGCTGAGCGACCGGCTCCGAGTCGCCGTCCTGTCCACCAGCCGCGCGCCGGGGCTCGACTACCTGCTCGCGCGCCGGCAGCTTGTCGCCTTCGTCGCGACCGATCCCGCCAATCGCGATCTGGCGCGCGCCGCCGACGCGGGCGTTCCGGCGACGGTGCGGGACATTCGCGCCTGCTACGCGAGCGCCGGCGCCCCGCGGCGGGACCTCCGCGTGCGGCGGGAATTCGACCGCCAGACCGCCACGGTGCTTGCCGAGCGCCACGTCGATCTCATCATCACGTGCGGATATCTGCATATCCTGACCGCACCGCTGCTCGACGCATACCCCAACCGGATCGTCAACGTCCACGACAGCGACCTGCCGTCCTACCCCGGGTTGCACGCGGTACGCGACGCGGTGTTCGCGGGCGAGCGCAGCACCCGCTCGAGCGTCCACCTGGTCACCGCAGGCGTCGACGCCGGGCCGGTGCTGGTGCGGTCCTGGTCGTTCCCCACGCACCCGCTCGTCACGGATGCCCGCCGCTGGGGCGCCGCGGACATCCTGAAGGCATACGCCTACGCCCAGCGTGAATGGATGATGCGGGCGGCATGGGGGCCGCTGATGGATGAGGCGATCCGGTGTTACGCGGCGGGCAGCGTGGAGCGGTCGGCTCCCCACCCCCGGACGCTCGCTCCGATCGAGCCCGCGATGTCCCTCGACGCGGCGGTGCGGTGATGGACCACATCCGCATGACCCGCGAGGAGGGAGTCGGGGTCATCACGATGGACCGGGCCGAGCGCTTCAACGCGATGGATGTGGCGATGGCGCAGGACTTCCGCAAGGCGGGAATTCAGCTCGCCCGCGACGAGACCGTGCGCTGCGTGGTGTTGCGCGGGGTGGAGGGGGTGTTCTCGAGCGGCGCGGACTTGAAGTACGTCCGGGAGCGCGGCGCCGGCCGGGACACCGGCTATCTGCACCCCGAAGGGACCGGACCCCAGCAGAGCTACGGCGAGAGCTTCAAGCAAATTCTCGAGTACATCCACAGCACGATCTCGGAGATCAAGCGGGCGCCCAAGCCGTTCGTGGCGGCCGTCGATGGAATCGCGGCCGCCGGCGGATTCGGCATCGCGATGGCGTGCGATCTCGTCATGGCGTCCGAGCGTGCCTCCTTCGAGTGGGCGTACCACAAGACGGGGCTCACCGGAGCGGAAAGCTCCACCTTCTTTCTCCCCCGCCTGGTGGGCTTACGCAAAGCCATGGAGCTGGTGCTTCTGAACCCCCGGCTGTCGGCCAAGGAAGCCAAGGCCGCCGGCCTGATCACGGCGGTGCTGCCGACGGAGACCTTCGATGCGGAGGTCATGGCCCTCGCCCGCCGTCTCGCCGCGGGGCCAACCCGGGCGTACGCCGTGGCCAAGACGCTGCTCAACGCCGCGGCCGGTGTCGATCAGCTCGACTATCACCTCGACGAGGAGCTGCAGCAGCTCGTGCGGATCGCCGGCGGCAAGGACTTTGCTGAAGGGCTGGCGTCCTTCTTTGGAAAGCGCGAAGCGGCGTTCAACGGGCAGGACTGAGCCGCAGCAGCCGCCGCACCTCGGCATCGTCCGTCTGAGCAAAATCCGCGTACCAGTACCCCACGGCCACGAACGACTCGGGCTCGAGCAGGCAGACCACGCGGTCCGCCCGCTCGGCGAGCCGGGCGCAGGCCTCCGGTGCTCCCACCGGGACCGCCACGATGACCTCCACCGCGCCGAGCTTGCGGGCGACCTCCACCGCCGCGCGCATCGTCGCGCCGGTCGCCAGACCGTCGTCCACGAGAATCGCGCGGCGGTTGTGCAGGTCGAGGGGAGGCAATCCCTCCCGGAACAGCCGTTCGCGCCGCTCGACCTCCATTTGCTCTCGACGCGCGAGGTAGGCGAATTCGTCGGGCCCGACGCCCACCAGGGCCAGCGTCGCTTCGTCCGCCACGACGACTCCCGCCGCCCCTACCGCTCCGATCGCCAGCTCGGGCTGATCGGGGGCGCCGACTTTGCGGACGACCAGCACGTCGAGCGGCGCCCCCAGCAGCCGAGCGACCTCGAAGCCGACGGGAACGCCGCCCCGCGGCAGCGCCAGAACGATCGGATGCTCGAGTCCCAACGGTAGGAGCGCGGCCGCCAACTCGCGGCCGGCGGCGCCGCGGTCGGGAAATACGCGGGTTCCGGATGCGGCATCACCAGCGGTGCGCAAGAACCCTCCTGAAAAAAACGGTGGCGCAGCGCATCGGAACGGGTGAGCCCTCTGGCCCACTCCCCTGAGACCGGCCGCCTGGCCTGGTCTCGTGTGGTGCCCTGCGGCACCCTCCTCCGTGTTCCGGCGGCTACGCCACTATGGATACGATGCACGCCGGGGCGCGAGAGAACCGTGATCCGTTCGTGAAGGTTCGTTCAGGGGGTCAGCGGGCCCGCAACGCGTTCAGGATCACGGCGGCGTCGAGGGCCTCCTGCAACAGCGCGCCGACCGATGGTGGGATGCGGCCCGTGCTCGCCACGACCATCAGGGCGAAGCTCACGCCGAGGCCGATCCCCACACTCTGCAGGATGATGCGACGCATCCGCTGGCTCAGAGCGATGGCTTCGCCCACCCGCGACACGTCGTCCACCAGCAGCACGATATCTGCGGCTTCCGCCGAGGCGGCGGGCCCGTGCTCTCCCATCGCCACTCCCACGGTGGCCGCGGCGAGGGCCGGCGCATCGTTGATCCCGTCTCCCACCATCACGACGGTGCCCCGATGCAGCTTCAGCTCCTGCACCGCGGTCACCTTGTCGGCCGGCAGCAGGTTGGCCCGCAC
>JBGPHP010000166.1:0-6818 GCA_041484445.1 Gemmatimonadota bacterium
GCCCGCAACCGGGCCAGCGGCGCGACGTGGTCGCGCAGCTCCGGCACGAAGCCGTCGGCCACATCCCCGGTGACGGCCACGAGATCCGGAGCCAGCGCGTTGGTCGCATCCACCACCCACTCCACGAAGCGGCGCCGGATCGTCGGTCCGACGTGCAGGTCCGAGAGCTGGACGATGCGCAGCCCGGCGAGATCAGCGGGCAGATCCACGATCGGGATCGTGACGCGCACCACCCGCGGGCGGCGTGCCTGCACCAGGCCCACGATCGTGAGCAGCACCGCACCGGCCAGGATCGCCGGGCTCGCATGCTGCAGGCGCAGCAGGTCCGCCAACGCGAATCCGACGATGAGCAGCGACGACAACCCCATCGCCACGTATCCGGCCCACTCCAGGATGCGCTTCCCCCGCAGCCGGGTGCGTCCGGCCGCGAACCCGGCGAATGGCAGCCAGGCGAGCGACAGGACCGCGCCCCACCCGAGGGCGGTCACGACGCCGTGCATCCCGCGTGCGACCAGGAAATGGCGACCCACATAGACGTGCAGCAGCGTCCAGATCCCGCCGATGACGAACAAGCGCGGCACGAAGCGCCGCAGCGCGCTCACGCCGCCAATCCCTTCACGATCTGGAGCGCTTCCGCCACGTGCCGCGTGGGATTGAGTCGTGAGGAGAACACGTGCCGCACAATGCCCTGCCGGTCGATCACGTAGGTGACGCGGCCGTCGAGCAGGCCCAGCGCCTTGCCGACGCCGTACAGCTTTCGCACCGTCCCGTCCGCATCGGTCAGCAGGACGAACGGCAGCCGGTGATGGGCCGCGAACGACTGGTGCGAATCGGCCGAGTCGCCGCTCACCCCGACTACCTCCGCGCCCGCCGCGGTGAACACCTCGTACTGATCGCGAAACGCGCAGGCCTCGGCGGTGCACCCAGGTGTCTCGTCCCTGGGATAGAAGTAGAGCACCACCGCTCGCGCGCGGACCGCCTCGGCCAGCCGGAACGGCGTTCCATCGGCGCGCGGCAGCGTGAAGTCGGGCGCGCGGTCGCCCGCCGCGAGAGCGCCCATCAGTGCGCCACCCCACCGCCCGGCCCTTTGCTCTTGTGCATCAGGAGCAGGAGCGGGAGCGAAATGATGAACGCGGCGCCGAACAGCAAGAACAGCTGGTCGAACGACAGCATCAGCGCCTGGCGTTGCACCACGCCGTTGAGCACGGCCACCGCCTTGGTCTCGACGAGGCCCGCCGGGACCCCCTGCGCCGTGAATCCGTGCTCCAGCATGGCGAGCCGCGCCTGGGTCGCGGGCGAGTAGATCGTCACGTCGGCCATCAGGTCGGCGCGGTGAATGCTGGCGAAGCGGGTGACGAGCGTCGCCGACAGCGCGATGCCCACGCTGCCGCCCAGCTGCCGCATCAGGTTGAAGAGCCCGGTGCCGTTGGGTATCCGGCTCATCGGCAGGTCGGCGAGGGCGAGGTTCGTGAGCGGCACGAAGATCAGCCCCAGGCCGACACCGCGGTAGATCAGCGGCCAGAAGAAGTCGGGCATCCCACTGTCGGTCGTGAAGTGGGCGTGCTTCCACATGGAGAGTCCGAACAGCCCCACCCCGACGAGAATCGAATAGCGACCGTCGAACTTCCCCTGCTGCCGTCCCATGACCCCCATCGTGAAGGCGCTCGCCAGCGCACCGGGCAGGATCACGAACCCCGTCTGCTTGGCGCTGAACCCCTGCAGGTTCTGGAGATAGACGGGGAGCACGAATACCGTCGCGTACAGACAGACCCCCAGCACGGCCGCGAACAACACGCCGACCGCGAGCTGCCGGCTCTTGAGAATGCGCAGATCCACCACCGGATGCTCGGTGCGCAGCTCGTGCCACACGAACGTGATGAGGGAGCAGGCGCTCACCAGCGCCAGCGCCGTCACGCCCTTGGACTCGAACCAGTCGAGCCGCTCACCCCGCTCGAGCATGGTCTGCAGCGCCCCGATGCCCGCCGCGAGCAGCAGCAGCCCCACGTAGTCCACCCGCCCGACCTTCGTCTGGTGCCGCGAATCCTGGATGAACGACAGCGTGAGCGCGAGGGCCAGGATCCCGAAGGGGATGTTGATGTAGAAGATCCACGGCCAGCCCGCGGCGTCGGTGATGTAACCGCCCAGCGTGGGACCGAGCGTCGGGCCGACCATCACGCCCACGCCGAAGATCGCCATCGCGGTGCCGTATTCCTCCCGCGGGAACTCCTCGTAGAGGATCGCCTGGGACGTCGACAGCAGGGCGCCGCCGCCCAGTCCCTGGATGATGCGCCAGAAGACCAGCTCCACGAGCGTGTGCGAATTGCCGCACAGGAACGAAGCCACCGTGAACACGGCGATCGAGGTCGCGAAATAGCGCTGCCGGCCGAAATACGCCGACAGCCATCCCGTGATCGGCAGGATGATCACGTTGGCCACGATGTAACCGGTCGAGACCCACGCGATCTGATCGAGCGTCGCCCCCAGCGACCCCATCATGTGGGGGATCGCGACGTTGACGATGCTCGTGTCGAGCAGCTCGAGCACCGACGCGAGGGACACGGTGATCGCGATGATGTAGCGGTAGCGATACCGGTCCGCCGCCCCGGCGGCCGTGAGCGCAGGCAGTGTGCTCGCCGTCACGGCCGCGTCACTTCGTGGTGATGGTGACGTTCACGCTCATCCCGGGCCGCAGCGGATGGGCCGGATCGGCCGCGCCGTCGGGGCGAATCCGCACGGGAATGCGCTGCACCACCTTGGTGAAGTTCCCGGTGGCATTGTCCGGCGGCAGCAGGGAGAAGCGCGCGCCGGTGGCGGGAGACAGGCTCTCGACGTGCCCGCGGAAATGGACGCCGGGATAGGCGTCGACGGTGAAGTCGACCGCATCGCCGGGCGTCACGTCCTCGATCTGGGTCTCCTTGAGGTTCGCGGTGACCCACACGTCCTCCAGCGGCACCACGCTGAAGAGCGGCTGTCCCGGCTGCACCAGCTGGCCCACCTCGACGTTCTTCTTGCTCACGAGGCCGCTCTGCGCCGCGACGATCCGCGTGTAGGAGAGCTGCAGCGCCGCCTGGTCGCGGGACGCGCGGGCCGAGGCCACGCGGGCGTCCGCCCCGAGCAGCGCCGCCTGCGCCGCGGCCAGCGCCGCGTCCGCAGCGCGCACGGCCGTCTGCGCGGCGTCGAGCTGCTGGCGACTCACGATCCCCTGTGCCGCGAGCGGCGTCAGCCGGTCGAGATCGGCGTGGGCCTTCTCGGCGTTCGCTTCGGCCTGTCGCACGGCCGCGTCCGCCTGCCCCACGCGCTGGCGCGAGCTGACCGTGGCCAGCGCCACCGCCAAATCGGCTTCGGCCTGTTGCAGCTTGGCGCGGAAGTCGCGGTCGTCGAGGATGACGAGCGTATCGCCCGCCCGGACCGACTGATTCTCCTCCACCTGCACCGCCGTCACGAACCCACCGACCTTGGGCAGCACCGGGAGGATGTGCCCGTCCACCTGCGCGTTGTCCGTGCCCTCGTGGGTGCGCGCCCAGATCAGCTTGCGCACCCCGCCGGCGATGAGCACCAGCAACACCAGGCCGAGCACCGCGAACACGATCTTGCGCTTCCCCCCGGGCGCGGCCGGTCGCCGTTCCTCGATTGAGGCCGCCGGGGAAGGCGCCGGGCGAGAGGCACGCTCCTGCTGCACGTCGGGTTCCATCGTGGTAGCCATGATCCCTTTACTCCGGTCGTCGTAGTTAGTGCAGCAGCCGGGCAATTCCGGCCGCGCGGGCCAGTGCCACGCGCGCCGCGGCAGCCGCGAACCGCGTATCGATGTCGGTATCCCGGGCCCGCACCAGCGAGGACTGCGCTTGGATCACCTCGATGTTGCCGGCCACTCCTGCCTTGAACCGCTCCCGCGCCTGGTCGAGTTCCGCCTGCGCCAGGTGCAGTCGCTCGGTCGCGATCAGCTGCTGCTCCCCGGCCGACGCCAGGTCGAGCCGCGCCGCATCCACGTCCGCCGCGATCTGGCGCCGCAGCTCCTCGTTCCGCAGGTCCGTGCCCCTTACCACCGCGTCCTGCTCGGCCCGCCGGCCCTCGCGCCGGAACCCGTCCAGGATCGGCACCGTGACCTGCAGCGCCACCTGGCGCGTCGCGATCCCATCGAGCGGCGCCAGGCCGATCGTGCCGTAACTCGCCGAAAGGTCGAGCCGGGGGAGTCGCTCGGCGGAAATCGCGCTGGCCGCCTGCTGCGCCGCGCGCCCGCGCGCCAGCCCCGCGGCGAGATCGGGCCGCTGGGCCAGCGCCACGGCGACGAGCGAATCGCGCCCGTCGGGCAGGTCGGTCTGGACCAGCGCGGCGGCCAGCGTGTCGGTCAGCTCGAGCGGCGTGTCCGAGGACAGCCCCAGGCTGCGCGCCAGATCGATCCGGCTGCGCCGCTGCTCGTTGCGGGCGACGAGCAGCGCGCCCTCCGCCGCCACCAGCTGCGTCTGCGCGCGGGTGACGTCGATCTGGGTGCCGACCTCCGCGTCCTTCTGTGCCTGCGCCAGACGCACCAGCTCGGCGGCGAGCGCTGAGTCCGCCGTCCGGGCGGCCACCACGGCGTCGGTGCGGGCCGCCCGCAGGTAGGCGAGCCCGGTCAGCTGCACCGCCCCTTCGATCGCCTGAGCACTGTCGGCCTCGGCGCCGGCGAGCTGGGTGCGCGCCGTCCGCACCCGTGCGCGTCCGGCGTAGTCGAACAACGTCTGGGACAGGTGGAGGCGGCCGTCATACAGGTCGAACGGGCCGAGCACCCGCGGCAGCGTCAGTCCGGGGAATTTGAACCCGAAGGCCTGAGGGTTGAGCGTCTGGCTGACCCAGCTGCCGGTCGCCGAAAAGTCGGGCAGCAACGAGGCGCGGGTCTGCCGCACGCGGGCACGGGCCTGGTCGGCCTGGAACCCGGCCAGCGCCACGGCCGGCGCGGCGCCGGCCGCCCGCGTGACCGCGTCGGTGAAGGAGAGCCGCAGCGGGGCGGTGGCGGCGGGCGCCTGCGCGGCCGCCGGAGCGAGCGCGGCGCAGAGCGCCGCGACGGTGAGCGAGAGCGATCTACGCATTGGCGATGCCATGGAGGTACAGGTCGATGTGAGTGTCGAGGTATTTCCGCACGTCGAAGCCTTCCGGCATGCAGTGGGCGAAGGCGCGCTGCGCGACGGTGGCGTGCATCAACGGGGACAGGGCGAGCTTGGCGGCGACCCGCACGTCCACCCGGCGGAACTCGCCGCTCTTGATGCCGCGCTCGATCACGCCGCCCAGCAGGCGGTGGCCGCGGGTCACCACTTCCTCGTAGTAGAAGCGCGCGAGCTGGGGGAAATTGCCCGCTTCGGCCATCATCAGCTTGGGGATCCCGCCGAGCGCCGTGTCATACACCAGGCGCCAGTATTCCCGTACCAGCCGCTCCAGCAGCTCCCGCGCGCTTCCGGTGAAGGAAGCGGCGGTGGACTCGCCTTGGGCGATCACGGGCACGATGGTTTCGCGCACCACGGCCTTGAAGAGGGCTTCCTTGTTCTTGAAGTACAGGTACAGGGTCCCCTTGGTGATGCCGGCGCGGCGGGCGACGTCCTCGAGCCGGGTCGCGGCGAAGCCGCGCTCCACGAACTGCTCGAGCGCCGCGGCCACGATCTCTTCCGGGCGGGCCTCTTTGCGGCGTTGCCAGCGCGGTTTGGCGCGGCGGGGACGGCGGGTAGCGGATGGTGGCATGGTGCAACGCCTCGCAGTTACTTACTGAAGGGTCAGTAACTAATCGGAGGCCGGGAATTCCGCAAGGGATCTTCCCACTCGCTTTGTAAGGGATTGGTGGAGGCCGACCCGGGTAGCGCGTCGAACCTATTTCGCCAGCGCCTGCTCCCCGGCGTCCATGACGCTGTCCGAGATGCTGCGGTTCTCGAGCACCTGAGCGTCCCCGATCACCGAGCGTTTCACCTGGGCGTGCCGCAGCCGCACGTCCCGGCCCAAGAGGGAGTGCTCGACCGTACTCCCTTCGACGTGGCTGCCGGTCTCGATCGTCACGTTGGGACCGATCGTGCAGTCTCGCAGCGTCACGCCCGGCTCGATCCGCACCGGCTCCCGGATCACGACGCCCGGGGCCGGGGCCGGGACGAGCCCGCGGCCGTTCCGGAGCAGATGCTCGTTGGTCTCGAGCAGCGTGTCCACTTTGCCGCAGTCATACCAGCCGCCCACATTCGCGGTGAGCAGGCGGCGTCCCCGGTCCACCATGTACTGGAACGCGTCGGTGAGGTAGAACTCCCCCCCCTTCCCCGGGGCCTGTCCCAGCACGTGGGCGATGCCCTCGAACAGCGTGCGCCAGTCCTTGATGTAATAGAGTCCGATATTCGCGAGCCGCGACACAGGCGTATCGGGCTTCTCGACGATGCGCCGCATGTAGCCGTCCGCATCGGTCACGATCACGCCGAAGCGCTGGTAGTCCTCGACCTCCTTCGCCCACAGGATCCCGTCGGCGTCGCTCGTGCGGATGAGCGAGAGATCGGCGTCGAACAGCGTGTCGACGAAGATGATCAGCACCGGCCCGTCCACCCACGGCCGGGCCAGGTTGATCGCCCCCGCCGTCCCGTCCAGGGTCTGCTGCTCCACGAAGCGGGCCGGCACGCGGTAGTGGGTCCGGATGTAGCGCTCGACGTCCTCTTTCAGGTGCCCGGTGATCACGAGCAGCTCTTCCACGTCGAAGCCGGCGATGGTGTCCATCACGTAGTCCATCACCGGCCGGCCGGCGACGTGCACCAGCGGCTTGGGCACGCGCTTGGTGAGCGGCAGGAGGCGCGTTCCCTTGCCGGCGAGCGGGACGATCACTTTCA
>JBGPHP010000167.1:0-6777 GCA_041484445.1 Gemmatimonadota bacterium
ACAGCTGGTCCACGAGGGCCGGCAGCGCCGCCTCGTCCACCTGCAGCTCGGCCAGCCGCGCGATCTTCTCGACCTCCTCCCGGGAAACGCTCATGACCCCTCTCCGTCCCACTCCCGCTCGAGCGCGGCATACGCGACGAGCAATTGCTTGCTCCCGACCTCGGTGTCGTCGAACTCGATCGTGACTTTGAGATTGCGCCCCACCCCCGACACCGCCCGCACGACCCCGCCGCCGAACTTGCGATGCCGCACCCGCTCCCCCTTCACGTACCGGGGGGCGTCCTGCGATTGCTCCACCTCGAATGCGGGCTCCACCGCCTCGGCCACTTCGGGGGGCGGTCGCCGCCCGCCCGTGCGATACGCGCCCGTCCATCCGCGCCGCTCGTACGATCCGCGGCTCCACGCCGGCGTCGTGCTGCGCTCTTCGATGACCGCCGGCGGCACCGCCTCGAGGAAGCGGGAAGACTCCGACTGCTCCAACCGGCCGTTGCGATAGCGGGTCCGCGCCCAGGAGAGATACAGCCGCTCGCGCGCGCGGGTGAGACCCACGTAGCACAACCGCCGCTCCTCTTCGAGACCGCCCGGCTCGCCCGCCGTGCGCGCGAGCGGGAAGAGCCCGTCCTCGAGACCCGTCAACGCCACGATCGGCCACTCGAGTCCCTTGGCCATGTGGACGGTCATCAGGGTGACGCCCGATGCCCCGGCGCCGCCGAACTCGTCGGTCGGGGTCACGAGGGCCGACTGGGTGAGGTAGCGCTCGATGAGCGTACCCCCTGCGTCGTCGCCGTCCGTCGTGGCCTCCGCGACCTCGGCCCAGGCCGCGGCGCCGGCCACGAGCTCGCGCACATTCTCCAGGCGCTCGACCCCCTCCACGCCCTCTTCGGCGAGCCAGGCCTCGTAGCCCGTCCGCAGCATCGCCGTCTCGAGCGCCGTGGCGGGATCGGCCGCTCCCACGGCCTCGCGCAGCCGATCGACGAGGGATGCGAAGTTGCGCAGCACATCCCGCAGCCCGGGACGCAGCCCCTCCACCCGGTCCGCGGCACGGGCCACCTCCAGCATCGGCTTCCCCCAGTGGCGTGCGGTCTCGGCCAGGAGGGTGAGGGAGGCATCCCCGATGCCGCGGCGCGGCACGTTGGCGATGCGGCTGAACGCCTGATCGTCGGCGGGGTTGGCGATCAGACGCAGATAGGCGAGCAGGTCTTTCACCTCGCGGCGCTCGTAGAAGCTCACCGCACCGACGAGACGATAGGGCACGCCGCGCATCCGGAACGCTTCTTCGAGCGGCCGCGACTGCGCGTTGGTGCGGTAGAGTACCGCCATGGCTTCGTACGCGAGATCGGAGCGCTCGGCCTGGCCGGCGAGCTCGCCCGCGATCCATTCGGCTTCATCGCGCTCGTCGGCGGCGGTCAGCATGACGACCGGCGTTCCACCTGGGATGGCGGTGAACAGAGTCTTCCCGAGCCGGTCGCGGTTCTCGGCGATGACCCCGTTCGCCGCATCGAGGATGATCTGCGTGGAGCGATAGTTCTGCTCCAGCTTGATCAGCGTCGCGCCCGGAAAGTCGTTTTGAAACGCCAGCATGTGCCGGACGTCGGCGCCGCGCCAGCCGTAGATCGCCTGATCGTCGTCGCCCACGACACAGAGGTTGCCGTGCCGCTGCGCGAGAGCGCGCACCAGACGGTACTGCGCGGCGTTCGTGTCCTGGAATTCGTCCACCAGCACGTGATCGAAGCGACCCTGCCACCAGGCGAGCCGCTCCGGATGCTCGCGGAACAGCTGCAGCGGGAACAGCAGCAGATCGTCGAAGTCCATCGCATTGGCCCGCAGCAGGGCGCCGCCCAGCTCGCGGTAGCAGTCCGCGGCCACCCGCGCGAGCGGCGATTCGGCGGCGGCGGCGAACTCATCGGGGTCCACGAGCCGGTTCTTGGCGCCGGAGATCAGCGAGTGCAGGGCACGCGGCGGGTAGGCTTTGGGCGACAGCTCGCGCTGCTCGAGCATGCGCTTCAGCAGCGCCTGAGAATCGTCCTCGTCGTAGATCGTGAAGTTGGGACCGAAACCCAGCAGCGGCGCCTCGCGTCGCAACAGGCGGGCCGACAGCGAATGGAAGGTCCCGATCCACAACCCGCGCGGATCGGCGCCCAGCAGCGCCGCGACCCGCTCGCGCATCTCACCGGCGGCCTTGTTCGTGAACGTCACCGCGAAGATCCGGTCGGGCCGGACGCCGCCCGACTGGATGAGATGGGCGATCCGGGCGGTGAGCACGCGCGTCTTTCCCGATCCGGCGCCGGCGAGCACGAGCAGCGGCCCACCGGGGTGCTCCACGGCGCGGCGTTGGGCGGGATTCAGATCGAGCGTCAGGCGCGGTCTCCGGACCCGAGCGGGAATTCCAGGACGAACAGGCTGCCGGGGTTCCCGGGATGATAGCTCAAGCGACCGCCGTGCTGCTGCTCCACGATGCGCCGTGCCAGCGGAAGTCCGAGTCCCCAGCCACCGGGCTTGCTCGTTTCGCCCGGCTCGAACACCCGGCTGCGGCGCCCGGGCGGGATCCCCGGCCCGTCGTCCCGCACGCTCACCCGCGCCAGCTCCCGCCCGCTCTCGACCAGCACGATGACCTGGCCGCCGCGGCCCGACAACGCATCCACGGCGTTCTTCACGATCGCTTCTAGCGCCCACTCCACGAGGACGGGATCGCCCTGGATGGTGGGACCGGGCCCCGCCGCGGTGAGGGTGAGACTCACGGCATGGGCGCGCGTCGGGAGCCGCGGCCT
This sequence comes from Gemmatimonadota bacterium, assembly GCA_041484445.1. Lineage (GTDB taxonomy): Bacteria > Gemmatimonadota > Gemmatimonadetes > Gemmatimonadales > GWC2-71-9 > DASTHG01. The sequence goes on from JBGPHP010000167.1 coordinate 2,769, forward strand.
GAAGTAGGCCACCACTCGCTCCGCCGTCGCCCCCAGGCCGACCGGCTCACGGCGCGGTGGCCGCCCGATCCGCTCGAAGCGACGCGCCACGCGCTCCAACCGCTCGACGTCGGCCTGCAGATGCGGCGCGACCTCCGCCGCCCGCATGTCCGGGTGTTCGCGGACCTGCGCGATCCAGCCGGTGAGGCTCATCAAGGGCGTCCCGAGCTGATGGGCGGATTCGCGGGCCATGGCCACCCACAGGCGGTCGCGGACGGCGCCCATCCGCTCGCGGTACGCCCACACGGCGAGCAGCACGAGCGCCAGCAGCACCCCTCCCTGCAGCAGCGCGAGCAGCGCGAGGCGGCGGGTGATCGCCAGGGTGCCGTAGTGCACCGTGCCGATCCCGGGACCCGAGATCGGGGGATTCACCGCATCGAGTCCGGCGAGCCAGGCGCGCAGGTGCGCGCTGTCGCGCGCGGCCCCGGGAGGAGCGTTCTCCATCGCGGTCACCCGCCCCGCACTGTCGGTGATGGCGATTGGGATGCCGAGCGCGCGTACCAGGGCGGCGAGGTCGAACAGCGCTTCGGTCGCCGCATCGGGCCGCGGATCGTTCAAGCCCTCGAATACGCGTCCGAACAGCCGGCTCGTCTCGCGCGCGTCCTCGCGCAGGTGGCGTGCCACGACCCACGCCGAGCCGACCGACAACGCGCCGAACAGCAACGCCAGGCCGACCACCACGGGCGGCCCGGACCGGCGCAGCGCGCCGCTACGCACCGGGCGGGACGAGTCGCTCGGCGCCGAAATACGGCACGAGCGCGGGCGGGAGCGTCACGCCGCCGTCGGGAGCCTGGCGTGTCTCGAGCAGCGCCGCGATGGTGCGCGGCAGGGCCAGGCCCGACGCGTTCAGGGTGTGGACGAACTCCGGCTTCTCGCCCTTGGCCGCGCGAAAGCGGATGCCGGCCCGCCGCGCCTGAAAATCGGTGAAGCTCGACGCGCTCGACACCTCGAGCCAGGCCCCGACGCCGGGCGCCCAGGCCTCGAGATCGTAGGTCTTGGCCGCGGCGAATCCGGTGTCGCCGGCCGCGAGCAGCACGACGCGATACGGCAGCTCGAGGCGCTGCAGTACCGCTTCCGCGTGCGCGGTGAGTCGCTCGTGCTCGGCGACCGAGTCGGCCGGCCGGACGAAGCGCACCAGCTCGACTTTGTCGAATTGGTGCACGCGCAGCAATCCGCGCGTGTCCTTCCCCGCCGCCCCCGCCTCGCGCCGGAAACACGGCGTGTAGGCGGTGTGCCCCAGCGGCAGCCGTTTGCCGTCCAGGATCTCATCACGGTAGAGATTCGTCAGCGGTACTTCCGCGGTCGGCACGAGGAACAAATCGTCCTCGGTCGTGCGGTAGGCGTCGTCCTCGAATTTCGGGAGCTGACCGGTCCCCTGCATGATCTCGCGCCGGACGAGCAACGGCGGCTCCACTTCCACGTAGCCGTGCTCGCGCGTATGCAGATCGAGCATGAATTGCACGAGAGCACGGGCGAGCCGCGCCCCGGCACCCATCAGCACGGGGAATCCCGAGCCGGCGAGCTTGGCGCCGCGCGGCAGGTCGAGCAGTCCCAGCCGCTCGCCGATCTCCCAATGCGGCTTGACGTCGGGGCCGGCCGGCCGGGGAGTGCCCCAGCTGCGCACCACGCGGTTGGCGGCGGCGTCGCCATCAGGCACGTCGGCCAGGGGAAGGTTCGGGACGTAGAGCGCCTTCGTCTCCAGCGCCGTTTCGACGATGCGTACCTCACGTTCGGCCGTGCCGATGCGCTCGCCCAGCGCGCGGCGCGCGGCGACCGTTTCCGGGGGCAGCGGGCCCTGCTGCTTGACGTGCAGCGCGTCGGCACGCGCGGCCTCGTTGCGCTCCGCCTTGAGGCCGTCGAGGGCGGTGGTCAGGGCGCGACGCCGCTCGTCCAGCTCCAGCAATGCGTCGAGCAGCGGCTGCACGGCCGGATCGCCGCGGCGTGCCAGGGCCGCCCGCACCTCAGCGGGGGCGCTGCGCAGAAGCCGCATGTCGATCATGGGACTACCGGCTGGGGAGGCCGGGCTCGAGACCGCGATAGCCGCAGTTCTGATCGACCAGGACGCGGAGGTCCACGCGCCGCGCGATCGTATCGATGGCGAGCACTTCGAACTTGCCGTACAGGAAGACGATCCCGACGACACACGTGCCGATGGGCCGCGAGTGCACTACCACCACCGAGCCGCTGTCGATGCTGACGGGGAGGGTGTCGGCGTACTGGCCGTTGGGAGCGGTGGTGATCGCATCGAACGGCACGCCCTGCACCTGGATCCCCGAGAGGTTGCCCAACCCCAACGCCCCGGTTGGCAGCAGCACGGCCTGACCGGCGGGGGTGATGTTGAACGCGAAATCGACGTCGTTGGTCTGGTCGGTGCGCACCACGGCGGTGTCGCTGATCCGGTATCCGGAGGGCGCGGCTACCGGAGTGCCGTCCAGCGCGAACAACGAGATCGTGTCCACCACGTTCGCGAAGTTCGGCGGGAGCAGACCGGTGGTATTGTCGCAGGCGGCGAGCAGCGCCGCGATGAGCGGGAGTCCCAACAACAATCGGCGGCGGCGCATGGAGTGGCGTGAAGATACCCCATCGGCGCGAAAGGGGTCAACCCTTAACCGACTATCACTGCTTGACTTCCCTCGCGGCGCGTCCTAGCTTCGCGCCCGTATGCCGACGATCCGGGAGCTGGTGCAGGCGATCGCCCGCCGCAACGGTGTCGATGCGGTCGTGGTGGTCGGCCGCGATGGCCTGCCGATCGACTCCGCCAGCGGCGATGGCGTGGACTCGGAGAGCGTCGCGGCGCTGTTGCCGTCGGTCATCCGGGGCATGGGCGAGCTCGGCGCGGCCGGGGGCCGGGGCGAGTTCGCCACCGCCGTCTTGGAGTTCGGCGCCGGGCTGGCGGTGGTCGCGGTGCTCCACGCCGACGCCATGCTGGTCGTGCTGGTGCACCCCGACACCAACGTCGGCACGCTGCTGTTCGATCTCCGCCGCCATCGCACGGCCATCGCCGGACTGCTCTGAGCCGGTCGACGGCACCGTGGTCCATCCCGCCGCCTCCCCGCCGCGACGCATCCTCGTCGTCGACGACGAGCCCCATATCGGCCTGTTGCTCCGCCTCCAGCTGGAATCGCGCGGCTACGAGCTGCAGCTGGCCCGTTCGTTGTTCGAGGCGCGCGGCGCCCTGAAGGGCGAGATCGCGCCGGACGCAATCCTGCTCGACATCCACCTGCCCGACGGCTCGGGCGTGGATCTGCTGCGCGAGCTGCGGGAGCGGCCCGCGACCGCCAAGATCCCGGTCTTGATTCTCACCGCCGAAGGCGAGGAGCGCGTGCTGGCCGAGGCGCGCAGTCTGGGCGCCAGCACGATCACGAAGCCGTTCAGCCCGTCCAAGCTGCGCACCCAGGTGGCCGTGCTGCTCGGCGACGCCTCGCCCGAGGACAATGCGTGAGCACGTGGGCCGTGATTCTGGCCGGCGGCGCCGGCACGCGATTCTGGCCCCTCTCCACCGCCGAGCGTCCCAAGCAGCTGCTGCCGCTCGCCGGCGACCGGCCGCTCCTGGCGCAAGCCGTGCGCCGTCTCGGCGGACTCGTCCCGCCGGACCGGATTCTCATCCTCACGGGGCCGTTCCTCGTGGAGCGAGTGACCGCGCTCGTGCCCGAGGTCCCCGCCGCACAGGTGCTGGCCGAGCCGCGCGCCGCCTCCACCGCTCCAGCCCTGGTGTGGGGCGCGCATTGGATCGCGCGCCGCGATCCGGACGCCCAGATGCTCTCGCTCCACGCCGATTGGGCGATCGGCGACGAGGCGGCCTTCCGGACGACGGCGGCGCGCGCGCTGGCCGTCGCGCAGGAGCACGACGTGCTGGTGACCGTGGGGGTGAAGCCCACGCGACCCGAGTCGGCCTATGGCTACATCGTCCCGGGACGCCCGCTTGGGCGCCACGCCCGGCGCGTGCAGCGGTTCGTCGAGAAGCCGACGG
>JBGPHP010000168.1:0-6703 GCA_041484445.1 Gemmatimonadota bacterium
GCCCAGAAATCCACCAGGACCAGCCCCTTCTGCTGCTCGACTTCGTGACCGAACGAATCGTCGGTCACCGCCGTCGGATGAGTCTCCGTCATGCCGTTGGCTCCTTCACATTCCGTCGTTAAGTTCTCGCCGTCATGGACGATTCCGCACCGCGCCTCGCCCACGTCGGCATCGCCGTTGCGCGCATTGCCGATGCCCTGCCCTTCTACCGCGACGTGCTGGGCCTGGCGCCGGGCCATCCCGAAGAAGCCGATGGGGCCACCATCGTGAGCGTGCGGTTCGGCGACGTGGACGTCGAGCTGCTCGAGCCGCGCGACCCCGAGAGTCCGATCGCCAAGTTCCTCGCGCGTCGCGGCCCCGGCATTCATCATGTCTGCTACCGGGTGCCCGACCTCGATCGGGCACTGGAGCGGTGCCGTGCGGCCGGTTACCGCCTGGTGGACGAAACGCCGCGTCGCGGCGCCGCCGGCCGCCGCATCGCCTTCCTGCACCCGAAAGCGACCGCGGGAATTCTCCTCGAACTCACCGAATGACCCACGCGCGATCGCTAGGGCCGGGTTCCCGGCGCGGCCGGGCAGGTCCCCGCTTCGTTCGCGCTCTCCAGATGCACGTCGTACACCAGCCAGCCGCCGCGGCGCGCTTGAATCACCTCGATCGGCTGCACGTGCAGGCACTGGGCGCGCTGCAGCTCGACCCGGAACAGCCGCCGGTCGGTGTGGCCCGGAACCGGGAGCGGCCCCTCGACGATGCGGTACCCGTTGGCAGACAAGTAGCGCTGCACGACGGCCATGCGCATCTGCAGCGTCGAGTCGGACATCCACTCGACGGCGGGCCCCCGCCCCGTTCCCCACAACCGGCCCATGCGCGGGACGTCCTTCGCCTGTGCCGCATCGAGGAACTGGCTCAACGCATCGTTCATCGTCGCCGGCATGGGCACTTGCGAGCGGCCACCACCACCACCGCAGGCCAATCCCACTACGGTGAGGAATACGGGCAGCTGTCGCATTGCAGAACTCCTCGGGTGAGCGAACCGATCCGAAGGTAAGGAATCATGCGCCTCTACGTCAACATCGACCACGTCGCGACGTTGCGGCAGGCGCGCCGCACCGACGAGCCCGATCCGGTCCGCGCCGCGGCGGATGCCGAGCGCGCCGGGGCGGACGGCATCACGGTGCACTTGCGCGAAGACCGGCGACACATTCAGGACGCCGACGTCACGCGGCTGGCGCGGGCGGTGCGCACGGTGCTCAACCTGGAGCTCGGCGCGCATCCGGACATCGTGCGCATCGCCGTCCGGCTCCGCCCGTTTCAGGCTACGCTCGTACCGGAGCGGCGGCAGGAGATCACCACCGAGGGGGGATTGGCACTGCACGGGGGCGCGCGCGACCGACGCATCGCGCTCACCGTGGGCCGGCTCATCGATGCGGGAATCCGGGTCAGCCTGTTCATCGATCCGTCGCGCCGCGCCATCGACCATGCGGCGGCACTCGGCGTCGCCGCCGTCGAGCTGCACACCGGCCGCTACGCGCGGACCTGGCGGCGCAACGACCGGGCGCTGGCGGAGCTCGCCCGTGCCGCGCGGCACGCCGTCGCCCGCGGCCTCGCCGTCCACGCCGGCCACGGCCTGACCTACCAGAACGTGCAGCCGGTCGCCGCGACACCGGAGATCGAGGAGCTCAACATCGGCCACAGCATCGTGAGTAACGCGGTGTATTGGGGGCTGGAAGAGGCCGTGCGGCGCATGCGGCAGCTGGTGGATTCGGCGGCCGCCACAGGGAAAGCCGCCGGCTGATGGCTGAAAGCTGACGGTGTTCCTATTTTGATACGACCATGAGCCACCCGCCCGGCACCCCGCTCGCCATGGCCGACTTCTTCGCCCTCGAGGCGGGGGAGTATCTGGAGCGATTGGATGCCCTGCTCGCGCCCGAGGGCGCCCCCGCGGCCGACGAATTCGTGCGGCTGGCGCGTGCGCTGCGCGGCAGCGCACTGATGGCGAGCCAGACCCCGATCGCCCGCGCCGCCGCCGGCCTCGAATCGCTCGCCCGCAGCCTGCGCGAAGGGCGGCGCGGCTGGGATCCGGGGACGCGGCAGGTCGCGATCCGGACCGTCGACGACCTGAAGATCCTGATCCGCCGCGTCGCGACCTGGGGCGAGCCCGACACGGCGAAAGCCGAGGCGCTGGCCCGCGAGCTGGAGCAGCTGTCGGGACGACCTTCGGCCGTGATCCGCCAGGCCGAAGCGCTGGGTCTCGACGCGGGAGCGCGCGCGTTCGTGGCGCGCGAAGGCGCCGCCATCGCCAGCGCGCTGGACCGCGCGGCCACCGCCCTGCGGGGCAGCGTCCCGTCGCGCGATCCGCTGCAGCACGTCCTGCGGACATTGCAGCCGCTGCGTGGCCTGGCCGCGCTCAACGACCTGCCGCCGCTCCCCGACGTGCTCGAGGGCATCGAGCGGGCGGTGAACGAGGTATTGCGCGGCGGACCGAATCCGCCGGCGGCCGCTCCGGATTTCTTCCAGCACGCCGGGGCGGCGATCGCCCAGGCCGCGCGCGAAGTCGCCGAGCGGGGCAAGCCCGATCCCGAGGGACCGGCGTTCCGCTCGTTCGCGGGCCAGCTGGCTCGCTTTTTCGATCGCGAGCCGGCGGTCATTCCCATCAGCGACCTCTACTTCGACGACGTCGGCCCCCACATCGTGCAGCGCGGCGCGGGGGCGGCCCAGGCCGCGCCGCTCTCGCGGGTGGAGCTCGTCAGTCACGGCGAGCATCTGCGGCTCGCCGCCGATGCGATCGAGCGCGCGCCCAGTGTGACGCAGCGCGAGCTGCGCGTGCACACCCTCGCCGGGACGTTCCGCGCCCTGTCGTTCGCCGGTGAAGGACCGCTGCCCAAGAGTCTGACGCATTTCGTGGAGGCGGCGCGCGAGGCGGTCGCGATGGGCCACGCGGTGCAAGAGCCGGCGCGCTTCGCCGCGGCGCTGCGGCAGGCGAGCGAAGTCTTGGCCAATTCCAGCCACGCGGACGACGATCATCTCGCCGCCGGATTGGGCGAAGTCGCGCAACGGCTACGCACGCTGGCGGCTCCCGTGGCCCCGCCCGCCACGGCGCATACCCTCGTCTCGTTCCCCGGGGCGCAGCCGCTCGGCGCCGCCTTGGACGAACCGGAGCCCGAGCCGGCGACGCTGGAGGCTCCGATCATTCCCATCGAAGATCTTGAGCTGCCCGACGAGTTGGCCGAGCTGCGGGCGTTGGCCGAGCCGCCTGCGCCCGAAATTCCCCCCAAGCCGACGATGCCTCCGCTCTTCCTGATGGAGATGTCGGAGACGCCCGCGGAGACACCGGACATCGTGGGGTCGTGGATCGCCTACGAGCGTATGGTCGCGCTGGGCGTCGGGCCGGCATCGCTCGAAGAGCTGATGGGCGGGGCCGCGACCGCGGCCGCCGCGCAGGCCGTGGAGGCGCTCCCGGTGGTGGACGTCAAGTCGCTGCTGTACCGCGGCGAGCGCGCGCTGGCGCGCGTGCAGGAGCTGCGCGACCTGGCCCGGCGGACCCCGCCCGACGAGCTCCCCGCCCTGTTCGACGAAGTCTGCGATCTCGTTGACCTCGCCATCCAGTCCGGCGCCTAGACGGCCGTCGCGCTGGACCTGGCCGTTGGGCCTCGGCGTCACCGCCGCGTTTCTCCTGTGGGCGGTGCACGGCGTGAACCTGCGCGAGGTGCTGGCGGGCGTCCGGGCCGCCAATCCGGTGCTGATCCTGGCCTCCGCCGGCGTGGCCACCCTCACCTTCCCGTTGCGCACGCTGCGCTGGCGCGTGCTGCTCCGCGCCCCCGACGGCGGCCGCTATCCGTGGCGGCCGCTCTGGGACGCCACCGCCATCGGATTCATGGCGAACAACCTCTTGCCGGCGCGGGCCGGGGAGTTCGCACGCGCCTGGGTCGCGAGCCGGAGCCTGCCGGTCCGATTCACGACCGCACTCGCCTCGATCGGCGTGGAACGCGTGTTCGACGGTCTGATGATGCTGGCGCTCATGGCGGCGGCGATCGCCGCGCCATCGTTTCCCCGTCAGGCCACGGTGGGCGGGACACCCCTGTCGCACGTTGCCGCAGGGGTCGCCATCGCCTTCGGCGCCGCGCTGCTCGTGGCATTCATCGTGGCGCTCCGGCCCGGCCCCTGGCTCGCACTGCTCGACCGCATCACGGGCGCCCTCTTGCCGGAGCGACTGGCGCGCAAGATCCGGTTGGTGGCCGACGGGCTGGTCGCCGGCCTCGCCGTGCTGAAGAGTCCCGGGCGCTTCGCGGCGGTGCTCGGCTGGTCGCTCGTGCTGTGGCTCGTCAACGCGGCCGCCTTCGCCCTCTGCTTCCGCGCATTCCATCTGGCCGTGCCGGCCGAGGGCGCGCTGCTGCTGCAGGGCCTCATCGGCTTCGGCGTGGCGATCCCGGCCGCTCCCGGGTTCTGGGGCGTCTTCGAGTACGCGACGCGGCTCACGCTGCAGTTCTACGGCATCGGGGCCACGCTCGCGCTGGCCTACGCATTCGCGTTCCACCTCACCGGATTCATCCCGATCACGCTGCTCGGCCTCGACGCGCTGTCGCGCGCGCACCTGCATCTGGGTGACCTGCGCCGGGCCGCGCCGCCGCCCGAGCCCGCGCCGTGAGCGGCGCCGCCGGTCCCGCGCGCGTACAGGTCGCGGCGCATGCCAAGGTGAACCTGCTGCTCCGCATCCTCGCCCGCGAGAGCGGAGGCTTCCACCAGATCGAGACCGCATTCGCGCTGCTCGAGCTCGCCGACGAGCTCCTGGTCACCCGCACCGACGCCGGCGTCTCGCTGCACGTGGACGGCCCGGATCTGGGGCCGACCGACGAGAACCTCGCGGTGCGCGCGGCACGGGCGGTACTCCAGGCCATCGGTGAGAAATTCGGCGTATCGATCGGACTCACCAAACGCATCCCCGTGCGCGCCGGCCTGGGCGGCGGCTCGAGCGACGCCGCGGCGACGCTCCACGCCGTGAACGCTCTCGCCGGTGGCGTCGTCCCCCGCCAGGAGCTGCTGCTCCTGGCCACGCGCCTCGGCGCCGACGTAGCGTTCTTCGCGAGCGGCGCGCCGGCGGCCCTCGCCTGGGGACGCGGCGAGCGGCTGTTTCGCCTGCCGCCCTGCCCCGCCGCTCCGGCGCTCGTCGCCGTCCCGGCCGTGTCCGTGGCAACGCCGGACGCCTATCGCTGGTGGGACGAAATGCATCCCGCGCCGACGTCGCGCGGCCCGGTCGTGCTCGACGGCGACGCGTTCGCGACGTGGGGCAGCGTCGGCCGGCTGGGAGGGAATGACTTCGAGGTGCCCGTGTTCTCGCGTCACCCCGAGCTGCGCGCGCTGTTCGAGCGGGTCGCGCAGACGGGACCGCTCTGGGTGCGCCTGTGCGGCTCCGGGTCGGCCGTGGCCGCGGTGTACCGGACGGCGCGCGACCGCGACGACGCGGCCGCCGCGGCGGCCGGCAAGAACCTGACGATGATCACCACCAGCACGCGGGCGGTTGCGGCGCCCGCTCCCACTCTGAGAGATTAGAACATCGATTCCCGCACGTCACGTGGAGATGGAATGCAGCCGGACCGCGCAGCGTACAATCGACCGGTCCGGGAGTGGTCACGAGTGGTTATGCTGCTCGTGGCGGCGTGTCTCGCCCATCCCTTCGAGCCGGCGGGCGCGCGGCCCTTCAATCCGCCTCCCCCGCTCTACGCCGTGTGGTGGCAGCGGATGGAGACCTGCGCGCAGCTCACCGCGCCTTTGGACCGGGTCGAGTGGTACGAGATGCCCGGCGATCGATTCGAGACCCCGGATGGACCGCGCTGGGGGTGGTGGGGACCGCCGCACGCGATCTACATCGCCGAAACGCACCTCGCGGATGAGCGGCTGGTGGAGCACGAGATGCTCCACGATCTGCTCCAGACCGGGGCGCACCCGGTGGCGTTCGAGAACTGCGGCGTGCAGGAAGCCGGGCCCGTGACCCCCAGTCTCGGACTACCGCGTGTGGATGTGCAGCGGCACGATCGTCGTCCCCCAGTGCAGCTGCAGCACCGCTGAATCGGGCCCGACCACCGGAAAGTAGTACGCCAACACTTCCATGTGACTCCCCTGCAGCGGCGCCACCGTCACGCGCAACGCGTCGTGTGACGCGCCCGGATAGGGCAAGTGGAACACGTGCAGCGCGTGGCTGAAGATCACGGTCCAGCTGGTCGAGTCGGGAATCGTCCACAGCGTGTACTGCCCGGCCGCGAGCGCTTGCCCCTCGATCGACACGCCTTTGCTGAACGTGATGGTGGTCGCCGAATCGGCTCCCGGGTGCCACACCTGCCCCCACTTCACCAGTTTGCCGAACAGCGCGCGCCCGTGCGCCACGGGTCGGTTGTAGGAGAGGCTGATATCGGTGAACCCGACGCGCTGGGAGACGGTGCCGTGCTGGCTGAACGGAATCCCCTGCCCCGCGAGCGGAGTTCCGGTCAGCGCGACGAGCAACGCCGCAGTCGTCCTTTTCATGCTATGCCTCGTGGCGCGACAGCACGCTCTCGATCCGCCGGTCCGGAATCAGCCAGATGAGCGCGACGGTCACAAAGATCGCCTGGGCGATCCATGGCGACCACGCGGTCGCTACGATGGCCACGATATAGAGCACCGGCGACAGCTTGCCCTTCCAGTCGCCCCCAACCGCCTTTTTCAGAATCGAGCC
>JBGPHP010000169.1:0-6635 GCA_041484445.1 Gemmatimonadota bacterium
CAAACGGCGCACATCGTCGTGTTCTTCATTTTTGTCGTGGCGAACTGCGGCGGGCTGCTCACGCCCATCGGTGATCCACCGCTGCTGCTCGGCTTCCTGAAAGGGGTGCCCTTCGGCTGGACGCTGCGGCTGTGGCCGCAGTGGCTCACGGCGTCGCTCGCGCTGCTGGTCATCTTCAACGTGTGGGACCAGGTGGTGTTCGCGCGCGAGGAGCGGGAGCGGCCCGGCTCGCAGCTCGAGCAGGTGATGCAGCACGAGCCGCTGCGGGTGCGCGGCGCGGCGGCCGGGGCCGCCCTCGCGGGAACGCTGGTAGCGATCGTATCGGCCGGCCGGGCCGCCGCGGCGGGACACCCCTGGGTATCGGGTGCCCGGGAAGCGGTCATCGTGACGCTCGCGGCGACGGCCTACCTGGGAACCTCGCGTGCGCAGCGCGAGAAGAACGCGTTCACGTTCGGGCCGATCATCGAGGTGGCGGTGCTGTTCGCGGCGATCTTCGTCACCATGGCGCCGGTGCTCGAAATCCTCAATGCCTGGAGCGAGGGCGCGCGGACCGTGCTGGGGGCGCGCTTCGGTGTGTCGCAACCGTGGCAGTTCTTCTGGGCCACCGGCGCGCTCTCGAGCGTGCTCGACAACGCCCCCACCTACCTCGTGTTCGCCGCCAGTGCCGCCGGTCTCCACGGGATCCCGGCGCATGGACCGTTCGTGGGTGCTCTGACGCTCGATCCGTCGGCGGCCCGGCTGCTGGCCGCGATCGCCACTGGGGCGGTCTTCATGGGCGCCAACACCTACATCGGCAACGCGCCCAACTTCATGGTCAAGGCCATCGCGGAAGAGAACGGGGTGAAGATGCCGTCGTTCTTCGGGTACATGGCCTACAGCGGCGGGATTCTGCTGCCGATCTTCGTGGCGATCACGTTCTTGTTCTTCCGGCCGTGAATCAGTAGTCCACCGGTCTCAGATAGAATTCCCCGATCGCCGTCTGCGACAGCACCGCCACGGTCGGCAGCCGCCGCTTCCAGTGCGTCGATTCGAGCCGCTGGTGCACCAGGCCCACTACCTTGGCGTCGAAGCCCCGCGCGATCACCTCCTCGGGACCGTAGCCGCGGATCAGGTAGTAGAGGATCGGGTCGGCCTGCTGGTAGGTAAAGCCGTAGTCGCGCTCGGTCTCCTGCCCCGGCACGAGATCGGGCGTCGCGGGCTTGGCGAGAATCTCCGCGGGGACGCCGACGTGGCGCGCCAGCGCCCACACCTGGGTCTTGAAGAGGTCGCCCAGCGGATTCACCGGCGGCGAGTCGTCGGCGTGCCAGGTGAAGTAGCCCAGCAGCCGCTCGGACTTGTTGCCGGTGCCGAGCGGCAGGGCGTTGTGCTTCGCCGAGTGGTCGAACAGCACGATCATCCGCTCGCGCGCCATCACGTTGCCGGCCCGGGTCGGTGTCGTGTCGGTGACCGTCGACAGATAACCGTCTACCGCCTGCGTGATGTCCACCGTCACCGACTGGATGCCGAGCCTGTCGATCACGAGCTGCGCGTGCGACAGACTCTCGAGACTCGACGTGCGATAGGGCATCCGCACGCCGATCACGTTGTCCTTGCCGAGCGCTTCGGCCGCGAGAAACGCCGTGAGCGACGAGTCCACGCCCCCGGAGATTCCCACGATTCCCTTCTTGAAGCCGCGGCGCCGTACCACCTCGTCTTTGAGGAAGCTGACGAGCCACTTCTTTACCAGCGGGGGATCGATGGCGAGCGGGTCGTCCTCGCCCGCGGCGCGGCGGAACACATGGACGGAAGGGGGCGAGGGACGGGGAACAGGGGACGAGTGAATGCCGTTCGACGCGACATCGTACTTCACATTCTTGGGAGCACCCTTCCCCCTTCCCCCGTCCCCCCTCCCCAGTCCTTTGATGAGGATCGGCAGCGCGCTCTGCAGATCCGCGAGCAGCGGCGCATCGGCGCGCGCGTGGGTGAGCTGCTCCAGATCCAGCTCGGCCACGACCAGGCCTTCCTCGAACAACGGCCCGCGTACCACCAGATTCCCCATCGGGTCGATCACGACGGAGGCCCCCGGGAATCCCTTCCCGCCCTCGAACCCCACCAGGTTCGCCAGCACCACGTACACGCCGTGCTCCTCCGCCAGCCCGCGGACCACGCGCTCCCAGCGCACCATGCTCGCCGGCAGCCGCGTTCCCTCCTCATCCACCCCGGTCCCCCGCGCCGGCGAGGCACTCGGCACGAGGATCACCTGCGCGCCCTCGAGCGCCGCGATCGTGCCGGCGAGCGAATGCCAGGCATCCTCGCAGATCAGGATCGCCGCGCGTCCACCCCAACCGGTGTCGAACGCGCGCACGCCGTCCTGGCCGCGGTCCACGAAGCGCTCTTCGTCGAACACGCCGTAGGTGGGCAGAAACACCTTGCGATGCACGTGCCGCACTTCGGGCGCGGCGCCGCCGAGCGTGGCGTAGAGGCAGGAGTTGTGGAAGTGGTTCTGGAACCGCTCGTAGAAGCCGATCGACACGTCGATGACGGGTCGGTCTTTGGCCCCGCCCCGATACACGCGGTCAAGGTCCCGCAGCAGCGTCCCGGCCGTCACCGCGACCCCCTTGACGCCGCCTTCCACGAAGTAGCCCGACGTCGCCGTCTCGGGAAACACCACCAGCGCGGGCCGGATGTCGAGCAACGCCGCCTCGTCGAGCACCGCACCGATGCGCTCGAGATTGGCGGCGTACTCGCCCTTGGCGGGGCGGAACTGGGAGATGGCGATGTTGAGCATTGAAAAGAAAGATACTGGAAAAGCGGTACGTGGTGCGTGGTACGTGGTATTATTCGGCGGTCATTCGGACGCCGGTTACGGAAGCCGTAACCCGACTCGTCACCGTCAAATACTACACACCACGTACCACGCACAATGATCCTGTATATCTCGATCGGCGGCCTGCTGGGCACACTGGCCCGGTATTCCCTGCAAGGGTGGATTCAGACCCGTGCGGGCGCCGGGGCATTCCCGGTGGGGACGCTGGTCATCAACCTCGCCGGGTCGTTCGTGCTCGGGTTCGTGATCCGCTATGCCACCGGCTCGACGGTGATCTCCCCCGAGATGCGCGGGGCGCTCACCATCGGCTTCTGCGGCGCGTTCACCACGATGAGCACGTTCAGCTACGAAAGCGTGGCGCTGCTCGGTCTGGGCGAGTACTGGCGTGCCGCGGTGTACATGGGCGGCACCGTCGTGGGGTGCCTGGCGGCGGTGATCACGGGAACGGCGTTGGCGGAGAAACTGCTATGACACATCACCGCTTCAAGGGCGAACGCACGCTCATGCGCATCTTCATCGGGGAGAGCGACAAGTATCATGGGCGGCCGCTGTACCAGGCGCTGCTCGAGCGGCTGCGCGAGAAGGGGCTCGCGGGAGTGACCGTGCTGCGCGGCGTCGCCGGGTTTGGCGCGTCGAGCACCGTCCACACCGACAAGGTGCTGCGGTTGTCGCTCGACCTCCCGATCATCCTCGAAGTGGTGGAGACCGAGGAGGCGATCCAGGGTGTGCTTCCCGACCTCGACGACATGATCGGCGGCGGGCTGATCACGCTCGAGCGCGCCCGGGTCATCATGTACCGCCCGGGCGGCGTGCGCCCGAGCGAGCGCGAGCTGCACCGCATCGAGGGCCTGGAGCCGGAGCCGGAAAAGGAGAGGGACCGATGATCGCTGATGCGCGCCGGGGAGCGCTCGTGCTGCTCGCCGCATTCCTGGCGCTCGGCGCGGCCGTGGCGGCGGGATGGACCACGACGCTCGACCAGACCGTGGCGGTCGCCGCGGCGACCCACCGCACGCCATTCCAGAGTGCCGTGGCGATCAACGCCACGGCGCTGGGCAGCGGGCCGATCGTGATCCTCATCGCCCTGCTCGTCGCGGCCTACGCCATCGCGTCGGCGCGGCCGCGCATCGTGCTCGCCCTCGCCTGGACGTTGGTCGCGTTCTTCTTGGACAATGTCCTGAAGCTGCTGTTTCACCACCCCCGCCCGACCGTGGCGATGGTCGCGCTGCCCGACTCCTACAGTTTCCCGAGCGGGCACGCCATGGCCGCGAGCGCGCTCTACGTCACTCTCGCCCTCATCGCCGCCGCCGCGGAGCGGCGCACCGGTCCGCGCCGCCTGTTGATCGCCAGCGGAGTGGCGGTGGCGCTGCTGGTGGCATGGAGTCGGGTATACCTCGGGGTGCACTACCTGTCTGACGTTATAGGAGGACTGTTGGTAGGAACGGCGGGGGCGATAGTGGCGGCAAGGGCGGCAAGTGCGCGACTTAGCCCCTGAGCCCCTGTCTGTCCGCCTGTCCACTAGCTGAGATCCAGCTGAGCAAGTATGCCACCCCCAGCACTCCTACGGAGATCACCACGACTCTCGGCTGTGCCATCACTGTCCCCACGAACAGCGCGGCGTACCCCGCTACGAACGCCAGCGGTAACACGGGGAAGAACGGCGAGTGGAACGGCGTCTCCGGCGTCCTCCGCCGCAGCACCACCAGCGCCAGCACCGCAATCGAGTCCACCACGAGAATCAGGGTGATCGCGAGCGCTTGCAGCGTTTCGAACGTGCCGGTGGCCGCGAGCGCCATGGCGGTCACGCCGACGAAGAGCATCGCCGCCCACGGCGTCCCGCCGCGGTTCACCCGCGCCAGCATGCGGGGAGCCAGACCTTCACGCCCCAGCCCGAAGATGACGCGCGGCGTCACGAAGATGTTGCCGTTGAGGGACGCGAGCACCACCAGCAGGGCGACCGCGGCCAACACGGTCCCCGCACGGCCGCCGAACAGCACCGCCATCACATCCGCCGCCACCAGTTTCGACGACGCGATCTGATCGAACGGCAGCACCTGGATGTAGGCCACGTTGAGGAGCAGGTAGAGAACTGTGACGGCGGTGATCCCGCCCAGGTAGATGCGCGGCAGACTGCGCGACGGCTCGACCACCTCTTCGGCAATCTTCCCCGCGTCGAGGTAGCCGTAGTAGGTCCAGATCACCGACTGGAACGCCACCGCCAGCGCGGCGACGAGTGCGCCGCCGTGCGGTGCGACCGCGGTCGAGCTGTGCCACCCGGCGCCCGAGCCGCGCGCCAGCGCCGCGACGATCACCGCGACGAGCGCCAGCAGCTTCGCCCCGGTGGAAATGTTCTGCACCCACCGGCCCGACGAGACGCCGGTGAGGTTGATGAGCGTGAACAGCGCGACGAGCGCCACGCCGAGCACCGGGATCGCGCTGTCGGGCGCACCGATCAGCCGCGCCAGGTACTCCCCGCACACGACCCCGATCGCGGCGATCGCGGCGGTGTAGATCGCGATCCCCTCCACCCATCCCACCACGAATCCCACGCGCGAACCGAACGCATCCCGCGCGTAGACGTACTTCCCGCCGGCCCTGGGGTAGCGGGTGGCGAGCTCGGCGAAGATCAGACTGCCGGAGAACGCGATGGCGCCCCCCACGAGCCAGGCGATGAGCGTCAGGCCCGGGCGGCCCAGCTGCCCCGCCACGACGCCGGGTGTGCGAAAGATGCCCGACCCCACCATGATGCCGATGACCATGGCGAGTCCGTCCCGAACGCGAAGCGACCGTCTGAGCTCGAGCATCGAGCCCAAACGGTCGCCTCAGTGACTGGGGTCGGCTAGTGGCGCCGGCCGCCGCCGGAATTAGATGGCCGGGATCCCGACCCGCGCGATGACGAGGATCCGCGAGACGACGAGCCGCGAGAGGCAGATCCCCGAGAGGACGAGCCGCGCGATGGACTCACCGAGCGCCCCCCGCCATCGTTCGAGCGGGGCCGCGACCAGTCACCGCCGCGCGAGCGCGGCTCGGCCGACGGCGGATCGCGACGCCGGTCGGAGCCGTTGCCGTTATCGGCCGAAGGCCGGCGGCGCGGCTCGATCGGTGGATCTCTCCGCCCGTCGAACCCGCCATCGGGCGGGCGCGTGCTCACCCCGACGTTGCGACCGGGTGCACGGTCTCGCGGCAGCACGAAGGGCGGCGGCGGGGCGGGGCGCTTGAACACGAATCCCCCGGCCGAGCGTCCAGTCGTGTAGATCGGACGGCGATAGCCGTAGCAGAACGGATCACCGAAGCAGGAGTAGCCGAACCGCCCGTAGTAGCCCCGGTAGTATCCGTGGTAGAACGAATCGTAGTAGTAGGAATTGCAGTAGAACGGATCGTAGAGGAATGGATCGCAGTAGCGATACGACCGGCCGAAGATGAACCGGACGCTGAGCCCACCGTAGCCGTCGTAGCCGCCGCAGCCGTAGCAGGGTGAGCCGTAGTAGCCCGCGTAGGGCCGGCGCCCGTCGCTCCCCACGGTATAGCTCACGACGTCATAGTCGAAGTGGGTCGAGTCGGCCATCTCGTTCACGAGATCCACGAGCCCGGCTTCCGCGTCGTCCCGAATGCGCTCATTCGCCAGCACCCGGTAGTCCCAATGATCGCCCCGTACGAAGCGATCATAGTGGAACGGGGAAGCGGACCGGGCCGCCAGCACCGTGCCCGTTCCATTGCGGTCGTCCACGTAGAAGGTCTCGCGATCGCCGCGACCGCGCAGCTCGTAGTCCTTGTCCCCGCGGACGAAATCGTCGTCGCCCGGATCGAGCGGGAACAACACGCGCACGCGGCC
>JBGPHP010000170.1:0-6573 GCA_041484445.1 Gemmatimonadota bacterium
ACCTGACCCTGAGCGCGCCCGTGCGTGGGCATCAGGGAGAAGCCGCCGCGGCGGCGGCTCCCTACCATCAGGGTCGACCCATCAGATCTCGCAGAGGAGGAAACCTGCAATGAAGAACACGCAGAAGTCCGCCAAGAGCACCACCGCGATCGACAAGACGTCCAAGGGATTCACGGACGAGGAACGAGCCGCGATGAAGGAGCGCGCCAGAGAGCTGAAGGCGGACGCGCGCCGCAGCCCCCGCGCGGGGAAGGCGGACGGGGAACGCGACGTGCTCGCGAAGATCGCCGAGATGCCGGCATCGGATCGCGTCATGGCCCAGCGGATCCACGCAGTCATCAAGGCCAACGCGCCGGGCCTCATGCCGAAGACCTGGTACGGGATGCCCGCCTATGCCAGGGACGGCAAGGTCGTCTGCTTCTTCCAGAGCGCCGAGAAGTTCAACGCGAGGTACGCGACGTTCGGCTTCAGCGACCAGGCGAACCTCGACGAGGGCGCCATGTGGCCGACCTCCTTCGCGCTGACGGAGCTGACCGCCGCCGACGAGACAAGGATCGGCGCGCTCGTGAAGAAAGCGGTGAACTGAGGACTGAGCTCGCCACTGGGCACCGCCCTGGGCGGGACGGCCTGAGCGGTCCGGGTTGTGGTACTCGGTCCGCTCGCTGGCCCGGTTGCCGCGGTACTCGTTGGTGGCCACCACAAAGTTCGTCAACGTCGCAGATTGCGTAACGCCCGGCGGCTGTCGGCACGCTACCGATCGCCGCGACCACTGCCCGGGTGGGACCTTCGCCCGCCTTTGAGCGACGTTCGGCACTTTCCCTCCACGGCTCTACGAAGCACGCTGACGAGGCACCTCGCAGGTGCAGGAGCAAGGAGGACCCGACCATGCGTATTACTTGGCGTGACGCGCTCGCAACACTCTTCGTCGCGCTTGCACTGGTGGTGTATGCCGCGTGGGCGATCGGGGCATCGATTCCCGGCTTCGGCGAGGTAAATGCCGTCGCAGTCGCAGTGCTAATTCTCGGCGTGGCCGCATCGATTTCGGCGGTTGTCCCTGGGTTCGCGGAGCTGTTGCACGGCTCGCGGCTCTACCTGGTCACGGCATCGGCACTCGGCCTGCTCGCCGTCGGCGCGGGCCTGTGGGCGTTCTTCGCTGGAGAGGCGATGGCCCTCGCCGGGCTGGTGCTTGCGACGGTCGCGATGTGGGCGATGAGCACAGTGCGACATGCGGGCATCCGGCAGCCCCAGCATCTCGGTCATCGGTAGGTACCGGCGCAGTCGTCGACGGCGCGAGGGTTATCGGGTAGTCGCGCTGCCTGGGCCATTGGCGCCGCTCCCGCAGCGCGCGGCCAGGCGGTCAACCCGCGGGTCGCCCTGGACGTCGGGGCCGGGGTCGCCGGCACGCTACTGATCGTCGCCGGCCGGCGAGGAGAGACCGGACGGCGACGCGGGCGATGGGGTGCGATCGACGTTCATCCAGCGCCCTTCGCGGGCGCTGTGGGCGATCGCGTCGTTGACAAGCATCTCGTCATGTCCGGCAGCGAACGTGGCATACGGCGGATCCGGGTTCGGACGGCCGGCCAGGACGTCCGCGTAGATCGCCCGGAACAGGGCGCCGAAGGTGTCGCCGAATCCCTCGACATGGCCGCCGGGCAGGGCCGCCGCCGATCGCCCAGCGGGACCCATCAACGCCGGATTGCGGAGGAGCAGCTCATTCGGCCGATCGCGGTGACCGAGCCAGAGGTGGTCCGGCGTCTCCGAATCCCAGGCGGCTGCCGCGACGGACCCGTCGATCTCCCACTGGAGCGAGTTCTTCCGGCCGGCGCTGATCTGCGATACCGCCACGCAGCCACGGGCGGCGTTCGCAAAGCGAAGCAGGATCGTCGCGACGTCCTCGGTGCCCATGGATCGTGCGATCGTGTCGGTCAAGCGCTCCGTCGAGAAGGTCTCGACGGGTCCCATCGGGCGGCGGCGCGTGGTGACGAACGTCGCGAGGTCGGCCATCACGGCAACGATGGACTGGCCGGTGATGAACGCCATCAGGTCCAGCCAATGCGAACCGATATCGCCGACGGCCCGGAGCGCGCCCCCTTGGTCGGGTTCGAGGCGCCAGTTCCAGTCGGTGTCGAGAAGCAGCCAATCCTGGAAGTAGTGGCCGGTGACGAATCGGACCTCGCCGAGATCACCGGCATCGACCCGCTCGCGGAGGTGCTGGTGGAGCGGGTAGAAGCGGATGTTGAAGTTGACCGCGTTGACGAGGCCGGATGCGTCGGCCTGCGCGGCGAGGGTCGCAGACTCCGCGGCGGTCATTGCCAGCGGCTTCTCGCAGACGACGTGCTTGCCCGCTGCGAGGATCGCCGACGCCTGCGGAACGTGGAGGTGGTTCGGCGATGCGACGTGGACCACATCCACGGATGGGTCGGCGAGGATGTCGTCGAGCGAGGTATAGGCGCGGCGGACGCTGAGCGCCTCGGCACGAGCGGCGCCGCGCTCCGGCGTGCTGCCGAGGACGCCGCGGACGTCAACGCCGATCCGGCGGAGCTGCTCGACGTGGATCGTCCCGATGAACCCGGTGCCGATGACGGCGGCACCGATGTCGGCGAACCTTCTCATCCAGCTCCTGACGGGCCCGGCCGACTGTACAACAGGGATGTCTGCCTTAGCAGACGACCTGACTTGTAGACCTTCTTCGACCGTTGGGAATCGTACTCCGCGACGAGAAGAGCGAATGGGGCCGACCGAACCGAGCGCGGGGGCCGGGGTCGCCTGCACGCTACCGATCGCCGCGGCCGAGCCGCTGGAGCTCCTCGCGCCGTCAACGTCACCCCGGCCCACGCATCACCCCGCCATGCTCGATCGCGCGGCGGAGCGGATGGACGCGATTCCCAGTAGCGGCTAAGGAATGCTCGGGGCGACAGACGTGCGACACCTGAAGGTGACTAGGAGGCCCGCCCGCGACTCATCGCGCCCCGGTCAGGGCAGGACCTCGAGGACGGCGATCGACGGCAGCGGCCGACCCGGCGGATTACTCCCAGGCATATCACCGAGGATCGCGTATTTCCCCCCGAGGAGGACCACCTTGAGGACGTTCCCACAGGGACCCATCTGGCCGCGATCCTCGGCATTTTGTGCCGCGTCACATCCGCCAGCGTCCATGCCCCCGATGGAGGTTCCCTCCGTATCGCCATGCGCGAGCCGAGCTAGGTCGTCGTCGCTCAAGGGACCGGGGGTCTCCGCAGCGGTGCGTTTGCGTTGGACGAAGACGATGGAGCCGTCCAGGGGCGCGTCGAGCACCAGATAGACATCCCCGGCGCGCACGGTGCCTGGATCCAGGCGCACCTCGGACTGAGTGACCGCGATGTGGACCACCTGGGCCCCGGGTGGGATGGGCGTCTGGCCGCGACCGCAGCCCACGAGCACGACCGCCAGCAAGCCGACGAGAGCGACCGCGGCATTACGAATCATCGGGGAGTCCTCCCGATCGCGCGTCTCGGTTAGATGCCGCGGACATGATCACTGGGATCTCGTGATCGGCGACCCCGTCGGCTCGAAGGTGCTCCTTTGGGCGGTAAATAAGAGGACGGCGAGGAGGAAGAGGACGCCAAGAAGGTTGAGGGCGATTGCCAGCGCGAACCCGACCGCACGTGGTCCCGGCTTCAGGGCCCACCCCGTCTGCGTCCAGGCGCTATACGCGAACGCGAGCTCGGCCACCGAGACCACAAGCACGACCAGCGCGACGAGAAGTGTAGCCAGGGGCCACGACCCGTTGCCGAGAGCACTCCCCAGCAGCCACAAGCCCGCCAGCAGCCCGATTACGCCACCGATCGCCGCGAAGATGGCGAGGGCCGTGGTCCCCCTCGTCCGCGGCCTGGCGTCTCCCTGCATTTTCTCTTCCTTCCTGATCGTTTCGAGGCTCATGCGTCAGGCCCGCCCACGGCCGTAGCCACGCGCCCCGAACCATGGCACTCACGGGCTGCGGCGAGACTGCGGCGAGCACAGATGTGGCGCATCTGAGCGCCGGGCGTGGTTGGTGGGGCGGCATCCCGGAGTTTGCGGCCCGGCTGGCGAAAACGGGCCGGGGTCGCCTGCACGCTATCGATCGCCGCGGCTGGTCGCCGCTACGTCGTCGACCTCACGACCTGAGCACAACCGCCCGTCGTTCGCACTCGGCAGCGAGGGCATCGAGACGACCGATCAGCTCCGCCTGGGCAGCGGCTGCATCCTCGTTGACCGCAGCCGACAACCCGCTCAGGGACGCCGAGATGCTCCCGATCTCCGTTCGAGCGCGGCTCGCGAAGTCCACGTCCTTCCACGCATCGTCCAGCCTTCCCGACAGGGCATAACTGGTAAACCGCCGCGACAGCACTGCGGCGTCCACTTCATCCTGCGTGTCTTCCGGCTTCATCGTGAGCCGCGCGATCAGCTCGTTGGCTGCAGCTAACAAATCTGCCGCGGCCAAGCGTGCCCGTTCCTCGGCGACAGTTACGTCCCGTGACATCGTCTCAACCTCGCAACCCGAACCGGCGGACCTACTAAATTGTAGACGAGGAAAGGGGCCGGTTCTGGACCGACCCCTTTCCTGAATCTACGCTTGGCTTGTCCGAGAGCGTCTACTTCAGATCGAAGGAAGCACTCCCGATCGGGGTCCCGTCGATCAGGATCTCGACGAGATAGTTCCCTGATCCCTTGAGCGAGGGGATCGACAGGTTGTACTGGTACTTGCAGTCCACGACACGGAAGAAGGTGCCGCCGTCGGGCTGATAGGTGGTGGCGGTCTCGTTCACCAACCCGGTGTCTGCCCCGCTGATCTTCGTCACTCTGATGGTGGCCGTCGGGAGCGTACATGTCGGATCAAAGGCACCCCCGGCCGAGGAGATGAACGTCCGAGCGTTGTCGTCCACGGTGGCAGTGGTGCCCGGAGAGAGCCGCTGGTCCCCGTTTGGGGTCCTGTCGGTGTACTGCCAGCCGGAGTCAAGAACGAGTGAGGCGCGCCATACACGGAAGCTGTCTGTCGCGGCGACGGCCCCGGCGTAGTTGTTGTAGAAGTTCCCGTCGAACTGCGAGGTGTCGAACCGCAACACGCCCTGCTCAGCCAGGCTGAGGAGGTTGACACCGCTCTGCGATGCGCCGAGGCTGGAGGTAGGCGTGCAGCCTCCCTCGTAGCTCAAGGGACCGGCGCCATCCGGGTCGTTACCGAACGACGGCGGGAGGCCGTAGTAGATGAAGACGGCCTTGTCGCCGTTGGGGTTGAGGGTCGGATGGTACGGGTCGACGACGCCGTTGTTGTTGGAGTCGACCCTGACCTGCCAGCGCAGCGAACCGCCGTGGCAGTCTCCAAGAGAGAAGGCATAGTCGGCCGTCAGATTGGTGAGGTCGCCAAACGTCATTACCGCGTCGGGCGTGAAGCTCAGGTACGCGAAGTCGTTGGCGGTGTTAGTTGGATTGTCAGCAAAGATGGACTCGAAGGCGGCCGGCCCGACGCGCGAGCTGAGCTTGAACATGACCGGGATGGCGCCCTTGCTCTTGGCCGGCCAGTTGCTGGTGTTGGCGCTGTTGATCGGCTGCTGAACGTCAGCGTGGAACTCGGTCGCTCCGATTGGGTATTGCTCCCAGGTGCCGGTGGTGGCTGCCGACACCGGCGAGGCCATTAGGCCCGCCAGCAATGCCGTAGCCGCGAGAATAGTGAATGAACGTTTCATGACTGGGCACTTCCTGTGTTCAATTGCGCGCATTGGCGAACCCAAGGCGCGCGTGAGATGTCCTGCGTGGGTACGCAGGAAGGGGCAGATCCAGACGAACCGGAGAGCGCAGAGGCTGCGCGTTGAGGCGAAACGTCTTGCCGGTCCACCGAAAGTACTGGATTGCCGTTAGTCGGTCCATACCAGAGTTAACAGTCAGGGCTGTTTCTCTACACCGTGGTGCGTATTGGCAACATCGTGGCGGGAGGATGGTTCCCGCGGGCACCTCCGCAAGGTCCTCGGCAAGGTCGATCGACCCTTGCTCAGGTGCAAGCGGCGGGTTAGTAGCAAGGGCCGGAGCCCGCCCTGGACACCGGCCCTCGACAAGTTTCGGTACCGCAACTTATCGGTTGCTTATCGCTTCTCAACGGAGTCGCGGGGCCTCATACTCGCCCATTGCCGCCAGCCGGATGATGCCAGCGTGAGGTTTAAGCCCACCGTCGGCAAACCTAAGGTCGACGGGCGGTGTATAGGAATCACATGCGCGCCATCGGACTCCTCATCGTCACCCTCGCCGTGGCCGCTTGCGGACAACCGCTGCCCTCAAGCCGGCCAAGCGGCGCTGCTTCGACCTGCCAAGCGAACGTGTTGACGGGTGTCCTACCGGACTGGGCCCGCGCAGGCTTCAGCGCGGCCCAGCCCAGCATGCCGCACGAGATCGGCCGCTCGGGTGAGATCGCGGCGCTCATCTTCGGCGATCCTCTCGCCGCGCCGCCACGGACCGACCACCAGAACAAGATCCTTTGGGTCGCGCGTCATCCGACCGCCGCAGCCCGGCTCGACATCAGCGCCCAGCGCATGGACGGAGCGGCGAAGGTCGGCGATCCGGTCAAGC
>JBGPHP010000171.1:0-6562 GCA_041484445.1 Gemmatimonadota bacterium
CGTGAAGTGGACGAACACGTCCGGACCCGACTCCTGCGCGATAAAGCCGAAGCCCTTCGCATCGTTGAACCACTTCACTTTACCCTTTGCCATACAGATAAACCTCTGCACGAATGGGGCATCGCCCCGGAGTGGTTCGACCCAGGTCACCGCGACCTGGGGCGGGCTCAAACAAAAACCGCGAGACATTTGGTCCTCGCGGAGCGCAGACATCCGGTGACGGTGCCACGTATTGCTTGAACCGGGGGCAAAGGTAGGGTTCGACCACGTCCACTGTCAATAGAATAGGCGCGCCCGCTTGACGGGCCCAATCGAGCTTTGCCACTATAGCGACAGCATAGCATCACTGAACTGCGCTTTCCCAGTGGCTCCGGGCACTTCCGCCACTGCGCCCCGAGTCGTAACCTGATGCGTTCGCTGTCACCTGCCCCGGGTTTACTCGTCACATCACATCGCGAGGATGTTCATGACGTCGCCACTTCTGCTCGCGTTGCTGGCGGTACAGCAGCCCGCGCAACAGCCCGCGCCGCTCCCCCAACCGGTGGCACGCGTCGAGGTGCGGCCGGCCGAATACGCACTCAAAGTCGGCGATACGGTGCGCCTTGCAGCCACCGCCTACGACTCGGCGGGCCGCCGGCTCGACAGCGTGAGCGTACGCTGGTTCATGGGCGGCGGGCGATTCGAGGGCCGGGTCGACTCCACCGGGCTCGTGTCGGCCGGCGCCACGGGTACCCTGAACGTCGCGGCCGCCGTCGTGCTGCAGGGTCCGCCGAACCGTCCCACGCTCGGGTTCGCGCGGATCACCGTGCTTGCCCTCCCGGCCGCTCGCGTCGTCGTCACGCCGCAACCGGCGCGCATGCTGGCCGGCACGTCGCTGGTGCTCGATGCCGCCCCGCTCTCGGTCAACGGGGACCGACGCTACGACCCGGTCACCTGGTCGTCCTCCCGACCCGGTGTCGTCGAGGCGAGCGCGGCGGGTCGGCTCACCGCGCGGGCGCCCGGTCAGGCGTCGATCACCGCGTCATCCGGCGGCGCGTCGTCGATCTGGAGAGTCATGGTGGTCGCCAACAGCGTCGTCCGGATCGGCATCGCCCCCGGCGATACCGCGGTCCGCACCGGCGACGTGATCCGATTCCGGTTCACCGCGACCGATGCCGCGCGCCGCGCGGTGGCCGATGGCCGGCCGGAGTGGGCGGTGGCGCCGGTGGGGCGGGGCACGGCGACCATCGATGGTGACGGCGGGTTCGTGGCCAATGAAGCGGGAACGTACCGCATCGTCGCCGCCCTCGGAGCCAGATCGGCCGAGGCCATCGTGCGCGTTGAGGCGCGGAACGCGACCCGGATGGTGTCCATCGTCGGCCGCCTGCCGCTCAAAGGGCTCGAAGCCGCGGAGCTGTGGCTCCATCCCGACGGCAAACACGCCTACATGTCCACCATCGGCGATCGCATCTACGCGATCGACATCTCGGATCCGGCCAAGCCGTTCCTCACCGATTCGGTCATGGTGGACGCTCGCGTCGTGAACGACGTCATGACAACCGAAGACGGCAAGTTCGGGGTGATGACGCGCGAAGGAGCCTCCAACCGTAAGAACGGCATCGTCATCCTGTCGTTCGAAGACCCGGCCCACCCCAAGCCGATCGCCGAGTTCACGGAAACCGTCACGGGCGGTGTGCACAGCACCTACGTGTATCACGGCTACATCTACCTGACCGACGACGCGACCGGGTCGATGCGGGTCATCGACATCCGCGACCCGTATCACCCGAAGCAAGTGGCCCGCTGGCAGGTCGAGCGCCCCGAGGCGGGCCGCACGCTGCACGACATCGACGTCCGCGATGGACTGGCCACACTATCGTACTGGAATGACGGCCTGGTCATCCTCGACGTCGGCAACGGCATGAAGGGCGGCAGCCCCGAAAACCCGCAGCTCGTGCTCCAGTACAAGTACGACCTGAACGCGCTGTACAAGAACGTCGAGCTCGCGGGGGGGCCGGGCTTCATCCGCGGAACCCACACCTCGTGGCGCGTCGGCACCCGCTACGTCTTTGTCGGCGACGAAGTCTTCCCGACCCGTCAGCAGGGCGGCGGCGCGGGCGTCATCGGGCTGGGCCGCGCCTACGGGCGCCTGCACGTGGTCGACATCTCCGATCTGGCCAGCCCGAAAGAGGTAGCCTGGTTCGAGCCACCGGATGGGGGAAGCCACAACGTCTGGGTGGCGGGCGACACGCTGTATCTCGGCGACTATCAGGGCGGCCTGCGGATCATCGACATTTCGGGCGAGCTCAAGGGCGACCTCCTCGCCCAGGGGCGCGAGTATGCGCACGTGCACACCGGCGACCAGGACGGCAACGTGCCCAACGCGGCGAACGCGTGGGGCGCCATCTACCGCGATGGTCTGATCTATGTGCCGGACCTGAATAGCGGGCTCTGGGTCGTGCGGCTCGAGCCCCGTCAAACCGCCATTCCCTGAGGAGCACGCATGCATTTCGCTCTGTTGTTGAGCCTACTGCAGCAGCCCACCGCTCCGGCTGCGCCATGGGCGATCGCCAAGGTGGAGATCACGCCCGCGGCCGGGGAGCTGCAGATCGGCCAGACGCTGCAGCTCTCGGCCCGGGCGCTCGATGCCAACGGGCTGCTCGTGACCAATGCCCAAATCCGATATTTCGTGGGCTCGGACAACGGTCGGGTGGATTCGACCGGGGTGCTGACCGCGGGATACGCCGGCCCCCTGCGGGTCGTCGCCGTCGGGTTCGTCCCGGGGCAACGGGGATCCGTGCGGGCCGAGGCTGTCTTCCGGGCGACGCCGGAACCCCCGTCACGGGTGGCGGTGGATCCCATGCCCGCCCGGCTCGTGGCCGGGACCCAATTGACGTTGGTCGCGACGGCCTACTCGAAGCACGGCGACCGCAGACCTGACGCCGCCACATTCACGTCGAGCAACGCCCGCATCGCGAGTATCACTCCGGACGGTGTCCTCCGGGCGGTCGCGCCCGGTCGCGCCACGGTCACGGTGGCGGTGGGGGCGGCGGAGCAGCGACTGCCGCTGCTTGTAGTGCCGGCGGCCCTGGCGGTCCGAGTCACCATCGTGCCCGCGGCGGCCACGGTACGAACCGGCGACGTCGTGCACTTCACGGCGGCGCCGAAGGACGTCGCGGTGGCATGGGGTCTCGGTGCGGGATCGGGAGCCGCGGTCATCGACAATGGTGGGGCGTTCGTCGCCGAACTGCCCGGCGTGTACACCGTCCAGGCGACGATCGGTGCGCGCACCGCGGGGGCGGTGGTGCGAGTGGAAGCCCGCCGGGTCACCCGCGGGCTCGAGGTCCGGGCCCATCTGCCCATCAAGCAGCGGGCGGCCGAGGTGTGGGTCCATCCCAACGGCCAATGCGCCTACCTCTCGACCATCGCCGACCGGGTCTATGCGATTGACATCTCAGACCTGGCACAGCCCAGGATCGTCGATTCGATGATGAACGACGCGCGCATCAACAACGACGTGATGACGACCGAGGACGGGAAGTTCGGGATCTTCTCACGCGAGGGTGCGTCGAACCGGAAGAACGGCATCATGGTCTTCGATGCGAGCGATGCGTGCCATCCGAAGGTGATCGCCGCGTACACCGAGACCGTAACTGGCGGCGTGCACAGCGCTTACGTCTACTGGGGACACGTCTACCTGACCGACGACGCGACCGGCTCCATGCGGGTGATCGACATCCAGGACCCCTACCATCCCAAGGAAGTGGCGCGCTGGCAGACCGAGCAGACGGAAGCCGGCCGCTACCTCCACGACATCATGGTCGTGGACGGCCTGGCTTACCTCGCCTACTGGAACGACGGACTCGTCATTCTGGACGTAGGCAATGGGATGAAAGGCGGCAGTCCCGAGCACCCGCAGCTCGTCAGCCAGTTCAAGTACGATCTCAACGCCACCTACGCGCGCGTCGAGCAGCTCTGGGGTCCGGGTTTCGTGCGCGGCACGCACACGGCATGGCGCGCCGGCCACTACGTCTTCGTGGGCGACGAGGTCTATGCCGCCCGTCCCTACAAAGGGCTCGCCGCCGGGAACGACCTCACGTTCGGCCGGATGCACGTCATCGACGTATCCGACATCGAGCATCCCAAGGAAGTCGCGTGGTACGAGCCCACCGACGGCGGCGTGCACAACGTCTGGGTGGTGGGGGACACGCTGTACCTGGGGAACTACCAGGGCGGCGCCCGCGTGCTCGACGTCTCCGGGGAGCTGAAAGGCGACCTCCTGCGAGAGGGCCGGGAGATGAGCTGGATGCTCACGGCGGACTCGACCGGCGCTCAGCCCCATACGCCATTCGCCTGGGGCGCCGTCGTGCGGGACGGGAACATCTTCGTCCCCGATATCAACTCTGGGTTGTGGATCCTGCGATTGGAGCCGAAGCGAGATGTGACGCCGTAGCTATCTGTTGGGGAGTCCGATCGCAGTCCGGAAGGCGGCCAAGGCTGCTTCGTACTCCTGCAGCCGCGCCAGGAGACCCGCCGCCACCGGCGCGGGCGACTTGCCGGCGGTCAGTTGGCATTCCTTGACGATGAGCGAGAGCGAATCGAGCTGAAAGACGAGGTCGCGGGCGGGCTTCCGGGTCGGGGGCTCGTAGGCCATCGGCTCCATGGCCCCTCGCCCGCTCACCAGGAATCCACGCGCGGCGCTGCACAGGCCGCCGAGGCGTCGCGCCGCGGCGTGCACCTGAACGGTGTCGTGCCCCGTCTGGGCCCGTACCAGCCGGTCGATCCCCGACTTGATCTGCGCGACCCCCCGGCCCGCCGTCCGGAGGCCTTGGAGGTAGCGAGTCTGGGCGGGGGTCGGGAGTGGCGGGGCGGGAGGGCCGGGCGGCATCGACTCGACCCGCGGTGTCGACTCGGCCGGCGGCGGGGGCGGTTGCTGCCCCACGACCGGAGCCGAAAGCACCACGCCGGCCAGCAGGGCGGCTGAGACTCGACAACGCATGCAAGACCCTCGCATCTTCCCACCGATTCTGGAGTTACCCGTGGCCCCGGCGCCAATGCGCCGGCCTTTGGGTTATAATCTCATCATGACCGTTCCCGCAACTACCCGTATGTCGAAAATGTTCGAAGACCGCGCCGAGGCGCTGAGTCATTTCTTCGCGCGCGCGGCGGAAGCTCCGCGATTCATCGCATTCGACGACGCGGTCGGGTGTCCCCTCGATCAGGCGCTGGCCGTCGTGGAATGGACCGAGGCCGCTGGCATCCTGCACGACGACGATCTGATTCACGCCGCCTGGATCCGGACCGACTCCGCGGCCGCGGTCGTCGAGCGGCGCGATGGGGAGCGGCGCTCGTTCACCTATTTCGGCCCGCGCATGGATCAGCCCTATGCCGATCCGGGGGAGTGCGAGCTGATCTACGACGGTCCGGGGGTACGGGCCTACGCGTTTGCCGAGCGCGGGCATGCCCTGGCGCACTTCCTGCGCGCGACGCAGGGGACGGGTGCCATCCTGGCCCTGCTCGGCCGCCGCGCGCCGGAGCTGCGTCACGTGCGGCGTTGGCTCAAGGAGCTGTTCACCGCCCCGCCGGCCGGGGAGCATCGCTCCACCCTGCTCGTCGCCGGCTGGTTCGCCACGTCCGGCGCAGGTTGTCTCTTTCTCCCGGCCCAGGCCGGCGAGCCATACTCCTACTGCGAAGTCGGTATCGACTCCTGAAATGACCACGCTGTTCCTTGCGCTCGCCGTCGCCATCCAGTCGCCGGACAGCGCCCGCGCCGCGCGCTGGGAGCGCGCGCTGAATCACACGACCGATTCCCTCAATCGCATCCGAGGCGCGACCGCCGGCTTCCGGGTCGATCTCGGGAGCGCCTCTCCCGACCTGATCCTGGTGCGCGCCGCGCACGTGCGGGCGGCCTGCGGCGCGGCCGCCACCCCCCTGAAAGCGGTGGAAGACCTCCTCGACGGTGAAGTGTACAGTCCCCACGCGCGGCTTCAGCAGACGCAGCTGCGCTCCGGCAGCGTCGACCTGCACCGGGCGCTCGAGCGATGTGAGCGCGAGTGGCGGGCTCCCGACCACCCGCGCGCGAGCGATGCAGACAGTCTGCGCGCCTGGGGACCGTATCGCAGCGCACAGCTGGACGCGGCGCTGGGACGCTACCTGGTGCTGGTACGCTCGTTCATGAAGCGCGCGGAGTTGGTCAAGAAGCACCCCGCACTCTGATGTGGGAACGTGCACGGTGTGGATACACAACTCCACAACGTGTGGACGGACGTTGTAACGACCGCAACTGAGCGCGCTTAGGTTCCACAGTTGGTGCACATCGAAGTGAGCTAACCCGAAGAAACATCGGCACTTGCGCGATTTGGGGGAGCTCTTAAATTGTCTCCCACGTCGGGCGGGGAAGGGTTGGGGCCTGGTGTCCCAGCAACGCCTGCACGACGCAGTCCGAGCGGAAATTCCGGGGAGGGCGCCGACGCAACAAGGGCTCAGGCGCCTGCCGATCCGGGAGGATCTCTCCGGCTCGGATCGTTGGGGCCAGTCGCGTGCCCCAGCCACGTCGAAGTGGTGCCTCGGCGTGCAGTGCGGA
>JBGPHP010000172.1:0-6497 GCA_041484445.1 Gemmatimonadota bacterium
GCGGATAGTAGTTGATCCGCACCTTGTGGAAGACTTTGCCGTACAGCGCGGGGTACACGTCGGGCTGCAGGATGTACTCCAGGACCCCGAGCTTCGACTCTTCCTTGGTCTTGAACGACTCGGGATCGTCCAGCACCTCGCCGTCCCGATTGCCGAGGATGTTCGTCGAGTACCAGCCAGCGAGTCCCAGCATCCGCGCCTTGAACATCGGCGCGAGCACGGTCTTCATCATGGTCTGGCCGGTCTTGAAATCCTTGCCGCCGATCGGCAGGCGCCGCTCTTCGGCGAGCCGCTCGAGCGCCGGGATGTCCACGGTGAGATTCGGTGCTCCATTGGCAAACGGGACTCCCTCCATCAGCGCGGCCCACCCGTACAGCATCGACGGTGCGATGGCCGGATCGTTCTGCTCCATCGCCTTCTCGAACGCCGCCAGCGTCTGGTGTGCGGGCCCGGGCGTGATGAACACCTCCGTCGACGCGCACCACACGAGCACCAGTCGATCACACCCCGCCCGCTTCTTGAACGCGCGGATGTCCTCGCGCAGCTGCTCGGCGAGCTCGCGCTTCGTCTTGCCGCGCTTGACGTTCGTACCCTGCAGCCGCTTCACGTAGTTCTGGTCGAACGCCGCCGGCATCGGGGTGATGCTCTTCAGGAAATCGGCGATCGGCTCCAGGTGCTCGCGGCTCAGCACGCCCGCCTTGGTCGCGGCCGTGTACGCATCGTCGGGAATCGGGTCCCAGGCGGCGAACACGAGATCCTTCAGATCAGCCAGCGGCACGAACTCCCGGATCTTCGGGGCGCGGCGGTCGGTGCGCTTGCCGAGGCGGATCGTCCCCATCTGGGTCAGCGAACCGATCGGCAGCCCGTTGCCGCGGCGCACGGTTTCCACCCCCGCGATGAAGGTCGTGGCGACGGCGCCCAACCCTACGAGCAGCACACCAAGCTTCCCCTGCGCCGGCGCAAACTCCCGGCGAGCCTGTTCCGGCACGATCAGTGTCCTTTCCGAAGTGGCGCGTGGCCGGGCTGCGTGTCCCGGCGGCGCGACGGGCGCGCGGACGGCGTCGCGGCCGCCACGCGAGCGACATGCACGATCCGTTGGATCACGGTGACCACCGTGGCGAGTGCCAGGACGGCCATGATCCAGAGCAGCAACCGCCCGCCCAGTCCGTCCCCCAACAGGAGGGTCGGCGCTCCCAGCACCAAAATCCGCTCGGCGCGCGCGGCGATCCCCACCTTGCACTCGATCCCCAGCCCCTCCGCCCGCGCCCGCGTGTAGGATACGAGCAGCGACGCCGACAGAGCCGCGATAGCGAGCATGACCCCCAGGGTCACCTGCGCGGGCGGCAGTCCACCCCGCAAGAAGTGCAGCGCGATCCCTGCGAACAGCGCCGACTCGCCGATGCGGTCCAGCGAGCTGTCGTAGAAGGCTCCGAAATTCGTGGTCTTTTGCCCCTGCCGCGCCACCTGGCCGTCCAGGATATCGAACAGCCCGGAGAGGAGCAGCAGCGTGCCTCCCAACCGGATGGCGCCCATCCCGAAGGCGACAGCCGAGCCGATGACGATCATCGCGCCGAACGTCGTGATCGTATTCGGCTGCACCTTGCTCCGCACCAGCGCCTGCACCAGCGGGCCGGTCAGTCGCACGAAGCCGTCTTTCACGGCTTGCGGGATAACGTTCATAGCCGGGGGAAAGTAACAGCCCCCGGAACGCGCGCAAAGGGGAAAACCCTAATAGAGCAAGTACTTGAGCCGCGTCCGCCGAAACCGCTCGAGCGGCGCCGACCACGTCGCCCAGATTTCCGCCGGCGATCGATGCGCGAGCACCGCCCGACGCAGCCCGGAGTCGGCGGCGAGCCGGTCGAAACTCGATGGCCGGAACTGAAAGCTGTCCGGGTACAGCGCTTCGAGGCCGGCCAGGAGCGCCACCGCGAGCCGCGTCGGGTCATAGCGGGAGCGATCGGTGACCCGGAAACGCAGCCCGCGTACCGGCACGCCGTCATACTTCCCGTCGGTTGGTGAACGAGGCGTGAACTCGGTATCGGTCACTTCCACCCCAACGAGCGCCGACCGCTCCCCACCCCGGAGGTGGCGGAGGAGGCGGGTACCGTCGAGCCATGGCGCTCCCACCAGCTGGAAGGCGAGCGCGGTGCCCCGCCCCACGGACAGGTTCGTGCCTTCGAACAGACACACGCCGGGATAGTGCAGCGCGCTCTCGAGACTGGGCATGTTGGGTGAGGGCCGGACCCAGGGGAGTCCGGTGGCGTCGTAGTCCATGGCACGCCGCCACCCCGCGGCGGGGACGATGACGAGATCCGCGCGCAGCCCCAGCAGGTCGTTCGCCATGCGCAGCGCTTCGCCCAGCGTCATCCCGTGGCGCATGGGAATGGGAAGGAACCCCACGGGGTTGCTGTCCGGGTCGCCCACGACGCCGCGCACGTCGCCCTGCACCAGCTCACCCCCGATCGGATCGGGACGATCCAGCACGACGATCCGCTTGCCGCGCGCGGCCGCATCGCGCAGCAGCGAGGCCGCGGTCGCACCGTAGGTGTAGTACCGGGCGCCGATGTCCTGCAGATCCACCAGCAGGACGTCGATCGAGTCGAGGGCGGCGAGCGCCGCCAAGCGCGAGCCGCCGTAGAGGCTGTAAATTGGGATGCCGGTCGCGGAATCGCGGCTGTCGGGCAAGCCGGAGCGATCCTCCACGCCGCGGAAGCCGTGCTCCGGACTGAACAGGGTCGTGAGCCGCAGTCCCGCGGCGGCCAGGAGGTCGGCGTCGCGGCGGCCCGCACGGTCGACTCCGGTCTGATTGGTGAGCAGGCCGAGGCGCCGCCCGCGAACGAGATGGATGGAATCAGTGAGCAGCACTTCGATGCCCGGCCGCACCTGCGCCGCGCCGGCCGGTGGACCGCCGCAGGCGACCATCCCCAACACCCAGAGGCCATGCGCTCGCATCGTTGGATCGTCCTCGCGCTGATCGTGGGCTGCCGTACCGGGGGGACCGGTATCGGCACGCTGCCCGCTCCGCCGACGCCCCCACCGTTCTCCTCCGTCTCGGTCGACGCGGTCCTGGCCCAACTCTCCGACCGTCAGAAGGTCGGACAGCTCATCGTCCCCTGGCTGTCGGGCGCCTATACCGCGCTCGACGACTCGTCGTTCCTCGAGGCCGCCCGCTGGGTCGATTCGCTCCAGGTCGGCGGCATCATCATCTCGGTCGGCTCGCCCTTCGACATCGCCGCCAAGCTGAACGCCCTCCAGATCCGTTCCCGGTTGCCGCTCCTGGTTTCCGCCGATCTCGAGTGGGGCGCCGCGATGCGGGTGGTCGGCGCCACCGCGTTCCCCCAGATCATGGCGGCCGGCGCGACCGGCGATTCGACCGACGCCTACACCATCGGCTCCGCGGCCGCGCTCGAGGGGCGGGCGGTCGGCATCCACGTCAATTTCGCTCCTGACGCCGACCTCAACAACAACCCCCTGAACCCCATCATCAATACGCGGTCCTTCGGCGAGGACCCGCGCGCCGTGAGCACCCTCGTCGCGGCGTACGTGCGCGGCGTGCGCGAGCACGGGATGCTCGCCACCCTGAAGCACTTCCCCGGCCACGGCGATACCGAGACCGACTCGCACCTGGGCTTGCCGGTGATCACGGCCGACTATGCCCGCCTCGATACCCTGGAGCTCGTGCCGTTCCGGGCGGGGATCGCGGCCGGCGCCGACGTCGTGATGAGCGCCCACATCGCCTTCCCCGCGCTCACCGGCGGCGACGATCCGGGCACGCTTTCGGCCGCCGTACTCACGGGTCTGCTGCGCGACTCGCTGCACTTCAGCGGCCTCGTGGTCACCGACGCGCTCACGATGGGCGCGATCGTCGCCAAGTATGGCGCCGGTGAGGCGGCGGTGCGGGCATTTCTGGCGGGCTCGGATCTCCTCTTGATGCCAGCCAATGCCGATTCGGCCGAGCAGGCGATGCTCGACGCGCTGGCCGCGGGCCGCTTCACCGAGGAGCGGCTGGACGCGTCGCTGCGGCGACTGCTCGAGTTCAAAAAGCGGCTGGGGCTGTTCGAGCACCGCACCGTGCCGCTCGAGAAGGTGATGCAGACCGTGGGCACGCGACGCTGGCAGCGTGCCGCCGAGGACATCGCCGTCCGCTCGCTCACGCTGGTCCGCGACACATCGGGCACCATCGCGGGGCTCCGCGGGCGGCGTACGCACGTCGCGCTCGTCGCCTACGCCGACGAAGCGACGGCGTCGGTCGCCCTGCACCTCGCCGACCTGTTGCGCCAGAACGGCGACACCGTGGACTACTTCCGGCTGTGGCCGATGTCGGGGCCCGCGTCCTACGATTCGGCCCGCGTGGTCCTCGGCCGCGCGCCAGTCGCGCTGTTCGCGTCGAACGTGAAACCGATCTCCTGGAAGGGCAACATCGCGCTCCCCGACTCGCTCGCCGCGCTGATCCTGGCGACCGATTCGCTGAAGCTCACCGTGCTGGTGTCGTTCGGAAGTCCGTATCTGCTGAACCAGACGCCCACGGTGCACAGCTACCTCGTCGCCTGGAGCGGCGTGCGTGTCGCCGAGCGCGCGGTGGCCCGCGCGTTGCTCGGGCTGTCTCCGATCCGGGGCCACCTGCCGATCCGCCTCCCACCGGCGTACGGCCTGGGATGGGGCATCGTGATCCCCGATTCCACCCCGCCACCGCCACCGCCGATTCCAGCAGCGCCGTGAGTCACCTGCTGCGCGCTGCGCTCGTTGCGGCGGCCTGCGCCGCGTGCCACACGAGCCCGCCGGCGCCGGCGCGCCAGCCGATCCTCCTGGCGCCAGCCGAGTCGTTGGGGTTCGACAGCGCCCGCCTCGCCGCCGTCGCCGCCTTCGTCGCGTCGCAGGTGGACAGTGCGTACCCCGGGGCGGTCGTGGCGGTCGGGCGGCATGGCCAGCTGGTCTCGCTCTCGGCCGCCGGCCACTATGGCAATGGCGACCCTCGTCCCGTTGACCCGTCGACCATCTTCGATCTGGCTTCGTTGACCAAGGTCATCGGGCTCACGACGGCCTGCATGATCCTGGTGAGTGAAGGAAGGCTCGAACTCGATGCTCCGGTCCAACGCTACCTGCCCGAATTCCGCGGACCGGGGAAGGACCGGGTGACGATCCGTCACCTCCTGACGCATTCCTCCGGGCTGCCGGCGTGGCGTCCGTTGTTTCGCGAGGCGACAAACCGAGTGGCCGTGCTGGCGCTGGTCGATACGACGCCGCTCGATACGGTCCCGGGAACCCGGTTCGTGTATTCCGATCTGGGAGCGATCACCCTGATGCAGGTCGTCGAGCACATCACGGGGGAGCGGCTCGACCGCTATCTCGCGGCGCGCGTATTCGAGCCGCTGGGAATGACGGCGACGCGCTATCTCCCGCCCCGCGAGTGGCGCGAGCGTATCGCCCCCACTGAGATCGATACGGTGTTCCGGCACCGGCTGATCCGCGGCGAAGTACACGACGAGAACGCGGGGCGGATGGGCGGCGTGTCAGGGCACGCCGGATTGTTCAGCAACGCGCCGGACCTGGCGCGGTTCGCGGCATGGATCCTGGCGGCTCGTTCGGGTGGGCCAACCCCGCTCGCATTGCCTCCCGAAATCGGGACGTTGTTCACGACCCGTCAGGACATCCCGCGCGGCTCGACGCGCGCCTTGGGCTGGGACACGCCGTCGGATTCGGGCTACTCGAGCGCCGGGACGAAACTGTCGCGCCGGTCGTTTGGCCACACCGGCTTCACCGGGACATCGATCTGGATGGACCCCGAGCGGGACATGTTCGTCATTCTGCTCACCAATCGGGTGAATCCGACGCGAGCCAACACAAAGATCCTGCAGGTACGAGCCACGGTGGCCGATCTCGCGGCGGAGGCTGTGGAGCGGTGAGTATTCGCGACCGCCCTCTACCGTCCCCTCCCGTCGTTGTTTAGCTTGTTGCCAGACGGGAGGATCGACATGGCAACGACACAACGACCCGACACCATCACGCTGACCATCAGCGAGCGGGCGGCGGCCGAGGTCCAGAAGTTCATGGCTGATGAAAAGGCCGACCCCACGACCGCCGGACTGCGCGTGGGCGTGCAGCCGGGTGGGTGCTCCGGATTCAAGTACACGCTGAAAATCGAAGACAAGCCCGAATCCGACGATACGGTGATCGAGTCGAGCGGCGTGCGCCTGTTCGTGGACAGCTTCAGCGGCCAGTACCTGAACGGCGTCAACATCGACTACAAGAGCAACTTCCAGGAGTCCGGATTCGCGTTCGAAAACCCCAACGCCACCGGCGGCTGCGGCTGCGGATCGTCGTTCACGGTCTAGCCCCGCTCCCGTATTCTCCCGTAGTTTCCGAGGCCCGCGCGTCCCGCGGGCCTCGGTGCTTTCCACCCAGGAGGACGTCTGCGTCCGCTCGATATCGCCGTGATCGTGGTGTACTGCGTCGCCATCGCCGGCGTCGGGGTGCTGCTCGGCGGTCGCCAGAAGGAC
>JBGPHP010000173.1:0-6491 GCA_041484445.1 Gemmatimonadota bacterium
AGCACGTGCCCCCGGGCCAGCAGGGCGACGAGCACTTCGCGCGTCGCCCCCTCCTGGCCCAGCACTACGTGATTCAGCGCTTCCAGGATGCGGCGGGCGTCGCCCGCGGACGCAATTCCTCCCACACGTCCTCCACGGCTTGGGCGGCGGCGAGCACACGCTCGGGGCCACCAGGTTTGGTCAGGGTTTCCTGCAACCGCCGCGCGGCGCGGCGGCCGCGCGCCCCGGGAAGCGCCAGCTCGAGCGCGGCGAGCCACTGCTTCGGATCGCCACGCGGGGGTTGGCCGGTGCGCGACAGGCGGCGGCGCAGCCCGGACACGGTGAGCGCCACTGCCGTGTCCACACCCGATGCCCCTTCGAGTCCGGCCGCCAGCGCCTCGACGTGCTCGAGCGGGGACCGGCGCCGGCGCTCCACCGCGGCTCGTGCCGGCCCGAAGCGCACCGCCCGGACGGCGAGCCAGAGCAACGCCACCGCCGCCAGCTGGAACAGCGCCCACCCCACCGGCGAGCCCGCCATCCAGTCGATCAGCGCGCGGCCCAGCAGGTGTCGCTCGCCGTATCCGTGATGGTATTCGTCCCAGCTGACACGGCCGCGCGTCGGAGGCACGAGCAACGGCACCAGCAGCTCGGGCACATCGGTCGTGCGCCACGCCGCGTTGCGGAAGTAGCCGTCGTCCGACACGAGCACGACGCTCCCGCCGCCCCGGAAGCGCAGCCGCAGCACGACGGGGGCGAGGTGCGCCGTCGCGAGCACGGTATCCACCGCGGCACGTACGGCGGAGTGGCACATCTCATCGGTGCGCGACAAGCGGCCGAGCCCGCGTTTCTTCTGCAGCTCGAGGCTGTCTTCACCGAACGGGCGCAGCACCCAGCCGATGCGCGGCAGATGGCTGAGGCCCGCGGGCGTCACCACCGACGCGCTGTCTGCTTGCCCTGCGCGATCCGCCGAGTCCGGCTCGGCCGTGTCCCAGCCGAAGCAGCGGGTGAGGCCACCCGCGTCGCCCACCGCCACCAGCGCTCCGCCCCGATTGACGAAGCGCGCCACGGCTTCGCGTTCGGCAGGCGCGAGCCACTGCTCCGGCGACACCACGGCGAGTACCGCCGGCCGCCGTCGCGGTTGCCGGGCGAGGTCGAACAACGGTGTGCGGCGCCGCTCCACCGGTACACCGAGCCGGGCGAGGACGTCGTAGGGTCCCCGGCCGCCCGTCGGTCCGGTACGGTAGGTGGACACGGGCTCCCACACCGCTACGGCGGTGCGCTGCCGCCGGCCGGCCAGGTACGCCACGGTGAGCGCCAGGGCGAGCAACACGGCGAGCGCCCCGGCGAGCCCGAGATCAGCGCGCCGTGACATGCTGCATCAGTGTGCCGGCCGCCGCGCCGAACTCGCGATACCCCTGCTCGTCCAGCGGCTCGGCTCCGAACACATGGTGGTACAGGCGGGACACGAGCCCGGCCAGCGTGGCGCGGCCCGGGGCGCCCAGCCGCGCTTCGCGCACGTATTCGGCGGGGGTCTTGGAGGGGTGGAACGTCAGCGCATCGGCCCGGTCGAGCTCGAGGAGGAGGGCCACGAAGCGGTGCCCCAGCGCTTCGGTATAGCGGCCGGCGCGCGCCAGCGCCTCGGCGCGCTCGAGGTGCCCGCGGCCGTCCAGGAGCACCGGCGCGGTCCCCGGCGCCGCGGCGCCGGTCCGCTGCACCGTCACGCGATAGATACGCCAGACCGTGAGCCCGATGTGAACGAGCAGTACCACGAGCGCGACCAGCGCGGCCCAGAACAGGATCTTAGCGCCGACCGGGTGCTGGGTCGTGAAGCGGTCGAGCCACTCGCGGAAGCGCATCCAGAGGTCGCGCAGCCAGTGGAGCGGCTGTGCCGCCTGCGCCCAGTCGTAGTCCTTGCGCGCGAACACCTCACGCACGGCGCGCCGCACCGAGTCGGCGGAGATCGCCTCCTGCGGGAGGACGAGCGGCGGCAGAGTCAGGTCACCCCAGCTGCTCGCTCAACAGCTGGAGGTCGAAGCCCTCGCGCCGCACGCGCAAGTCGTAGTAGGCGAGCGTCAGGATGCAGGGCACGATGGGCGTCAGCACGATGGGGAGCGCCGCCGCCACAATCGTCCAGGGCAGGACGGCGACCGGCAGCAGCTCCGTCACGAGACCACCCAGCGCGGACAAGACGATCTGGGGCAGGATCCCCGCGATCAGCGTGCCGACGAACACCAGGCCGAACACGCGCCCGCGGGCGCCGCGCGTGAGCTCCCAGGAGCGGCCGAAGGAATCGAACGACGAGGGCAAGCTCTCCAATACGACCGTGGGCGTCGTGACCATGTAGCCGCTCGCCACGTACAGGACCAGCCAGAACGTCGCGACGCCTTCGGCGAGCACGCCGAGAATCACCGCGCCCGGGCCCAGGGTCTTGCCGGCCGCGGCGGTCACGCCGATCACGACGGCGCACAGCACGCCGATCAAGACCAGCAGCAGCGACTTGCCCAGGCCCACCAGAAACAGCGGGACGATCTTCCCCACGCCGAAGCCCAGCGCTTCACCGAATTGCGGCTCGCGCCCCAGGTAGGAATCGGCGATGATGCGGATCGACCCGGCCGTCAACAGCAGCATGCCCGCCCCGTACACGAGACCCCAGGCGATGGCCCACAGCGAGAAGGACACCAGCTCGCCCTGCAGCAGCGCCGCCGCCTGCTCCGGATTCGCCGCCTGCAGCCCGAGAAAGCGCACGCGCCAGTACACCCCGAGGGCGATCGGCAGCCACATGACCGCCAGGCTCAGCTTGAGGAAGAGCCCGAAATGGCGCCGGAACAAGGACAAGGCGCCGTCCAGGATCTCTCCGAATTCCATCGGCCGCAGATCGGCCATAGGTCTCGCCCTCCCGCGGGGAATGGCGGTAAGATGAGGACGTGAGCGCCCGCGCGCGAGCCCCGGTTCAACCCTTCGACCTGCGACAGCAGCTGGGCGTCGAGACGCCCGAGCACGTCGTGCTTTCTTTCGAGCTGGCCGGCCTGGGGTCGCGCGCCGCCGCCGCCGCCGCCGACATCCTCATCCTGGGCAGCGCGTACTTCGCCATCTTTCTGTTCTTCGGCATTGCGGGTGCCTCGGGATCCTGGACCGGGGCGCTCGGCACCTGGGGCACGGCGCTGCTCGTGCTCCTCTTCCTGTTGGGCCCGGTCCTGTACTTCACCCTGTTCGAGGCGCTGTGGGACGGCCGCACGCCGGGCAAGCGCTGGCTCGGCCTTCGCGTCGTGCTCGACACGGGGCGCCCGATCACCGCGAACGCCGCGACCGTGCGGAACCTCCTGGCGATCGTCGACTTCATGGTCCCGGTCGGTCCGTTACCCGGCGTGGCGTTGGTCTTCTTCCATCCTGCCAACAAACGCCTCGGGGACATCGCCGCCGGCACCATCGTCGTACGCGACCGCGTCGCCGCCTGGGGACTCGCCCCCGCTCCGCCGCCGCCGACCGCGGAGGCCCTCGAGCTCGGGCCCCCCGAGCTGTCGGAACAGGAATTCGCGCTGCTCGACCGGTTCCTCGGCCGGTCCGATCAGCTGCTCCCCGCCGTGCGCGACCGCATGGCTGCGGATCTCGCGCGCCGCTTCGAGCCGAAGATCCCACGACGCACCACCGACGCTCTGTCCTACCTGACGGTCGTGTTCGCCGAGGAGCAGCAGAAGCGCCGGGGACGGTTTGCGACGCGGGCGACGGGGGCGGCGGGACGTACGACCGTGACCGCCGAGCGCTTTTTCGCGCGCAAGCGGGACACCTGGGAGGGATTCCGCGTCGCCGCGCAGCGCTACGAGCGCGGCGGACTGGCGCGGGTCCCGGCGGCGGAGATTCCCGCGTTCGCGGCCCGCTACCGGGAGGTGGCGGCGGATCTGGCGCGGGCGCGCACGTACGGCGTCGATCCGCAGGTTGTCGCGTATCTCGAGCGCCTCGTCGGCGCCGGCCACACCGTGCTGTATCAGGCGCGCGCCACGCGGCGGCCGCCATTCGTTCGCACCGTACTGGGGGACTTCCCGGCGGCGGTCGTGCAGTCGTCCGTGTACGTCCTGATGAGCTTTCTGCTCTTCGTGGTACCGGCGGTGATCGGCTACGTGGCGCTGCGAGAGCGGCCGCAGCTCGCCGAGGAGATCGTCTCCCCGGTGATGGTGAG
Organism: Gemmatimonadota bacterium; assembly: GCA_041484445.1. Taxonomy (GTDB): domain Bacteria; phylum Gemmatimonadota; class Gemmatimonadetes; order Gemmatimonadales; family GWC2-71-9; genus DASTHG01. The sequence continues at coordinate 4,154 of JBGPHP010000173.1, forward strand.
CCGGGCCGAGCAGGCGGCCGAGCGGGAGGCCGAAGGCATCGGCTACGCCCAGACCGAGAGCGGCGAGCGGCCGGTGATGGCCGCCGTCATCATCTCGAACAACATCTGGGTCTGCATCATGGCGTTCGCCGGGGGGATGCTGCTCGGAGTCCTCACCGTCGTCTCGCTGGTGTCCAACGGCTTCTCGATCGGGACGGGGTTCGGCGTATTCGCCAACTATCACGCCGCGGCGTATCTGGGGACGTTCGTGGCGGGCCACGGCGTGCTCGAGCTCACAGCGATCTTCATCTCAGGCGGCGCCGGGCTCCGCCTGGCCCACGCGCTCATCGCTCCGGGCGATCGTACGCGCGTCGATGCCCTGGTGGTGGATGGCCGGATCGCTATGCGGATGGTGGGCGCGGTGGTGTTCCTGCTGGCCATCGCCGGGTCGATCGAGGGACTGCTCTCGGCGAGCGATGCCCCCAGGGCATTGAAGTTCGCCGTCAGCGGGGCGAGCGCCCTGCTCCTGGGGCTCTACTTCCTGAACGGATACCGGTACGGGAAACAGCCGGCATCCTGATTTTGCGGCCACCAGCGCGCATCCATCCTGAGCCGGTAGCGGATCGCCCACCACCGTGCCGGGGAGCAGAAGCGGGCGCGATGCCGCCGGCTCACGTCGGGTCGGGAACCTCGGTCATGCTAGAGCAGGGAGCGGTACAGGTCGCGGAGATGGTGGTCGCGGAGGTCGCGGACGGAGAGCCAGAGGTCCTGCTCGGAAAGGGCGCAGAAGATCTCCGCCGTGGTTCGCTCGTGCTCGGTGTCTTCGAGGCCGAACAAGATGCGCCCGCGCCACGCCCCATCCTCGGCATGACGCAGCACGAGGCGGATGGCGACACTCTGGCCTTCAAAGCGGATTGGGGGGAGATCGTGGACGACAGCTTCGTGGAGCGCCGAGACTGCTTGACGGGCCGGTTGAGCGGACATGCCGAGCCGATCGGGCTGAGTTGTGACAAGATTATATAGGATGCTTGGTTACGCAATACCACAACCGCTCAGATTCGGAACGGCACCGGAGCAAACGTGAGGAGGAACAGGGCCAAGGCCGCCCACGCCATGCGCCGCCGCGACCGGGGGAGCGGTCGGGACGCCTCGAGAACCGTGGGGTGATCCAGCCGGCCCCGTGACACGGCGAGCACCAGGCCGGCCCAGACATACCACCCCGTCCACCAGTACCCGAGCCCCAACACCACCACCCAGAATCCTAGTGCCACGCGCTGGTGCCAGCGCGGCAGCGCCGCGTACAGGATGTGCCCCCCGTCGAGCTGGGCCATCGGCATGAGGTTGATCATCGTCACGAACATCCCGAGCACGCCGGCGAACGCGAGGGGGTGCACCAGCACCGGGCCGAGGTTGCCGTGGACGGCCCAGCGGGCCAGCAGAGTCACCAGGGAGTCCCCCAGCGGTAAGAGCTCCGACCCGACCTGCAGCACCATGCCGCTCATCCCCGCGATCGGCGGCAGCGGGTGGGAGAGGTGCAACCCGATGAGGAGCACCGGCAAGGCCACCGCGAATCCCGCGATCGGCCCGGCTACGCCGACATCGAACAGCTGCCGACGGTCCGAGAGCCAGGTGCGCAGCCGGATGAACGCCCCCATCGTCCCGATGAACGAGGGCCACATCGGCACCGGCAGGAAGTAGGGCGGCGAAACATCGAGCAGGTAGCGCCGGGCCGTGACGTAGTGGCCCAGCTCGTGCGCGAGCAGGATCGCGACCAACGGGATCGAGAACGCGAGTCCGCTGAACAGCGCGTGCCCGGGATCGCCCGCGAACGCGAGACGTCCGCGCAGCAGGCCCCAACCGTCGTTCACCTCGGCCCTGCCCTGCAGGACGGCTCCGGCGATGGTCGTGGTGACGAGGGTGAGGACGAACAGCGCCACGTGCAGCCACCAGCGCTCGGCCACGACGGCGGTGCGCCGGGTCAGCACGAGCCAACGTCCCCCCGCTTCCTCGGCCCAGTAGTAGTCTCCGGGCCAGGTGGCCAGGGCCTGTGCGAGCGCGGGGGACGGCGCGGCATGCGCCGGATGTACAAGCGCATCAACGACTTCCCGATCGCGCAGCGGTGTGACGCGCCACGCGAGCAGGAACGGCGTGAGGCCCGCCGGGCCGCCCTGATCTTGACTAACGGGCACGGCAACCCCTATGATAGCCGCTGCACACCGGCACGACCCTTACGCTTCCATAGAGCAACGCGTTCACCACCCTGCCAGGGGTTCACCCTGCCCGCCGCAGCCCAACGGAGTCTCCGCCCACGTGGATATCGCTGAGCTGAAGAAGAAGTCCGTCGCGGAACTGCACGCGA
>JBGPHP010000174.1:0-6463 GCA_041484445.1 Gemmatimonadota bacterium
CCAGACGGCAAGGGGGCGGCGTTCTTATGAGGAGTGACGACAGGTGACGACCGTGAAAGAGATTCCCGCGAAATTGGTGGCCGAGCTCCGTGCCAAGACGGGCGCCGGCATGATGGACTGCAAGAAGGCGCTCGAGGAAGCCGGCGGCGACATGGCCAAGGCCGAGGAGATCCTGCGGGTGAAGTACGCGGGCAAAGCGGAAAAGCGCGCCGCGCGCTCCGCCGGGGAAGGCCTCATCGAGGCGTACGTGCATTTCAACGGCAAAGTCGGCGTGCTGGTCGAGCTCAACTGCGAAACCGACTTCGTGGCGCGGACCGACGACTTCCGCCAGCTCGCCAAGGACGTCGCGCTGCAGATCGCGTCGGCGAGGCCCGTCGCGGTCCGCATCGAGGATGTGGCTGCCGATGTGGTGGAGCGGGAGCGGCGCATCTACGAAGCCCAGGTGGTCGAGCAGAAGAAGCCGGAGAACATCCGTGCCAAGATCGTCGACGGCATGTTGAAGAAATTCTACGAGGAGACCGTGTTGCTGGAGCAGAAGTTCATCAAGGACGACAAGCAGACGGTGGGCGACCTGGTCCGGGCGCTGGCGGCCAAGACTGGAGAGAAGGTCGAAGTACGCCGCTTCGCCCGCTTCGAGCTCGGGGGGGCCTAGTGGCGAAGCTCGCCTACCCGCGCGCCCTGCTGAAGATCTCCGGGGAGGCGCTGGCCGGTGGGGAGGAGGCCGGGATCGATTTCGGCGTCATCGATCGTCTGACCGGCGAGCTCAAGCAGGTGGCGGCGACCGGCGTGCAGCTGGGCCTCGTGGTGGGGGGCGGCAACATCGTCCGTGGCGCCACGGCGAGCGCGCAGGGGATGGATCGCGTCTCGGCCGACTACATGGGGATGCTGGCCACCGTCATCAACGCGCTGGCGCTCCAGGACATCCTGGAAAAGAAGGGCCTCGACACCCGCGTGATGACCGCGATCCGGATGGAGGAGCTGGCCGAGCCCTACATCCGGCGTCGTGCCGTGCGGCACCTGGAAAAGGGTCGCATCGTCATCTTCGCGGGCGGCACGGGGAACCCGTACTTTTCGACCGACACGGCGGCGGTGCTGCGGGCGCTCGAAGTCGAGGCGCGCGTGATCCTCAAGGCCACCAACGTGGACGGCGTGTACACGGCCGATCCCAAGAAGGACCCGACGGCGAAGTTCCTGCCTGAGCTGACGTTTCAGGAGGCGCTGGTGAACGGGTATGCCGTGATGGATGCCAACGCCTTCGGGTTGTGCAAGGAGAACCGGCTCCCGATCGTGGTGTTCAACATCAACCAGTCCGGCGCGACGGCCAAGGTGCTGGCCGGTGAACGCGTCGGCACCATCGTGCGATGACTCTCGCGGACTACAACAAGCAGGCGCGGCAGGCGATGGACAAGGCCGTGGAAGCGGTGCGGCGCGAATTCTCCACCGTGCGGACCGGCAAGGCGACCACGTCGCTGCTCGATCTCGTGAAGGTCGAGGCGTACGGCAACGAGATGCCCCTGAACCAGGTGGCGAGCGTGGCGGCGCCCGAGCCGAAACTGCTCACCGTGCAGCCGTGGGACAAATCCCTCCTCAAGGCAGTCGAGAAGGCGATCCTCGCCTCGGATCTCGGGCTCACGCCCTCGAACGACGGCAACCTGATCCGCATCCCGTTGCCGGCCCTCAACGAAGAGCGTCGCAGAGAGCTCGTGAAGATCGTGCACAAGTTTGCCGAAGAGGGCCGGGTGGCGATCCGGCACGCCCGGACGGAAGCGATCAGCCGGATCAAGAAGGCGGAGCACGTGTCCGAGGACGAGAAGAAACACGCCGAGAAGGACGTGCAGAAGCTGCACGACGATCATCTGAAGCTGGTGGAGGAGACGGTCAAGTCCAAAGAGGCCGAGATCATGGAAGTCTGATGGGCGACGACCTCCTCGCGCAGATCCGGCTGCATGGCGCCGTCCCGCGCCACGTCGCCATCATCATGGACGGTAACGGCCGCTGGGCCCGCGAGCGGCACCTGCCGCGACCGCTGGGGCATCGGGCGGGAATGAAGTCGGTGCGGGAAGTGGTCGAGGGCGCGATCGAGGCGAGCGTCGAAGTGCTGACCGTGTTCGCCTTCTCCGAGGAGAACTGGAAGCGCCCGGCAACCGAGATTTCGGCGTTGATGGATTTGCTCGAGGAGTACATCGGATCGGAGATCGGCGATCTCGTGTCGCAGGGCGTCCGGGTGAGCGTGCTGGGCGATCGCGCACGGTTGACGTCCGGGGGACGCACCGCGGTCGATCGCGTGGAGGCGGAAACCCGTACGGGCACGCGGTTGGCGCTCAACCTCTGCATTTCATACTCCTCCCGTGCCGAAATCGCGCGCGCGGCCAGGCTGCTCACGGAAGAAGTGCTGCACGGCACCCGAAAGATCGAAGATGTGGACGAGCAGGCGCTCGCCGGGCGGCTCTACACGGCGCCGTGGGGCGACCCGGACCTCCTGATCCGTACCTCGGGCGAGCGGCGCATTTCGAACTTCCTGCTGTGGCAACTCGCCTATACCGAGCTGTACCTCACCCCGGTGTTGTGGCCGGATTTCACGCGACGCACGCTGTTCGAAGCGATCCTCGACTATCAACGCCGCGAGCGCCGCTTCGGAACCGTGACGGCGGGATGACGCGGAATCTCGTCCAGCGGATCGCCTTCGCGGTGGTGGCGATTCCCGCCGTCGTGGGACTCGTGTGGTGGGGTGGGTGGCCGCTCGCCGCCGTGCTGGCGCTGCTCGGGGTGCTCGGGACCCGCGAGGTGTACGACCTCGCCCGGGGCCAGCAGATCGACCCGCTCGACGGCATCGGACTCTCCGCCGCCGCCGTCATCCCCCTGGCGACGTATTGGGCCAAAGGCTCGGAAACTCGCTGGGCAGAGCCCGCGTTGTTCGTGGGCGCGCTCTGGGTGCTGGCGGTCCTGGCGCTGGCGATGCGGACCCGCGGTCCCCAGGGGCGACCGCTGCCCGCGGTGGCGATCACGGTGTTCGGCGCTCTGTACGCCTCGGCCCTTCCATCATTTCTGATCGCGATCCGCCACGGCGCCAATGCCGGAGTGAAGAGCTGGCCGCTCGCGGTGCTCGTGCTCCTGCCGCTCGCCCTCACCTGGATTTGCGACACGGCGGCGATGGCCGCGGGGCACGCCATCGGCGGCCCCAAGCTGGCGCCGGTGCTCTCGCCCAACAAGACATGGGCGGGTGCGATCGGCGGATTCGCGGGCGCGGTGGCCGGCGCGGTGTTGCTGGGAGGCTGGGTGCTGCCGCGCGTCGGGTTGCCGCTCGGCGTCCTCCAGCTGGCCCTCGTCGGCGGCGTGGTGGGCATCGTGGCCCAGATCGGCGACGTCGCCGAATCGCTGTTCAAGCGCGAGGTGGGGGTGAAAGACTCCTCGCACCTCATCCCGGGACATGGCGGCGTGCTCGATCGGCTCGACTCACTGTACTTCGTGATCCCGGTGGCGGCGTGGATGTTCCGCCTGTTCGGGCTCGTATGACGATCGGTGTCGCGGTGCTCGGTTCGACGGGGTCGATCGGCTGCTCGACCCTGACGGTGCTCGACCGCCACCGCGACCGATTCCGCGTGGTCGCCCTGACCGCGCACTCCAATGCGGCACTGCTGCGGGAGCAGGCGGAGCGCTGGGCGCCGGCGTACGTCGGCCTCGTAAACGGGGGGACGGGGGACGGGGGACGCGGGAAGGGTACTGCTTGCCTGGTCGAGGCCGCGACACATCCCGATGTGGGCATTGTCGTGAACGGCATCGTGGGGGCCGCCGGGCTCGAGGCGACGCTCGCGGCGCTCCGGGCCGGGAAGCGAGTGGCGCTCGCCAACAAGGAAACCCTCGTGATGGCGGGAGAGCTCGTCACGCACGCCGCCCGGACGGGTGGCGGGGAGATCGTGCCGGTGGATTCCGAGCACAGCGCTGTGCTGCAGTGTCTCGCCGGGCGGGAGACTCGCGAGGTCTCGCGGCTGATCCTGACGGCGTCGGGGGGGCCGTTCCGTACCTGGGAGCCGGCGCGTATCACCCAGGCGACGGTGGACGAGGCGCTGCAACACCCCACCTGGAAGATGGGCCCGAAGATCACCATCGATTCGGCTACCCTCGTCAACAAAGCGCTCGAGGTGATCGAGGCACATTTCCTGTTCGACCTGGGGTATTCACAGGTCGACGTCGTCGTGCACCCGCAATCGGTGGTGCACGCCTTCGTGGAGTTCGTGGATGGCTCGGTCCTGGCCCAACTTGGGTTCCCCAGCATGGAGCTGCCGATCCTGTATGCGCTCACCCACCCCGAGCGGGTCCCCGACCACGGGCCGCGGCGCTTCGATGCCCTGGCCGCCGGCGGGGGCGCGTTGACGTTCGAGCCGATTTCCGCTGCGCGGTTTCCGGGCTATGCGTTGGGCCGGGCGGCGGGCGCGGCCGGCGGCACGGCGCCGGCGGTATTCAACGCGGCCAACGAAGTGGCCGTGCAGCTGTTTCTCGAGGGGCGGATTTCGTTCGGTCGCATTCCCGAGATCATCGAGCGCGTGCTGGAGGATCACACGGGCGGCGACGCCGGATCGTTGGATGCCGTGCTGGCCGCGGATGCCGATGCCCGGCGTCGGGCGACGGAGGCCGTGTGCTCCTGACCATCGTGTCCTTCGCCGTCATGGTGGGCGTCCTCATTTTCGTCCACGAGCTGGGACACTTCGTGGCCGCGAAGTCGCTCGGCATCCAGGTGCATCGCTTCTCACTCGGTTTCGGCAAGCCGATCGTCCTCGTCCGGCGCGGTGAAACCGAATACGTCATCTCGGCGCTGCCGCTGGGCGGTTACGTGAAGATGGCCGGACTCGAAGAAGAGGGGATGATGGGGGAAGTCGAAGGCGGGAAGCCGTCGCAGCCGGTGGATCCGGCGCGGGCGTTCGATCGGAAACCGCTCTGGGCGCGAATTATCGTGATTCTCGCCGGAGTGACGATGAACGTGTTGCTCGCCTACGGCGTGTTCGTCGTGCGGGCCGCGGGCGTCGGCCTTCCGGTTTCGGCGGCCACCCAGGTCGATTCGGTCGACGCCGCAGATCTGCCGACGGGCGCCGAATCGCTGGCGAGCCTCCATTTCGGGGATCGGCTGCTGCGGATCAACGGGGATTCGATTCAGAACTGGGGGGACTTCGAATCTGGAGTGCTGCACGGCCCGGTGGAGACCCGGATCGAGGTCGCGGACCGCGCCCCGCTCGTCGTCCGCCTGGGCGATGGGTCGGTGCACGACCGGGGACGCATCCTCGGCGCGATCGGGCCCCTGGTTCCACCACGGCTGGGGATTCTCGAGCCCGGCCGGCCCGGGTATCGCGCGGGACTGCGTCCTGGGGATCTGATCGTCCGGGCCAACGGGGATACCATCCGCTCCTGGTCGGCGGCGGTGGCGGCCATCTGGCACAGCCCGGGTCGCCCGCTCGCGCTCGACGTGTTGCGGGGCGACTCGTTGTTGCGGGTGATGGTGACGCCGGAAGTGCATCGCGATTCCGTGGCGTTGGCGCCGCGGCCGGCGGTGTACGGGCAGATCGGCGTCTCACAGAATCCGCCGGTGCAGCACGAGCGCGTCGGCCCCGGGCGGGCGGTGGTGCAGGGGTGGGTCTACGTGTGGGATGGGATCACGAGCGTGCTCCACGGGCTGCAGCAGCTGGTACTCGGCAAGGCGTCGCTGCGTCAGTCGCTGGCGGGACCGATCGAGATCGCTTCGGTGTCGGGCCAGGTGGCGCGATTGGGCGTGGATTGGTTCCTCGATCTGCTCGCGCTCTTTTCGATCAACCTGGCCGTGCTCAATCTGCTGCCGATCCCCGTGCTGGACGGGGGCCAACTGGTATTCTTGCTGGCCGAAGGCGTCCGGCGGCGGCCGCTGTCGCTCGAGCTGCGGCTGCGGCTCACGCAGATCGGGTTCGTCTTCCTGCTCGGGCTCATGAGCCTGGCGTTGCTCAATGGCGTCTTCAAGTTCTTCGGCCACTAGGGCGCTGCTCGAAGGATACGTCGCCGGCCGGGTGCCGGCGGAGCGACTCGTGCCGGCGATCGCCGCGGAGTACTACCGGTCGGTCGACCGTCGCCAGCGGGAGGCGTTGCGGCCCGTGATCGAGGTCATCGAGCGCGCCGCGCCCGGCGTGGTGAAGCTGGCGCGAACCGAAGGAGGCGTCGGGTTCGACATCGGGTTGGCCGAGCGCCCGTTCTCTGACGCGCACCAGGCAGAGCTGCGTCAGGCGGTGGACGTGGTGCTTGCGGCGGCCTGGGGCGGAGCGGGCGCGGCGCCGGCGGCCGGCACGCCCCCGACAGCGCCGGGCTTCTGGAGCAGGTTGGTGGGTCGAGTCCGGCGGTTGTTCAGCGCATCATCCTGATCACGAGCGCGATTCCCGCGATCAACGCCGCACCCACGACAATGAAGGCGATGAGCTGCCCCCGCCGCTTGGGAGCCTGGGGGTCGCGC
>JBGPHP010000175.1:0-6430 GCA_041484445.1 Gemmatimonadota bacterium
AGGGCGTCAGCTTCGACGTGCTGCCCGGCGAGCTCATCGGGCTCGTCGGCAGCTCGGGCGGCGGGAAGACGACGATCGTGAACCTAATGGCGCGCTTCTACGACGTCACAGGTGGCGCGATCCGGATCGACGGCGTGGATCTCCGGCGCCTCGACACGGGGCACTTCCGTCGTCAGATCGGGATGGTGCTCCAGGATCCGTACCTGTTCCACGGTACGGTGCTGGAGAACATCCGCTACGGTCTGCCGGAGGCGGCGCTGGACGAGGTGATCGCGGCCGCGCAGGCGGCGAACGCGCACGATTTCGTGTGCAAGCTGCCGCACGGCTACGACACCGTCGTGGGTGAGCGGGGACACACCCTCTCGGGCGGCGAGCGCCAGCGCGTATCCATCGCGCGGGCGATCCTGCACGATCCGCGCATCCTGATTCTCGACGAGGCGACGAGCGCGGTGGACACGGAGACGGAGCGGGAAATCCAGCAGGCGCTCGAGCGGCTGATCGCCGGGCGCACGGTGTTCGCCATCGCGCACCGGCTGTCGACGCTGCGCAAGGCGTCGCGGCTGTTCGTGATCGAGGACGGGCGCCTGGCCGAAGCCGGCACGCACCGGGAGCTGCTGGATCGCCCGGATGGACGGTATCGGAAGTTGTACGAGATGCAGCTGCAACTGGCCTGAGAGGAGGACGCATGACGACAGTCTTGGTACGCGAAACGCCGGTCGAGTCCGACACCGCGCTCACACTGGAGCGCCGCGCGGATGGCCAGCTGTGGGCGACGCAGCACGGTGCGACGCGCGCGGTATCGGTGCGGCGGTGCTTCCCCTGGTCCGAGCCGGGGCGGCTGGTGTCGCTGCGCGACCATGAGGACGAGGAGTTCGCGCTGGTGTCCGACCCGGCGGCACTCGACCGGCAGTCCCGGCGCGCCCTGGAAGAGGCGCTGGTCGAGGCCGGATTCGTGCTGCGGGTTACGCGGGTGCTGGAGATCGAGGAAGAGGTCGAGATCCGGCGCTGGCGGGTGGTGACCGGTCAGGGGCCGCGGCGCTTTGTGACGCGGCTGGACGACTGGCCGCGCGCGCTCCCGGGCGGGTCCCTCCTGATCCGGGACGTGGCCGGCGATCTCTACCATCTGACCGACCCGGCGCAGATGGACCGGGAGAGCCGGGAGCTGCTGTGGGCGTTTGTTGATTGACCTGATGCACGGTCGTCGGTAGTCGGTAACCGGTAGGTCGTAACGGGCCTCACCGATTACCGACGACCGATCACCGTCTACTGGCTACCGGGTACCGGCGCTGCCCACGCGTTGTTGGACCGGTCCACGTCCGGGTATACGCCGCGCGGATCGATCTCGATCCGAACCGGCTTGGCCGCCGCGGGCGTGAGGAGGCCCCAGACCGTCCGCTGCCCGCGCAGCCACGCCTCGACCGGTAGCTTGACCGTGCGCGACGCGCTGTCGCCGGTAGTGACGCGCAGCTCGACCGGGGCGACCATCTCGAGTCGGTTGGACAGGAAGACGCGCGTCAGCGTCTGACCCGCGGTGTCGCGCTGCACCACCGAATCCACCGCCTGGTCGAGGTGGTCGGAGCGCACGAACCAGCTGCGCCAAAACCACGACAGGTCCTCCCCCAGCGCGTTGTTCATGGTCCGGAAGAAATCCGCCGGCTGTGGATGTTTGAACCCCCAGCGGCGCACGTACTCGCGAAACGCGCCGTCGAACGCCGCCGAATCCACCACCTGCTCCCGCAGGAAATGCAACGCCACGGCGGGCTTGCCGTAGGCGTTCCAGCCGCTCACCAGCCCGTTGGGGGAACGGTCCTGGGTCTCCAGGATCGGCGTCTCGACGCCGCGGTAGGTGCGCAGGAACTGCTGGTAGGTGCGCATCGAGCCGAATTCGAGGCTCTGAATCCGCGTCGTGTCGTCCGGGTAGCGGGCGCGGAAGCTGAACCAGTCGATGAAGGTGTTGAACCCCTCGTCCATCCACGGATAGAGGCGTTCGTCCGATCCGACGATCATCGGGAACCACTCGTGCCCATGCTCGTGCGCGATGGTGTAGTACAGCTCCTTTTCGTTCTGCGCGTTGTCGAAAGTGATCATCGGGTATTCCATGCCCCCGACCGGGCCTTCGACACTGATCGCGGTGGGCCACGGGTAGTGGAACCAGCGCGAGTGGATCATCACGGCGTGGCGATTCATGTCCGCGGCCGTCTTCCAGACATCGGCGACCGCAGGCGGGTAGAACGCCTGCATCAGGATGTCGTCCCAGCTGGTCGCGTCCCAAACGAAGTTCGGGGCGGCCCCCCAAGCGAAGTCACGCACGTTAGTCGCGGTGAAGTGCCAGGTCCGGGACGGTCCCGCCCCGGGAGGCAGCAGCGCGGGCGTGCCGACTTCGTCCGCCGTGATGATGTGCACGATCGTATCGGCGTGGGCCGCCGCGGCGAGGCGGCGGCGGATCGTCGCGGGCAGCGCCTCGAGCGGGTTGCGCAGCACACCCGTGCCGGCCACCGTGTAGCCCGCGGGCAGCGTCAGCGTCACGTCGAAGTCGCCGTACTCGAGGTAAAACTCGCTCGAGCCGATGTACTGGTCGGTGTTCCAGCCGCGCACATCGTCATAGACCGCCATGCGCGGGTACCACTGCGCCACCTGATACAGCCAGCCCTGGGGGAACTGCTGCCGCCCGGTGCGGCCGAAGCGCGGGACCTGGTGGTGCCAGGTGACGGCCAGGGAGACGCTGCCGTGGGGCGCCAGCGGCCGGTCGAGATCGACGCGCATCATGGTGCTGTTCACGCGCCAGGTGAGCACCGTGGCGACCGGTCGCGCGCTGGGGCGGGGGCCCGCCCGCAACACGGCGACGCGCTCGATCGTGGCGCCGGCGCGGAAGCCGGGCTCCTGACGCGCCAGCGGGTTGGCGAGGGCGGCGAAGCGCGAGTCGGGAGATCCGGCGTTCATGTCGAGCTGCAGCCACACGAACCGCAGCGAATCGGGCGAGTTGTTCGAGTAGCGGATCGTCTCCTCGCCCCGGATCGTGTGCGTTGCCGTGTCGAGCGAGGCGCGGATCGTGTAATCCGCCCGCTGCTGCCAGTATCCGGGTCCCGGCAGCCCCGAGGCCGTGCTATACTCGTTGGGGGGCGGCAGCTCGAGCTGCCGAAACGGCGAGGTGTCGGGAATACCGGCTCGAACCGGCACGGGTTGCTGGGCGTGCGCTGCGCGGGACAGGACGAGCGCCGCGGCGAGGGCGAGGCGAATTGTCGGTGTGGTCATGGCTTGAAGAATGGGCCGACAGGACGCCTCTTGACAACCGGCGCTACGTGAGCACCCTGTCCGAACTCTCCTTCAAGGGGCGGATCATGCGCAGGACAGTCGTCGCCGCACTCGCATGCTGCACGGCTACGGTCACTCCCCTCCGGGGTCAGGCGCCGCTGGGTGCGGCGGTGGACTCGGTCGTCCGCCAGGTGCTGCAGATCACCGGGGTGCCGGGGGCATCGGTGGCCGTGGTGCGGGACGGACGGCTGGTATACGCCCAGGCCTACGGGGCGGCGCAGCTCGAGCCGCCCGTGCCGGCGCGGCCGGAGATGCGCTTCAGCATCGGGTCGATCAGCAAGCAGTTCGCGGCGGCCGCGATCCTGCTGCTGCAGCAGGACGGAAAACTCTCGCTCGACAACCCGGTGGCGCGCTTCCTCCCCGACCTCACGCGGGCGCGCGAGGTGACGATCCGGCAGCTCCTGTCCCATACGTCCGGCTACCAGGACTACTGGCCCCAGGATTACGTGCCGCCGTTCATGCTCGACTCGATCGGCGCCGCGGGGATTCTCGACCGCTGGGCGAAGAAGCCGCTGGACTTCGAGCCCGGAACCCGGTGGCAGTACAGCAACACGAACTACGTGATCGCGGGACTGATCGTGGAGCGCCTGAGCGGCATGCCGTTCTTCGAGTTTCTCCGCTCGCGCATCCTCGCGCCGCTCGGCATGCTGAGCGTGGTCAACATCGATCTCGGCCGGCTGCCGCAGTCGGATCCCACGGGATACATGCGATACGCCCTGGGGTCGCCGCGCCCGGCGCCCAAGGAGGGGAAAGGCTGGCTGTTCGCCGCCGGCGAGCTGGCGATGACCGCCGCCGACCTGGCCATGTGGGACATCGCCCTCATGAACCGCAGCCTGCTCTCACCCGCGTCGTATCAGGCGCTGGAGACGGAGACGCTCCTGAAGACCGGGGCGGGGACGGGCTACGGGCTCGGTGTCGACGTAGGCATGGACGGGGAACGCCGGTTGATCTCCCACGGCGGCGAGGTGTCGGGATTCACGGCCTCGAACCTGGTGTACCCCGACGACCACGCCGCCGTGATCGTGCTGGTCAATCAGGATGCCGTGAGCGCCGCGGGCGTGATCGCCCGCAGGATCGGCGGGTTGTTGTTCGCCACGCAGGACGCGCATACCGACGCCCGGGCGACCCGGGCGCGGGGCATCTTCGAAGGCCTCCAGCGCGGGACCATGGACCGCTCCCTCTTCACGGCGGACGGCAACGCCTACTTCAGCGCGCAGGCGATCTCGGACTTCGCGTCCAGCCTGGGCCCGCTCGGCGCCGCGCAGGCGTTCGTCCAGGTTGCGCAGCAGCTCCGGGGCGGAATGATCCTGCGGGTCTACCGGGTGACGTTCGCCGACCGGTCGTTGCGGGTCTGGACCTTCGAGATGCCCGACGGGATGTTGGAGCAGTACCAGGTCTCGGCCAACTAAGGCATGCGCAACCCTTTCCGCGGCTCCCGCATCGAAGGAACGTGACCCCCCACCCGCGCTGGGACGCGTTCATCCAGGACCTGCGCTACGCGGTCCGCGGTCTGCGGGCCCGGCCCGGGTTCACGCTCGCCGTCGTCCTCACCCTCGCCCTCGGCATCGGTGCGAACGCCGCGATGTTTTCCGTCGTGGACCGGCTGTTGTTCCGTCCTCCCCCGCTGCTGCGCGATCCCGCGCTCGTGCATCGCGTCAATCTCGCCCGCTCCTACCGGGGCAAGGAGTTCGTCGGCGACGGCGTGCAGTACCAGCGCTTCCTGGATCTCACCCGCTGGACCCGGTCGTTCGCGCGCACCGCCGAGGTTACCCAGCGCAAGCTCGCCATCGGCGTAGGCACCGAGGCCCGCGAGATGCAGGTGGGCGTGGTGAGCGCAGGCTTCTTCGGCTTCTTCGACGCCGCGCCCCCGTTGGGCCGCTACTTCACGGCGGCCGAGGACACGCCGCCCAACGGCACACCCGTGGCCGTCCTGGGCTACGGATTCTGGCAGACGCGCTTCGGCGGGCATCGTGATGTGCTCGGCCAGACGCTCCGGATCGGCGCCACGCTCTACACCATCATCGGCGTGGCCCCGCGCGGGTTCGCCGGGCTCTGGCCCGGTGAGCCACCTGCAGCCTACGTCCCGATCACCGCGTATGGCAGCGAGCTGGGCGCGAACCTGCGCCTGCGCGGCGAGCAGTGGTGGTCGACATATCACTGGACCTGGGCGTCCATGCTCGTGGCGCGCAACCCGGGTGTCAGTCTGGCCGCGGCCAACGCAGACCTCACCGCAGCGTACCTGCGGAGCTACGCGGCCGAGGACGCCGGGGACTCGCAGCGCACCCCGATCGAGCAGGTTCGTCCACACGCGATCGCGGCATCGGTGCTGGAGGAGCGCGGCCCCAACGAGTCGAGCGAGGCCAAGGTGGCCACCTGGATCACCGGCGTGGCGCTCGTGGTGTGGCTGATTGCATGCGCCAACGTGGCGAACCTGCTGCTCGCCCGGGCGCTGGGACGGCGGCGGGAGATCGCGGTGCGGCTCGCGCTGGGGGTGAGCCGGGGGCGGCTCGCCGCGCAGCTGCTGATCGAGAGCCTGCTCCTGGCGGCGCTGGGCGGGGCTGCGGGCGTGCTCGTCGCCCAGTGGGGCGGCGCCGTGTTGCGCGCCGAGCTCCTGTCGAATACGTCGGGCGCCACCGTGGTGACCGACCCCCGGACGCTGCTTTTCGCCGGAGTGGCGGCCCTGCTCGCGGGGCTGCTCACCGGCCTCGCCCCGATCTTCCAGACCGGGCGCGCTGATCTCACGCGCGACCTGAAGGCGGGCACGCGCGAGGGCGCGGTGCATCGGTCCCGCACGCGCGTGGCGCTGCTGCTGCTCCAGGGTGCCCTGTCGGTGGTGTTGCTGGTGGGTGCCGGGCTGTTCGTCCGCTCGCTCCGGAATGTGCAGCAGGTGCACCTGGGATACGACCCGGACTCGGTGCTCGTCGTCGACATGCAGATGCGCGGCGTGCAGCTCGACAGCGCGCACAACGTCGCGCTGCTGCGGCGGCTCCTCGATGAAGCGCAGGCGATGCCCGGCGTCGCGCACGCGTCCCGACAGATTACGATGCCGTTCTGGAGCACGTGGAACACGGATCTCCACGTCGCCGGCGTCGATTCGGTGGAACGGCTGGGCGAGTTC
>JBGPHP010000176.1:0-6405 GCA_041484445.1 Gemmatimonadota bacterium
ATCATCTCCCGCATCGCGGTGATGCGGTCGCCCTCGAAGAACATGTGCTCGGTGCGGCACAGACCGATCCCTTCGGCGCCGAACTCGCGGGCGCGCCGGGCGTCGGCCGGCGTGTCGGCGTTGGTGCGCACCCGGAGGCGCCGCCGGGCATCCGCCCAGCGCATCAGCTGCTCGTAATGGGTGCCGATCTTCGGCAGCACGAGCTTCGCCGCCCCGAGAATCACGTGGCCGGTGGTGCCGTCGACCGTGATGATCTGTCCCTTCTTCACCACACGGCCATTGGCGCGGAAGCGGCCGGCGACCGGGTCCACCTCGATCTCCTTGGCGCCCACGACGCACGTCTTGCCCATGCCGCGGGCGACGATCGCCGCATGGCTCGTCATGCCGCCCCGGGCCGTCACCACGGCCTGCGCGGCGACGATGCCGTGGAAATCCTCCGGGGAGGTCTCCGGCCGCACGAGGATCACCTTGTGGCCCTTCTTCGCCAACGCTTCGGCCTGGTCGGCATCGAAGACGGCTTCGCCGATGGCCGCGCCCGGTGACGCCGGTAACCCCTTGGCGACGATCGTCACGCTGGCCTGCGGATCGACCATCGGATGGAAGACCTGATCGAGGTCCTGTGGCGGCACGCGCTGGACCGCCTCGTCCTCGGTGATCAACCCCTCGGCGACCATCTCGACGGCGACCCGCACCGCCGCGAGGCCGGTGCGCTGGGCTCGGCGCGTCTGGAGTATGTAGAGCTTGCCGTGCTCGAACGTGAATTCGATGTCCTGCACGTCCTTGAAATGGCGCTCGAGCTTTTCTGCCATCGTGTCGAGGTCGCGGTAGATCTTGGCGAACTTCCCGCGCTTCAGCTTGGCGATCGAGTCGGGGGTACGGGCACCCGACACCACGTCCTCGCCCTGGGCGTTCAGCAGGAAATCGCCGTTCAGCTCGCGCTCGCCGGTACGGCAATCGCGCGTGAACGCGACGCCGGTGCCGCAGTCTTCGCCCAGATTACCGTAGACCATCGCGACGATGTTCACGGCGGTCCCCAGCTCGTCGGGGATCCCATGGATGCGGCGGTAGTCGATCGCGCGCCGGGTGCGCCAGCTCTTGAACACCGCCTCGATCGCGCCCCAGAGCTGGGCCGTCGGATCGTCGGGGAAGGGCACGCCGCAGCGGGCCTGGACGATCGCCTTGTATTCCCGCACCAGGGCCTTGAGGTCGTCGGGCGACAGATCGATGCCCCGGGTCGCCTTGCGGCGGCGCTTCAAGGCTTCGAGGACCTCCTCGAACGGCTCCTTGCCGAGGTCGTACACGACGTCGCCATACATCATCACGAAGCGGCGGTAGGAATCGTAGGCGAAGGCGGGATTGCCCGAGCCGGCGATCAGCCCCTCCACCGTCTCGTCGTTGAGGCCGAGGTTGAGGATCGTCTCCATCATCCCCGGCATCGACACGGCGGCGCCCGATCGGACCGAAACGAGCAGCGGCCGCGCGGGATCGCCGAAGTGCCGCTCGGTCGCTTGCTCGACGTGCTTCAAATGGCGGCCCACCTCCTCGCGCAGCTCGTCGGGAAACGTGCCGTCTTCGAGGTAGCGGAGGCAGAGTTTGGCCGAGATCGTGAAGCCGGGAGGCACGGGCAGGCCGAGGTTTGCCATCTCGGCGAGACCGGCGCCCTTGCCGCCGAGCACGTCCCGCATGGCGGCCGACCCGTCGGCGCGGCCCGGGCCGAAGTAGTAGACGAACCGCTCGAGCGACGGCATGGCGGATGTGGGGTGCGAGAGAGTTAGGCGATGACGGGAACGAGGGGGACGGCCTGGCGCTCCGGTGCCGGATCGGCGGGAATCGGCGTCGGGTACTGTCCGGAGAAGCAGGCATGGCAGAACCCGGACGGGTCCCCTCCGGCGGCGCGCACCATGCCGTCGAGGGACAGGTACCCCAGCGTGTCCACCCCCAGGTGGCGGCGGATGTCGTCGATCGTATGGCTGGACGCGATCAGCTCGGACTTGGTCGGCGTATCGATGCCGTAGTAGCACGGTCCCGTGATGGGCGGCGACGCGACCCGGAAGTGGACTTCGGTGGCACCCGCGGCCCGGATCATCTGCACCAATCCCTTGCTGGTGGTGCCGCGCACCAGAGAATCGTCCACCACCACCACACGCTTGCCCGCCAGCACGTCGCGCACCGGATTGAACTTGATCTTGACCTTGGAGTTGCGACCCGCCTGGGTCGGGTTGATGAACGTCCGCCCGACGTAGTGATTCCGGATCAGGCCATGCTCGAGCTTGATCCCGGTCTCATCGGCGAAGCCCAGGGCCATCGCGTTCGAGGAATCGGGCACCGAAAAGACGCAATCGGCGCCTGGCGCGGGATGCTCGCGCGCCAGCTCCCGGCCCAGGGCGCGGCGCACGCGGTCCACGGAGCGGCCGAAGATCGTGCTGTCGGGTCGCGAGAAGTACACCAGCTCGAAAATGCAACGGTGTGGCGGCTTCGCGGGGAGAGGGGGCAGCCGGTCCACTTCACTGCCGGTGATGCGCAGGAATTCCCCGGGCTCGAGCTCCCGCACGGGCGTGGCGCCGATGAGATCGAAGGCGCACGTCTCGGAGGCGACGACGTGGCCGCCACCCAGCTTGCCGAGCCAGAGCGGGCGGAAGCCCCGGGCGTCCACGATCGCGTACAACGTGCGGCCGATGGTCAGCACCAGGGAGTAGGCGCCCTCCACGCGCTCGAGCGCGTCGAGGATCTGGTCTTCGATCTCCCGGGCCTCGGAGCGGGCGATGAGGTGCACCAGCACCTCGCTGTCCGAGGAGGTCTGGAAGATCGACCCCTTGTCCACCAGATCGGTGCGCAATGAGGCGGCGTTGGTGAGATTGCCGTTGTGGCCGAGGGCCAGGGGGCCTTCGCGGTAGCGCGCGAGGATCGGCTGCGCGTTGGCGAGGATTGAGCTGCCGGCGGTGGAATAGCGGGTGTGCCCGATCGCCACGTCGCCGGGCAGACCGGCGAGCACGGTCTCGGTGAACACATCTGAGACCAGGCCCATGCCGCGATGCGAGCGTGCCACCCCCGCGCCGTCCACGGTCACCAGGCCCGCCGACTCCTGTCCGCGGTGCTGCAGGCTGTAGAGTCCGAGATAGGCGGCGCGCGCTGCGTCGGGAATGCCGGAAACGCCAATGATGCCGCACATGAGACGTCAGTCGCCCATTCGCCGAGGGATCGCCGAGAAATATACGTCGCGCACCCGTGCCACGGGCTCCGCGATCTCCGCGTCGCGCAGCCTCAGGCGCACCGCGCCGTTCCGATCGCCCACGACCCCGGCGTCGAACGCGGGAACGCCATGCTCGGCGGCAAGCGCTGTGATGGCGGCGCTGCGATCGGGGGCGCAGGTGATGACCGCCCGCGCCTGGGTCTCGCTGAAGAGCACCTCATGGGCGGGGAGTGTCGCCGCGTACGACTCGAGATTCACGTCCAGGCCGAAGCCCATGTCTTGGTACGGCCCCCCCAGGGCGACTTCGGCCAGTGCGACGCCCAGACCGCCGTCGGCGCAATCGTGCGCCGAGCGTACGAGCCCCCGCTCGGCCGCGGCCACGAGCAGCGTCACGAGACGTCGCTCGGCCTCCAGATCGACCGTTGGGGGCTCACCGCCCCGGCAGTCCAGGACCGCCTCCCAGTAGGCCGACCCGCCCATCTCGGCGCCGGTGCGGCCAAGAATGAACACCCGGTCGCCCAGTACCTGCGCGTGGCTCGGGACCGCGCGCTCGGCCCGATCGAGCAGGCCGATCATGCCGATCACCGGGGTCGGATCCACCGCTCCGGTCGGGCTCTCGTTATAGAAGGACACGTTGCCACCCGTCACCGGCGTCTCGAACGCCCGGCACGCGTCGGCGATGCCACGGCACGCCTCCGTGAATTGAAAGAAGACGGCGGGCCGCTCGGGGTTGCCGAAGTTCAGGCAGTCGGTGATGCCGAGGGGGCGCGCGCCGGTGCACGCGATGTTGCGCGCCGCTTCGGCGACCGCCGCCTTACCGCCTTCGTACGGGCGCAGGCGGACGTAGCGCCAGTTGCACGCGGTCGTGACGGCCAGGGCAAATGCCTCGCCGCGGGCGCGCAGCACCCCGGCGTCCCCTCCCGGGGCGATCACCGTCCCCGCCTGGACGGTGGAATCGTATTGCTCGAATACCCAGCGCTTGGACGCAATCGGAGGATGGTCGAGCAGGCGGAGCAGCGCCTCGGTGACGCTCGGGAGTGGGGAGTCGAGAGTGGGACGCTCCGCGCGCAGACCGACGGCCGCCTCGTCCTCGCGAGCTTCGGGATGGTAGACCGGGGAATCCTCCACGAGGGGGCGACCCGGAATCTCGACCACCACCTGGGCACCCCAGGTGCAGCGATACATCCCGTCGTCCGTGACCCGGCCGATCGGCGTGGCCGCGAGCTCCCATTTCGCCGCGATCGCCTGGACCTGGGCCACCCGGTCGTGCTGCGCGACGACGAGCATGCGTTCCTGCGACTCGGACAACAGGATCTCGTAGGGCGTCATCCCCGGCTCGCGCGTGGGGACGAGCGAAAGATCGATCTCGACTCCGACGCCGCCGCGCGCGGCCATTTCGGCGGAGGACGAGGTGAGGCCGGCCGCCCCCATGTCCTGGATCGCCACGATATGTCCCGAGCCGATGAGCTCGAGGCTCGCTTCCAACAGCAGCTTCTCCGTAAAGGGATCACCGACCTGCACCTGCGGTCTCCGCCGTTCGCTGTCCTGGGACAGCTCCTCGGACGCGAAGGACGCCCCATGGATACCGTCCCGCCCGGTCCGCGCGCCCACGGCCAGCAGCACGTTCCCTACGCCGTGCGCGGCGGCCGTGATCAGATCGCGCTCCCGGAGCAGCCCGACGCACATCGCATTCACCAGGGGGTTGCCCGAGTATCCCGGGGCGAAATCCACCTCGCCGCCCAGGGTGGGCACGCCGACACAGTTGCCATAGTCGCCGATGCCGCGGACGACTCCCGCGAAGAGGTAGCGGTTGCGGGCGTCGTCCAGCGGTCCGAAGCGCAGGCTATTGAGCAGGGCGACGGGCCGGGCCCCCATGGTGAACACGTCGCGGAGGATGCCGCCGGCGCCGGTCGCGGCGCCCTGGTAGGGCTCGACCGCCGACGGGTGATTGTGGGACTCGATCTTGAACGCGACCGCCCAACCCTTGGGCAACCGCAGCACACCCGCGTTCTCACCGGGACCCTGCACGACCTGCGGGCCGGTGGTGGGGAAAGTCCTCAGAACGGGTTTCGAGTGCTTGTAGGAGCAGTGCTCGCTCCACAATGCGGAGAAGATCCCCAGCTCGGCGAACGTCGGGGTCCGCCCCAGCAGCCGCTCGATGCGACCGTATTCCTCAGCGGTGAGGTTGTGCTCGCGCGCCAGGGCTGGTGTGACGGGCGGGTCGCCGGTGAACGGCGCCGGCGCCGGTCTCACGTGTCGGAGGCTCGCGCGCCGGACACACCTTTCATGACGGCCCGCAGCACCCGCGCGATGACGTTGGGATGGGGGTGCTTGAGCACTGCCTCCGCTTCGCCGGCATCGAACCAGATTCCGTGGCAGTGCGTGCACTGGTCGATCTGAATGCCGTCCCAGTCGCCGGTGATCAGGTCATAGCCGCACTTCGGGCATTTCATGAAATGCGACTTGCGTTCGGTATCGGCGGCCGCGCGCTCCATCGCGGTGCGCTGCTGGCGCAACAGCTCCGCATCGCGCCGGGCGAAGTATTCGTCCTCGTTTCGACTCGTACCGGTAGTCATGGGCTCGACGGTTAGGGTAGCGTGGGCTCGGGCGTCTTCCCCGGAGGCGAGGAGGATACGCCGCTGTAGCCGTGACCGTGCCAGCGTAGAATCACATCCACCACCTGGTCGTTCTGGAGGATCACGACGTCGTCCGTGCCGCAGGTATGCTCACAGCCGTTCGGATAGTGCAGGTAGGTGAATGCGCCCGCATGCCGGATGCCGAACGCCGGTCCCCACAGCGCCACCACGTCCTGCTGACTCATCCCCGGAGCGATCGTGCCGGTGTCGGCGGAGTTGAAGGGCTCGTCCTGCAACACCGGTCGCGGCTCCCGGGGCGCGGGAGTGCTGTGCGGGGCGGAGCCGGGCGCGGCCGGTGATGGCGTGGCCGGCGTCGGCTTGGTGCCCGGCGGCGTCGTCGGCGCCGGTGCCGGCTTCTTGGTGGTATCGCGTGTGGCCGTCTGCGTAGCCGGTGCCCGGTTGGGGTTCCGGCGCTTGTCTATCGCCTGCTTGATCTTGTCACAGCCCAGCGTGGTGCCCGCCACCAGCGCGCACACCACCAGCATGCTGCGTCGCATGATCAGCCTCCAGGGAAAGAAAGACACGGGCACCATCGGTGCCGCCGAGCACCGGCGCGTTGCGCCGCTCGGGGTGAGGCAT
>JBGPHP010000177.1:0-6385 GCA_041484445.1 Gemmatimonadota bacterium
CCATCAGCACCTGGAAGTCGGGTCCGTTGCCGATCGCCCGTCGCACCATGCGCTCGGTGTGCAGCTTGTGCGAGAGGCCGACCTCTTCGAGGCGCAGGCTCAAGGCCCCGAGCCGCCGGTACATGTCGTGCACGTCGCGCACCGACGGCTGCGACCACAGCCTCTCCGCCACCGCAGCCAGTCGCGGCCAGATGCGCGAATCGATCGTTTCGGGCCCGACGTGCTCACCCCACATGCACGCTTCGCCCCCGAGCACCCGCGCCGCCTCCTCCGGAGTGAGGCCGAGGGCGTCGGGGAGCAGATCCAGATAATGGTCCTCGGCCGAGTCCATGTGGTCGAGGTAGTAGGGCGCCGAGAGGATCGCGCGGTGCCCCGCCCGCACCGTGGTCGGCAGGTACTCGACCCCGCGCCACGACTGCACCACGGCGGTGGCGGGGAGGTTCGGGTTCAGGATCTCGTCCCAGCCCACCATCCGCTTGCCGTGCAGGATGAGGATGCGGGACAGCCGTTGATTGAAGTACACTTGCAGCGCCGCGTTATCGGCGAGGTGGTGCAGCCGCCGGAAGGCGCGGATGCGCGGGTTCGCATCCCACTCCACACCGTTCACCTCGTCGCCGCCGATATGCCAGTAGGGATCGGGAAACAGCGCCGCCATCTCCCCGATGAAGCGGCCGATGAACAGGTAGACCGATTCGCGGGTCGGGTCGAAGGTCGGGTCGAACACGCCCCAGGTCCGCTGGATCTCGTACGGCCCGGTGCCGCTGGCGTAGCGCGGATACCCGACGAACCACGACGTGGCGTGACCCGGCATGTCGAACTCGGGCACGACGCGGATGCCGCGGTCGCGCGCGTAGGCCACGACGTCGCGGATCTGGGCCTGCGTGTAGTACAAGCCGTCCGAGCCCTTGCCCTGCAGCAGCGGATAGCGGAGGCTTTCGACGCGGAACCCCTGGTCTTCCGACAGATGCCAGTGCAGCACGTTCAGCTTCACCGCTGCCATGCCGTCGAGCGTCCGCTCGATCACCTCGACCGGCTCGAAGTGGCGTCCCGCGTCAAGCAGCAAGCCGCGCCACGGGAAGCGCGGCGCGTCCTCGATGTGGACCGCCGGGAGATAGAAGCCAGCGCTGTCCGACGCGACGAGCTGGAGCAGCGTTTCGAGCCCGCGCAGCACCCCGACCACCGTGGGGGCCGCGACCGACACCCGCGCCGGGGCCACATCCAACGTGTACGACTCGTCCTCGGTCTCGGTCTGGATCGCCTGCCCCGCCGCGGCCGCCGCAATGACGAGGCGCGCGGTGGAATCGGAGACCGGGACGGGCGAAAGGGTGAGCGCCGTCCGCCGCGACAACCGGTCCATCACACGCACCACCGCCCGCTCGAGCCGGGCGTCGCGGAATCCCGTGAGCGCCACGGTAAAGCTCGAGTCGAGCCGCAGACGCCCTTCCCCGAGCACGAGCGAGCGTGGGACCGGCATCAGGTTGAGGGTTGGCGGTACGGATTGACGTGTACCGGGACGAAACGCGGTGACCGTCAGGAGAATCCCGAGAACGAACGAGCGCGCCATGAGGCAATCTGCGGGATTCCCCGGGACTTCGCGACCTCCCTACACGCGGATTACGGCCGATAGCGCCACACCGTCGCCTGCGGTCCGCGGCCGCTGTAGCCGCCCGTGATCAGTACCGATCCGTCGGCGAGCGCGGTGGCCGTGGGAAAGAGCCGCAGTGCGGCCGTGGCGCCCCCCACCGGATGGAAGGCGCCCGATGTCGCATCGTACACCTCTGCCAATTCTCCCGATCCGCCGACGGCCAGTGCGGAGCCAGCTGGCAAGTTGACCGTCGTGAACTTGTACCGCGGCTCGAGCATCGGTGACGCCGGGCTGAAACGCCCCATGGTCGGATCGAATACCTCCGCATCGTCCAGCACGTGCGAGTCATCTCCGCCCGTTGTGCCGCCGACGATCAGGACGCGTCCATCGGCGAGCGGGAAGGCCGCATGCTTGCGGCGAGCGATGCCCAGCGAGCCGGTCAGGGTGAACACCCCGGTATGGGGATCGTAGATCTCCGCCAGGGCCGTCACCGCTTTCCCCGTCGTGGTGCCGCCGGCAACCAGCACCCGGCCGTCCCGGAGCCGGACAGCCACAAAGGGCACCCGGGGCACGTGCATGCGGCCGGTGAGTGTAAACGTCCCGGTCGCGGGATCGTACAGCTCGGCCGCCGCGGTCGGCGTGCGCCCGACGCCGGACGTGTCGCCACCGACGATCAGCACCCGGCCGTCGTCGAGGAGTACCGCCGCATGATCGGATCGCGGCTCGTTCAGGCCGGCCGCGGCCGTGAACCGGCCGGTCGCGGGATCGAACAGCTCGGCCGTCGTGAACCCCGCCAGCCCCGATCCGTAGCCGCCGACGATGAGTACCGTGCCACCGGGCAGCAACGTGGCGGTGTGGCCCATCCGGCCCACGGCCATGGTACTGGTCGGGCGGGCCGTGCCGGTGGCGGGATCGTATAGCTCCGCGGAGCGGATCGCACCGGCGGGCCCGAAGCCGCCGGCGATGAGCACCTGGCCGTCGGGGAGCAGGGTGGCGGTGTGGAGTGCCCGGCCCTGTGTCATGTCGCCGAGTCTGGTGACGGCACCCAGCGGCGGCTGCTGGACCGCGGCGGTGCTGCTGGCGCAGCCGAGCTGCGCGACGAGGAAGATCGTCCGAACACACCCCGACATGGCATGCCTGCTTACGAAGAGGGTCGTGGTACGATGCCGGGAATGGTCCGCCGGTTTGGAAACCCCTATCTTAGCCCGGCCGCAGGTCCGGTTTGATGCTTTCTCCAACGGGTGCCCATGCATCTCACGTCGGCCGACTGGCTCATCGTCTTCGTTTCCGTCGCGGTCTCGTTCGTGCCGGCAGTCCTGCTCGCCCGCCGGGCCGGCTCGAGCACGGCCGAGTTCTTCACGTCCGGCCGAGCGGCGCCGTGGTGGCTCATCGGGGTTTCGATGGTAGCGACGACCTTCTCGACCGACACCCCGAACCTCGTCACCAACTTCGTCCGCGAGAAAGGGGTCGCCAACAACTGGCAGTGGTGGGCGTTCCTGCTCACCGGCATGGCGACGGTGTTCTTCTACGCGAAGCTGTGGCGCCGCTCGGGCGTCTTGACCGACCTCGAGTTCTACGAGCTGCGCTACAGCGGTAAGCCGGCATCCCTGGTGCGCGGCTTCCGTGCCGTCTACCTGGGCCTCTTCTTCAATTGCGTCATCATGGCGTCGGTGAACCTCGCCGCCGCCAAGATCGCGAACGTGCTGCTCGGCTGGCCGATGGGGAAGACGCTGCTGATCTGCGCGGTGCTCAACGTGGCCTTCGCCGCCACGTCGGGCCTCTGGGGCGTACTGGTCACCGATTTCATCCAGTTCGGCATCGCGATGACGGGCTCCTTCGCTGCCGCCTATTACGCCCTGAAGCAGCCGGAGGTGGGCGGGCTGGCCGGCCTGATCGCGAAGACGGACCCGAAGGTGCTCAGCCTCGTGCCGGACTTCGGCGATTGGGGGATGACCCTCACGGTGCTGATCATCCCGATCACGATCCAATGGTGGTCGGTATGGTATCCGGGAGCGGAGCCCGGAGGCGGCAGCTACATCGCCCAGCGGATGCTCGCCGCCAAGAGTGAAAAGGACGCGGTGGGGGGCACCCTGCTTTTCAACGTAGCGCACTATGCGCTGCGGTCCTGGCCTTGGATCATCGTCGCCCTGGCCTCGATCATCGTCTACCCGCAGCTCTCCGACATCGCGCGCACGTTTCCCTACGTGGACCCGAAGCTCATCGGCCACGACATGGCCTACCCCGCGATGCTGCGCTTCCTGCCGCACGGGATGCTCGGCCTGATGGTCGCGGGGCTCCTGGCCGCTTACGTCTCGACGATTTCGACGCACCTGAACTGGGGCACGTCTTATCTCGTCCACGACTGCTACCGCCGCTTCCTGAAGCCGGGCGCCACGGAGCGACACTATGTGGCCGTGGGCCGGGTGGTCACGGGGCTGCTGATGGTGGCAGCCGGCGCCGTCACATTCATTCTGGACTCGGCGCGGGCCAGCTTCGATCTCATGTTGTCGGTGGGCGCGGGGACGGGCCTGCTCTACCTGTTGCGATGGTTCTGGTGGCGCATCAACGCCTGGTGCGAGATCGCCGCCATGGTCAGCTCGTTCGCGATCGCCGTCGGGTTCCAGATCGCGGCCCACGCCGGACATGCGGTGCCCTCCTGGGAATCGCTCATCATCACCGTGCTCGCGACGACCGTCGTGTGGATCACGACTGCGTTCGTCACCGCCCCGACCGAACGGCAGACGCTGGTGAACTTCTACAAGCTGGTGCGCCCAGCCGGGACGGGATGGGGCACGATCCCGCAGGAGGCGGGCGTCGGTGGCTCGCCTGACAGTCTGGCGCAGTCGCTGCTCGGCTGGGTGCTGGGATGCGCCTTCATTTATTCGGCGCTTTTCGGCGTAGGGAGCGCGCTCTACAGTCGGATGCCTCAGGCGGCCATGTGGGCGGTGGTATTCATCGTCAGCGGTGTCGGCTTGTGGAGGATGATGCCGCGGATTTGGGGGCGCTAAACCACCTTCAAAACCTTCTTCAACCGCTGCTCCACTTCCTTTACCGCCTTGGCGAGATCGGTCGCCTCGCGGTGTCCCAGGTGTAGCACCCCGGCGTCCACGTCCGCCGCCAGCGCTTCCAGGTTCTCCGCGGCCCGCCGCAATCGGAATCGCTCGAGAAATCCGCGGTAGTCCTTGGAATTCGCGGCCATGAGGACGCTCCAGATCCGCATCCGGACGTCGTCCACCGCGCCCTTGAGCTCCTCCAGTCCCGCGGACGGCACTTCCTGCAGCGCGCCGAGCTGGCGCTCGAACGCCGTCACGGCGATCTGCAGGTTGCCGAGAGCGGTCGGCCGGTCGTTGGTCATCGGGCAAACCTACGCCTCGCGACCCGCGCCACCACCACTTGCCTTCCTCTGGTCAAATTCGCATAATTATGCACTATGCAGAACGATACGGGACCCCTGGTCCTCGCCTTTTCCGGCGGGCTCGACACGTCGTATTGCGCTGCCAAGCTGGCCGCCGACGGCTGGACGGTGCATACCGCCTGGGTCGACACCGGCGGAGCCTCGGACACCGACCGGACGCGCATCCGCGCGCAGGCTCTCGCCGTGGGCGCCGTCGACCACCATACCGTGGACGCGCGCGCCCAGGTGTACGACCGCTTCGTTCGCTTCCTCATTCAGGGAAACGTTCTGCGCGGCGAGGTCTACCCGCTCTCGGTCGCCGCCGAGCGCACGCAGCAGGCCGTCTCCCTCGTCGCGGTCGCGCGTGAGGTCGGCGCCGCCGCCGTCGCGCACGGCTCGACCGGCGCCGGCAATGATCAAGTGCGCTTCGACGTGGCGCTCCGGGTGCTGGCCTCCGATCTCCAAATCCTCACGCCCGTGCGCGACGCCGCGCTCACCCGCCCGCAGGCGATCGCCTGGCTGGAAGAGCGCGGGCTCCCCGTACCCGCGCAAGCCGGCGCGTACTCCATCAACGCGGGGCTCTGGGGCACGACCTGGGGCGGCGGCTGGACCCACGATCCCTGGACCGGCCCGCCGGCCGAGCTGCTCGACCCGCCGGCCGACGCCCCCGCGCCGTCTGAAATCGTGATCGGCTGGGAGCAGGGTCTTCCCGTGACGCTCGACGGCGCGCCGCTCGCCGGCCCCGCTCTGGTCGAGCGGCTCGGCGCCCTCACCCATCGCTACGGCATCGGCCGTCACACACACACCGGCGAAACCGCGCTCGGCATCAAAGGCCGCATCGGTTTCGAGGCGGGCGCCGCGCTGGTGCTGATCCATGCGCACCGCGAGCTCGAGAAGCTCGTGCTCACCCGCTGGCAGACATTCTGGAAAGACCAGCTCGGCCGCTTCTACGGCGACCGGCTGCACGAAGGCCAGTACTTCGATCCGGCGCTACGCGACATCGAGGCGCTGATCACGAGCTCGCAGCAGCGCGTCACCGGCGAGACGCGGGTCCGGCTCGCCCCGGGCCGGTTCCAGGTCACCGGTGTCCGCAGCCCGTTTTCGCTGATGGATCCCGCCGTCGCCACCTACGGCGAAGAGCCCCGGCTCTGGACCGGGGATGAGGCACGCGCCTTCGCTCGCGTCGCCGCCATTCCGTCGCTCTTGGCCGCGCGCGCGGCCGCCCGCTAGAAGGAGCCACCATGGTCGTGACCACGCGAATCCGACTGGACCGCATCTCGAGCAGCACCAAGAACGCCGCCCTGCCCCGCGAGGTGATCGTGGGTGACGCCATCGTGGCCGAGGAAGGCTACGTGCTCGCCGTCCGCATCCTGGAGGACAAGAGCACCTACAACACGATCGAGGAC
>JBGPHP010000178.1:0-6361 GCA_041484445.1 Gemmatimonadota bacterium
CCGAACATCGACGAGCTGCTGGGCCAGAGCTACGAATTCAAGATCATCAAGCTGAACAAGCGGCGGCGCAACATCGTGGTGTCGCGCCGCGTGCTGCTCGAGGCCGAGCGCAAGACCAAGCGCGAAGTCCTGATGAAGGAGCTGCAGGTCGGCCAGGTCCGTACCGGCGTCGTCAAAAACATCACCGACTTCGGGGCGTTCATCGATCTGGGCGGTGTGGATGGATTGCTGCACATCACCGATATGAGCTACGGGCGCGTGTCGCACCCGAGCGAAATGGTGCGGCTGGGTCAGGAGCTGCAGGTCAAGATCCTGGACATCGATTGGGAGCGGGAGCGCATCTCGCTTGGCTTGAAGCAGCTGCAGGAGCATCCCTGGAAGGACGTGGCCGCGAAGTATCCGGTCGGCACGCGCGTCCAGGGGAAAGTGGTCTCGATCACGAATTACGGCGCCTTCGTGGAGCTCGAGCCGGGCATCGAAGGGCTGGTGCACATTTCCGAGATGAGCTGGACCCGCAACGTGCGTCACCCCTCGAAGATCGTCTCGATCGGTGAGACCATCGAAGCGGTGGTGCTCAAGGTCGACGAAGGAGAGGAAAAGATCTCGCTCGGGATGAAGCAGACCGAGCAGGATCCGTGGATGGCGCTGCCCGCGAAGTATCCGGTGGGGACCCGACTGAAGGGGAAGGTGCGCAACCTCACCTCGTTCGGGGCGTTCGTGGAGATCGAGCCCGGCATCGACGGGTTGATTCACATCTCCGACATGTCGTGGACCAAGCGCGTGCAGCATCCGTCCGAGGTGGTGAAAAAGGGCGATGAGGTCGACGTGCTCATTCTGAACGTCGACGCCGAGAACAAGCGCATCTCGCTCGGCTTGAAGCAGGCCCAGGAGGATCCCTGGCTGCGGATCGGGGAGACCTACCCTGTCGGGACAGAGCTCCGCGGGCGCGTGCTGCGCATGATGGACAAGGGCGTGGTCGTGGATATCGGCAACGACATCGAAGGATTCATTCCGATGTCGCAGCTGGGCATCCCGGAGCTGCACAATCCTGCTGATGCGGTGAAGGAAGGCCAGGCGGTGGACCTCAAGGTGCTGGAAGTGGATCCGATTCATCATCGGATCGTGCTGGCGGCGACGGGCTTCCCCCTGGACGACACCGGCGCCCCTGACATCATCAAACCGGTCGTGCCGGTGTTGGACGCCTAAGCGCACGGCGGACGACGGAACCGAAGGGGACAGGATTTCCTGTCCCCTTTGTGCTATCCGTCTCCCAGCCCCTAGATTCCGATCCATGTCCATGCGAGAGAAGCTCGATCGTCTGCAGCAGAAGCGCGCCGAGTCCGAGCAGGGCGGCGGTGCCGATCGCATCGCGACGCAGCACAAGAAGGGGAAGATGACGGCGCGCGAGCGGCTCGACGTACTGCTCGATCCAGGCTCGTTTGTGGAGCTGGACCGGTTCGTCACGCACCGCTCGACCGATTTCGGACTCGCCGAGCAGCAAATCCTGGGCGACGGCGTCGTCACCGGGTGGGGACGTATCGAGGGGCGGCTGGTGTACGTGTTCGCGCAGGACTTCACGGTATTCGGCGGGTCGCTCTCCGAGACGCATGCCGAGAAGATCTGCAAGGTGATGGACCTCGCCGTGCGCAACGGTGCACCGATCATCGGATTGAACGACTCGGGGGGCGCGCGCATCCAGGAGGGCGTGGCCTCCCTGGGGGGATACGCCGACATCTTCCTGCGCAATACGCTCGCCTCGGGCGTCGTCCCACAGATCAGCGCCATCCTGGGTCCGTGCGCCGGCGGGGCCGTTTACAGTCCGGCGATCACCGACTTCATCTGCATGGTGCGGGGCGTCTCCTACATGTTCGTGACGGGACCGAACGTCGTGAAGACGGTGACGCACGAGGAGGTGGATTTCGAGCAGCTGGGGGGCGCCGACGTCCACGGGGCGACCTCGGGCGTCGCGCACCTCGTGTACGATTCCGAGCTCGAGTGCCTCACGGCGATCCGGACGCTGCTGTCGTTTCTGCCCTCGAACAACCTCGACTCGCCGCCGGTGCGGGGTTCGGCCGACCCGCCCGATCGGCGCGACGAGGCGTTGCTCGACGTGGTCCCCGACGAGGCCGCTAAGCCCTACGACATGCACGAAGTGATTCGCCGGGTAGTGGACGACGGCGATTTCTTCGAGGTGCATCGCGACTATGCCACGAACCTCGTGGTCGGCTTCGCCCGGCTCGCCGGGCGTCCCGTGGGGGTGGTGGCCAACCAGCCGGCCAGCCTGGCGGGGGTGCTCGACATCAGCGCCTCGCTCAAGGGGGCGCGCTTCATCCGCTTCTGCGACGCGTTCAACATCCCGCTCGTCACCTTCGAGGACGTGCCCGGATTCCTGCCGGGGGTTTCCCAGGAGCATGGCGGCATCATCAAGCACGGGGCGAAGCTGCTGTTCGCCTACTGTGAGGCCACGGTGCCCAAGCTCACGGTGATCACCCGCAAGGCGTACGGCGGGGCGTACGACGTGATGAGCTCCAAGCACATCCGGGGCGACTACAACATCGCCTGGCCGACGGCCGAGATTGCCGTGATGGGGGAGCGCGGGGCGGTAGAGATTCTGTTCAAGGGGGAGGCGACCGAGGAGCGGGTGGCGGAGTATCGTACCAAGTTCGCCCATCCCTACCTGGCGGCCAACCGCGGCTTTCTGGACGACGTCATCGACCCCCGTGACACTCGCCCGCGGCTCATCGAGGCGCTCACCTCACTCGAGAGCAAGCGCGACCGGAACCCGGCGAAGAAGCATGGGAATATTCCGCTGTGAGAGAACGGCAGACATCGGACATCAGACATCGGCACTGACGTCCGATGTCTGACGTCCGCATCACCCGCGTCCTCGTCGCCAATCGCGGCGAGATCGCGCTCCGGATCATCCGCGCCTGCCATGAGGAAGCGCTCGAGGCGGTGGCCGTCTATTCCGACGCTGACCGGCTGTCGCCGCACGTTCGGGCGGCCAACGATGCCGTCAGGCTGGGCGCGGCGCCGGCCGCGGAATCCTACCTCAGTATTGCGAAACTGATCGAAGCCGCCCGGCGCACGGGCTGTCAGGCCATTCATCCGGGGTACGGGTTCCTCTCCGAGCGGGCGGCGTTCGCCGAGGCGGTGACGGAAGCGGGTCTGATCTTCGTCGGACCGCCCGCCGCGGCGATCCGGGCCATGGGGGACAAGACTGAGGCGCGGCGCCGCATGCAGGCCGCCGGGGTGCCGGTGGTGCCGGGCATCGCCCGCGCGCTGCGCGATGTGGCCGATGCCGAGCAGGAGGCGACACGCCTCGGGTTTCCGGTGCTGCTCAAAGCGGCTGCCGGGGGTGGTGGGAAAGGGATGCGCGTGGTGCGGGCCGTCGGCGAGGTGCGGAGTGCGTTTCAGGCGGCGCAGCGCGAAGCCACGAAATCGTTCGGGGACGGGAGTATCTACCTCGAGCAGTACGTCGATCGGCCACGGCACATCGAGATTCAGGTGCTGGCCGACGGGCACGGACGCGTCGTCTCATTGGGCGAGCGGGAGTGCAGCATCCAGCGCCGCCACCAGAAGCTGATCGAGGAGGCGCCGTCGGTGGCTGTCGCTTCGGGTTTGCGGCGGCGCATGGGGGAGGCGGCCACGGCGGCCGCGAGCGCCGTCGGGTACGCCGGGGCGGGAACGGTCGAGTTCCTGCTCGCTCCCGACGGAGAATTCCATTTCATCGAGATGAACACCCGGATACAGGTGGAGCACCCCGTCACCGAGCTCGTATACGGGGTGGACCTGGTGCGGGAACAGCTGCGCATCGCGGCCGGGCAGCCGATGCGCGTGGCAGCGGGCCTGCTGCAGCCGCGGGGTCACGCGATCGAATGTCGGATCACCGCGGAAGACCCGTTCGACGGGTTTCTGCCCGCGACCGGCGTGGTGCAATACCTCCGCGTCCCGGGCGGGCCAGGTATCCGCTGGGACGGCGGCGTGGAAGCCGGCAACGAAATCACGCTGCACTACGACCCGCTGCTGGCGAAGCTCATCGCGTGGGCCGAGACGCGCGAGGCGGCGCTCCAGCGGATGCAGCGCGCTTTGCGTGAGCTCGTGATCGTCGGCGTTCCCACGTCACAGGCGTTCCACCTGCGCGTGCTCGCCGACGCCGAGTTTCGCAGCGGGGATTTCGACATCAACTACCTGGAGCGCGCCGGCAGCCGGTTGCTCGGCGAGCCGGTGAGCGAGCCGCTGCTTCGCCCGATCGCCATCGTCGCCGCCCTGCTCGCCGAGGAGCGGCGCACCGGCGGGCCGGCGCTCGGCACGTCCGCTCCTCCCCCGGGTCGCACGTCCGCCTGGTTGACCGAAGCCCGGCGTGAGGGACTGCAATGACCGCGGACACGGTCGCGGTATCGGGCATCGCCGCGGGAGGGGATGGGGTCGGCCGGTTGGGTGACGGCCGGGCGGTATTCGTGCCCCGGACGGCCCCGGGGGAACGGGTACGGCTGCGCGCCGGGAGTCTGCGCATGCACCGCCACTTCGCGCGAGGAGAGGCGGCCGAGATCGTCGAGCCTTCGGCGACGCGCGTGACGCCGGGTTGCCCGCACTATGGCGTCGATCGCTGCAGCGGGTGCCAGCTGCAACACCTGTCCGACGATGCACAGCTCGCTGCGAAGCGGACCATCGTGGGGGACGCACTGCGACGCATCGGCAAGCTCACGGTCGCCGATCCCGAAGTCACGGGAGCGAGCGAGCCGTGGCGATACCGGACCTCAATCGATCTGGCGGTGAAGGGCGGGCCGGGTTCGTCGACCGTCATCGGGTTTCATCCCTACGACCGGCCGGGGGCGGTGTTCCCGCTGGTCGAGTGCCATATCGCCGACGTGCGCCTGATGGCCCTGTGGCGCGCGCTGAAGGGCCATCTCGACCTGCTGCCGGGTCGGCTCACGGGGCTCACGCTGCGGCTGGGCCGCGATGGCATCCGGCATATTATCGCGCAGTCCGCGGGGGAGCCGTGGCGGACGGCGGGTGAGCTGCGGTCCGCGCTGCCCGACGGCGCGACCGTCGTGTGCTGGTGGCAGCCTGCGGAAGGCGCGGCACGCGTCCTGGCGGGGCCTGCCACCGGGTTTCCTGCCACGGCGTTCGAAGCAGACAATCCCGCTATGGACCGCGTGGCGCGTCGCTGGGTGGTCGATGGGCTCGGGGACGTCCGCGGTCTCCAGGCGTGGGACCTGTACGGTGGCAGCGGCGATACTGCGCTCCTCCTGGCACAGCGGGGGGCTCAGGTGGTGAGTGTCGACGCCGACGAGAAGGCCGTTGCATGGGCTCGCAGCCGGGCCGACCTGGCCGAGTTCGGGCCGCAGGTGCGCTGCATCGCCGGCCGGGCCGAGGACGTGCTGCCGAGCCTCCCCGTGCCGCAGGTCGTCGTCCTTGCGCCGCCCCGGGTCGGCTTGCACTGGGACGTCGCGTTGCGCCTGGCGGGCGATCCGGTCGCCCGGGTCGTGTACCTGTCCCGCGATCCGGCGACCCTCGCCCGCGATCTCCGTCGGTTGGAGGTCAACTATCAGCTTCGCTCGGTGCGGGGGTTCGATCTCTTCCCGCAGACGGCCCAGGTCGGGGTAGTGGTGCATCTGGAGGCAGCCGCCGCGTGAAGTACTTCGTGCGTATCGGGACCCGCAGCGTCGAGGTGGCGGTCGAGGGCGGCCGGGTGGTCGCTGACGGCGCCGTCCTCGAAGCGCACCTGGCGGCCATTCCAGGAACACCGCTGCACCACCTGCTGCTCGCCGGTGAATCGTGGACCGTGGCGGTCCAGCCGCTAGCGGGGCTGGGGGAGAACGGGGGGGCGCGCTGGGCCCTGGGGGCGGTCGGAGAGCGGATCGAAGTCGAGGCGGTGGACGAGCGAACGCGGGCGATTCAGTCGCTCACCGGCCACCGAGCCAGCGGACCGTCCGGCGGGGTGGTGCGGGCCCCGATGCCGGGGCTGGTCGTCCGGGTGGAGGTGGTGGAGGGCCAGCAGGTCGGGGCCGGGGCACCGCTCGTCGTGGTGGAGGCGATGAAGATGGAGAACGAGCTGCGCGCCTCCCGCGCGGGCCGCGTCGCGAGGGTCCACGTCCGGGCGGGGATGCCCGTGGACAAGGGCGCGCCGCTCGTCACATTGGCGGTGCACGGCGATGATGAGAGGCCGGAACCCTCAAGTTGACAGGACCTTAGGGCCCCGGGTATACTGCGTGTCTGTCAAAAAATAGGACGACGCTGAGAGCCATGAAGACGTTCACGTTGCGCAAAGAGGACATCACGCATCAGTGGTTCGTGGTGGACGCCGCCGGGCAGCCGCTCGGCCGGCTGGCGAGTCGCGTTGCGCAGATCCTGCGCG
>JBGPHP010000179.1:0-6342 GCA_041484445.1 Gemmatimonadota bacterium
AACCCACGGCGACACGCGCCACCGAGCTGCGCCGCCGCCGCGCCTTGTGGAACACGGGCCTCTTCGCGTGGGGCGTCGAGCGCTTTCTCGCCGAGGCCGCCGAGCACGCGCGCGAGCTGCGACCCGGGCTGCCGGCGCTCGCCAGCGGCGACGCCGCCGCGTTCTTCGCCGCCGTCACCCCCGCGGCGGTGGACATCGCCGTGCTCGAGCGCACCAAGCGGCTCGCGGTCGTCGAGGGAACGTTCCGCTGGGACGACATCGGCTCGTGGGACGCCCTGTTCCGCATCCGCACCCCCGACTCCCACGGCAACATCGCCGTGGGCAACGTGACGATCGGCGACGACGTGCGGCGCTGCGTGTTGTGGTCGGAAAACGAGCACCTGGCGGTCAGCGGCATCACCGATCTCGTCGTGGTGCGCGCCAACGGGCACACGCTGGTGATGCCCACCGGCCGCGCCGATCGCCTCAAGGCGCTGGTGCAACGGCTGTGAGTCTCGCCCTCTATCTCCTCGACCCCGACCCGGCGTCTGTCTGGGCGCCGTTCGCCGGCGTGCGGCCCCTGTCGGAGCTGCGGGCCGGGGCCCATCTGATTCGCGAGCGCTGGGAGACGTTCGTCGGCGCCGAGGCGACGGCGATCTTCGCCTTGCCGCACCTCGCGGGTTTCGCCGAGCCCGGGATGCCGCCGGTCGCGGCGCGGCGCGCGGTCACGGGACCGGCAGTGATCGGATCCTCCACGTTCGCTCCCCAGGGCGTCGCCCCGGAGCTGCCGTCCGTGCCCGTGCGACTGGTATCGCACGGCATCACGGTCGGGTGGGGCGTGCCGGCGGGCGCCGTCTGGGAGGGGCCGCAGCCACAGGCCCAGACCGTCGAGGTGCCGGGCGTGGTGCTGCACGGGAGCTTCGATCTCATCCCCGCCCTGGCGCGCCTGCTTCCCGACGACGTGCGCGCCATGCTGGGCGACAGCGATCCCGTTCCCGCCGGCGCCACCGTCATCGGCGATCCCGCAGCCCTGGAGCTGCACGAGGCCCAGGTGGAGCCCGGTGTGGTGTTCGACGTGTCGCACGGCCCGGTGGTGATCGAGAGCGGCGTCGAGATCCGCGGCGGCACGCGGCTC
The DNA here is from genome assembly GCA_041484445.1 of Gemmatimonadota bacterium. Taxonomy (GTDB): domain Bacteria; phylum Gemmatimonadota; class Gemmatimonadetes; order Gemmatimonadales; family GWC2-71-9; genus DASTHG01. The sequence continues at coordinate 1,115 of JBGPHP010000179.1, forward strand.
GAGGGGCCGCTGTGGGTGGGAGCGAACGCGCGGGTGCTCGGCGGGGAGATTCGCGGCTCGGCGATCGGCCCGCGCTGCACCGTCCGCGGTGAGATGGCCTCGAGCGTGTTCCTGGGCTACGCCAACAAGTCGCACGACGGGTTCGTGGGCCACAGCGTCGTGGGCCGCTGGGTCAATCTCGGGGCCGGCACGATCACCTCGAACCTCAAGAACACCTACGGGCCGGTCCGCCTCGAGATCGCCGGGGCCCGTGTGGACACGGGCCAGCAGTTCCTCGGCACGCTACTCGGCGACCATGCGAAGACCGCGATCGGCACGCTGTTGGGCACCGGCACCGTGGTGGGCGCGGGCGCCAACGTGTTCGACGCGGTGCGGCCGCCCAAGTACGTGGCCCCGTTCGCCTGGGGCGGCGGGATCTCGCGCGAGCGCATGACGCGGGACGGGTTCCTGAAGATCGCCGAGCGCGTGCTGCCGCGACGCGACGTGGAGCTGACGCAGGAGATGCGGGCGGTGCTGGGTCGGATCTACGACTGGACGACAAAGTAGCGAATCCGATTCTCAGGTTACCACGCCCGCGCCGAGTCCGGGGGTGGATCGGGCACCTTGAGCGTATCCGGCCGAATCGTGGCCGGCCCGACGCGACGCAACGTCACCGGCTTGTCGAGATCCCCGCCCGAAATCGTGAGTCTGTCTCCCGCGACCTTCACGCCGTACACGTTCCACACCCCGTCACCCAGTGTGAACCAGACGCTGTCCCCGACGACCCGCCAGCGCGCCACCTGATCGCCGAATTGGGCGGAGCTGTCGGATCGCACCATGATGAGCCGCGGCCCGTCGTCGGTGTGCGCCTCCCACTTGCCCTCCAGCCGCGCCGAGCCGCGCGCCTGTGCGGACAGGGACGGCGCGGCAGCGCCGCAGGCAACCAACAGGGCGCAGCGCGTGAGCAGTGGTCGCAACGGAGTCATCGCCCGGAATCTAATCGATCGCACCCGGCACCGGCGGCGGGGATGCGGCGGCGGGCGCTTCGATCTCGGGCGCGGGGGTGGGGGCGGGAGCGCTCGCCGGCAGGGGCGTGCGTTCGTCGGCGATCACGGCCACCTGCGATTCCCATTTGCGCATCATCGCGATGAAGGCACGCACGTACTCGGGGTCGAACTCGAGGCCGGAGCGGCCCTCGATGTAGGGCAGCACCTGCTCCACCGGCCAGGCCTCGCGATAGGGCCGTTTGGTGCGCAGTGCGTCGTACACGTCGCACACGTGGACCAGGTTGCTCGCTTCGTGGCAGTGGCGCCGGAACCGCACCTGGGGGTAGCCGAGCCCGTTCAGCATGATGTGGTGCTCGTAGGCGACCACGGCGGCCAGGTCCAGGTCCTGCTCGCTCTCGAGAATGATCCGGGCGCCTTCCACCGGGTGGCGGTTCATCAGGACGCGCTCGTCGGGGGTGAGCTTCCCCGCTTTGGTGAGGACCTCGATCGGAATCCGCACCTTGCCAAGGTCGTGCAGCAACCCCGCGACCCCGAAGGCCCGGACGTCGCTCGCACTGAGCCCCAGGAACTCCGCCAGGGCCATGCTGAGCACCGCGACGTTGAGGGAATGGGTCGTGGTGTACTGGTCGAACTGCTTCAGCTGGAGCAGCGGCAACATCATCTGCTGATCGCCGTGCATCGCGACCGACAGCGAACGCACGACCGCCTCCGCCTCGGCCAGCGGCAGCGCCTCGTTCTGCTGCACCTCGGTGTGCAGCCAGCGGATCGTCTCCGCTTCCTCGCCCAGGGAGAAGGTGATGGTCGCCGTCTGCATCGCTTCTTCCCGGGACAGCTCGCCGCCGCCACGGACCCCGACCGCGCCGAATTTGATGGCCGTGGGGCGGAGCTGCCGGGCCTCCGCCGTGTCGATCGTGTCCATGGTGATGCGGGCCAGCACATCCTCGAGGAACACCTCGAATTCTTCCCGCGAAACGCGCTCCTCGAACTCGAGCCGCTGAATGCCCGCTTCCGCAAGGCGGGTCGACCAGTCCCAGTTGCGCATGTCGCGCAGCGGCAACCGCCCGAAGATCACTTCGTCCCCGAGAAAGGTGAACAGCGGCCGCGGGTAGTCTCGCTGCAGGTCGAGCAGCTCCTGATACGCCGCATCGATGGCGCGCGAGCGGGCCGGATGACCGTCGGCATAGAGCGACATGCCGGAGAGCGCCTGCGCGAACGCGCCCAGAAAGCGCGCGGGTTCGCTCACGCCGCCGCCCCTTGCGGGTCGGTGGCCGCCCGGGTCTGGGGATCGTTGGACAGCGCGGCGAGGGCCAGCACCTCGGTCGCGCGTGGCTCACGCCCCCAGCCGCTGGCGAGCGCGGTCAGCGCGGTCAGGAATTCCCGCGACTTGGGGAGGAGTTTGCGGCGCCCGAAGATCGTGCGCCCGCCGTCGGTCAGGGCGAGCAGCAGGTCCAGCGCCTCGGGGGCCTGGGACACGCCCAGCACGCGGATCGATTGGATCCGCAAGTCGGGCGGCGTCTGCCGGTTGGCGAGGAGGGCGATCACGCGCGGCACCGCGTCGGCGGGCACGCCTCGCAGCGCGGCGATCAAGGCCAGCCGGACGACCCGCGGCTCGGAATCCCCGAGTCCCAGGGTGATGACCTGATCGCGATCGTCCGGGGATTTCAAGCCGATCTTGAAGGCCTCCAGCCGCACGCGGGGATCGGGGTCCGACGACAGCTGCGCGGCCGAAAACCCGACCGGCGGCTCGGGCAGGAGGTCGAGGAGGGTCAGGAGATTGCGTTTGACGTACCAGCGCTCATCGGACAACCGGGCCGATATGCTCGGCCCCAGCATGGGACCCATCCGGATCAGCCGCTCGAGAATGGCGCGGCGGGTGGCCCGGACCTCCGCCGTGGCGAGCGCGTCGAGCAGCGGATCGGCCGCCCCTTCGGCGAGCCGCGGCAGCAGCCGGTCCACCGTCGCGAAGTCCACCGGCTCGGTCTCGAGCAGCCAGCGCACCGTGTCGGGGCTGATGGCCCGCGTCCACAGCTCTTCGGCCGCCGCGGTCTCCGGCGCCTGCTCCAGGAGATCGATCAGGTCCACCAACCGCCCCAGGTCCACCATGGCCGCGCAGGCCCGGTACACATTCGGCCCCACCGCGTCCACCTCGAGGCTCATCTGGACGAGCCGCTCCGGCTCCGTCCCGTGCATCCCCTGCCCCGCCGGCGCGGGCGCCGGCGCCACCTGCGACATGCGTTGCAGCGCGAGGCCGTAGCCCTCCGGGTTGGGGTCGGCGAGTTCCCAGCCGGTCAACAGCGCCCGCACCTGGTCGCGCAACGCATGGTCGGCCAGCGGCCGCGCCTGCGGGGAGCCTTGCTCCGCGTGCGCGGCGAGCTTCGACAGCATCCGCATCAGCGAACCGGACACCGCGTGCTGGGACGCATCGGCGGCCGCCATCACGACCTCGAGGACGGCATCGACCGCCATGCCGTGCGACGCATCCAGCACGAACTGGCGGCGCTGCGCCGAGTCGCCGCCCATCTCGATTAGCCGGCGCAGCGTGTCGGGCCGCATCTCGGCGATCAGCCGTGAGGTGCGCCGTCGCAGCTCCACCGCCTCCTGCCCCCCCGCCGACTTCAGCTCCTGCGCGATCTGCAGCAGGTAGCCGACGATCACCTGGTCGTAGGCTTCCCCGCGGGGATGATCGTCGATCGCCTTGGCGATGACGGCCGGCTTGGTCGGCGGGGCTTCGTCCTCGCCGATCTGCCCCGCCAGCGCCGCGCGCGCCAGGCCGATCCACAGCTGGGCCCCACGCACTCGTGCATCGCGCACTCCGCCGTCATCGTCTTTCGAGCCGCCGCCCGGGCTACCGGCACCAACCGGCGCGCCGGGCTCGGCACGGTCCAGCAGCTCGAGCCGCTCGTAGGACATCGGATGCAGCCGGATGTGCTGCCAGGCGGACAGTTTCGCGGCCTCTCCCATGCCGAGCGGCTGCCCCGTGCGGTCCGCCTCGACGGCCAGCGTGCGCAGCGCGTCGGCCACCTCTCCCGGCTCGATCCCGCGGTTGAACGTGACGGCGCCCAGATGGTGGCGATGCAGCCGGCCCGCGAGCTCGGCGAGCACCGGGTGCCTCGGGTCCGTGGCGACGCCCTCGATCACGAGCTGGCTGCGCGCGACGCCGAGCGAGATCGAGGGGCGGTCCCGGAGCAGCGCTTCCCCACGGCGCACCAGGCGGGTAACCGCGGGCTCCAGCGATGGGTGCCCAAGCGGATACATGGCGTGCTTGTGGAGCGCGATCGAGAGCTCGATCAGGAACTCACTCAGCTCGCGCGACAGCGCGGCGCGCTCGAGCGGCGTGCCGGGCGTTGCGGGCGCTCGTCCGGAGGGCGAGGTCACCCTCTAAGATACTAAACTGCAACGGCTTCGGGGATAGCACAGGCCGAAAAGGCACCCCCGGAACTGTCCGAGGGTGCCTTTCCTGTACGTCTAAACGCCTATCCGTCTAGTCGTTTAGTACATCCCGCCCATGCCGCCGCCGCCACCAGGCATCGGAGGCGTCTTATCCTTTTCCTTCTTCTCCACCACGACGCATTCGGTCGTGAGGAGCAGCCCCGCGATCGAGGCTGCGTTCTGCAGCGCCGTGCGGGTGACCTTCGTGGGGTCGATGACGCCCGCCAGCACCAGGTCTTCGTATTCGTCGGTCTGGGCGTTGTAGCCGTAGTTCAGCTTGCCCGACTCCCGCACCTTGCCGACGATGATCGAGCCTTCCGCGCCCGCATTCTGGGTGATCATGCGGATCGGCTCTTCGAGGGCGCGCCGGACGATGTCGATACCGATCTTCTCGTCCTCGTCCAGACCCTTGACCTTGTCCAGCGCCTTCTGGGTCCACAGCAGCGCGACGCCGCCGCCCGGCACGATGCCTTCCTCGACCGCGGCGCGGGTGGCGTGCAACGCATCCTCCACCCGGGCCTTCTTCTCCTTCATCTCGGTCTCGGTGGCCGCGCCGACGTTGATGACGGCCACCCCGCCGGCGAGCTTGGCGAGCCGTTCCTGCAGCTTCTCCTTGTCGTAGTCCGACGTCGACTTCTCGATGGCCGACTTGATCTGCGCGATGCGGCCCTGGATGTCGACCTGCTTGCCCTTGCCGCCGATGATGGTGGTGTTGTCCTTGTCCACCACGATCCGCTTGCCCTGGCCCAGGTCGCCCAGCACCGTGTTCTCGAGCTTGAAGCCCAGCTCTTCGGAAATCACCTTCGCCGAGCT
>JBGPHP010000180.1:0-6253 GCA_041484445.1 Gemmatimonadota bacterium
CGGTCGAGGAGATCGCCGAAGGGATGGACATCTCGGAGGAAGAAGTCGCCAAGACCCTCTCCATCTCCCAGGCACACCTCTCGCTCGACGCCCCGCTCACCCCCGGTGAAGACAACAAGCTGCTCGACTACCTGCCCGATACCCAGAATCCGGGACCGGACGACGAGATCTTCGAGCATGCACTCACCGAGTCGATCGAGGGGGTCCTCTCCACGCTGAAAGAGCGCGAGGCCAAGATCCTGCGGCTCTATTTCGGCCTCGAGGGACAGGAGCCGATGACGCTGGAGGAGATCGGCTCGCTGCTCGGCATCACCCGCGAGCGGGTGCGCCAGATCAAGGAGAAGGCCCTGGCGCGACTGCGGCACGTGAGCCGGGCGAGGGCCTTGGAAAGCTTCCTGTCGTAACGCGGCACGGGGGACGCCTCCTGCTGGGCGTGGCGGGCCTCTGGGCCTCGACCGGCCTTGGCGCTCAACGCATCCCCGATGCCATCCCGTTCCACGTCACCCTCGGCTTCGGCGTTGACACGTCGGTCGCGCCGGTCCGCGAGATCTTCCTAACGTGGATGACATTTCTCGCCGATCGCCCCGACTCGAACCATCCCAGCCGAGTGTGGTCTCCCACCGAACAACAGAAGTACCGAAATGCCGTGCTGGGTCGCGATTACATGTTCCAAGGATTCCCGCGCGCCTTTCCAGCCGTCAGCGTCCTGACGATCGCTCCCGTCGTGCCGGGGGAGGACAGCGTGTACGTCATCCGGACGCTGTTCGGCGACCTGTATCAGCCCGACAACGAGGTCAAGCTGCTCGGGGTGTTCCGGGTATACGCGCAGCGCGACGGGAATCGGTGGGTGCTGTCCAACGCGATCGATCGCCTGACCGTGCACTGGGTGCGACAACGCGTCGGGGGAATCACGTTCGTCTATCCCCCGTGGCGCCGCCTCGACCGCCGCCGCGCCGCGCGCTCGGCCCGATTTGCCGATTCGCTCGCCGCTGCCTTCTCGCTGGCGCCCGCACCGCTCACCTACTACGTCGCGGAAACCCCGGAGGAGATGTTTCGGCTGGAGGGCCTGGACTTCGTGCCAGAGGCGAGCCAGGCGAGGGGCAGTGCCGGGCGGGCGGACGGGGTGAATCGCATCGTCTTCAGTGGGTCAGCGACGCTGCAGGACGGGTACCTGCATGAGATCGCACACGTGGTGTTTGCCCCGTTCGTGATCGCGGGCCGTACGCACTGGCTTGCCGTCGAGGGGTGCGCGACCTGGACCGGCGGATGGCAGGGGCGAATGTTCCCGGACCTGATGCGCGATCTCGCGTTCTATCTGAAGAATCACTGGTCCTACACGCTCGACAGCGTCCTGCTGCAGCCGGCGCCCCCTGGCCCGATGGACCCGCGCTATGCGGCGGGGGCCGTGTTGTTCCAGCTCGCCGCCGAGCACGGGGGAGTGCCGGCGGTGCGGTCGCTGTTCCGCACCGGAACGACGCTGGAGGAGGTGCGGCGAGGAATCGCCCAGGGGTTGGGGATCGCCCCGGCGACCCTCGATGCCGTGTGGCGTCGTAAGGTCCTGAGCTACGCCCGCTGACGCCGCGTCGATATATTCGGGCCCATGGCGAATCTCGCATCGTTTGACATCTCGACCGGCGCGGACCTGCAGGAAGTCGATAACGCCGTGAATCAGGCGACCAAAGAGGTCACCCAGCGCTACGACTTCAAGGGATCAAAGTGTTCGATCGCGTTCGATCGTGCGAAGGCGGTCCTCACCCTCGTGGCCGACGACGATTTCAAGATGAAGGCCCTGTTCGACGTGCTACAGGGAAAGCTGATCAAGCGCGGCGTGCCGGTGAAGAATCTCGAGCTCGGCGAGGTCACGCCAGCGGCGGGCGACACCGTGCGGCGCGAGATCACGCTCACGCAGGGTATCGTCCAGGAAAAGGCGAAGGCGATCGTCAAGGCGATCAAGGACAATAAGTTCAAGAAGGCGCAGGCCTCCATCCAGGGGGAAGAGGTCCGAGTGCAGTCGCCCTCCAAAGACGAGCTGCAGGAAGTGATGGCGTTCCTCCGGGCCCAGGATTTCGGGATCGAACTCCGGTTCGGGAACTACCGCGGATGAAGCTGGGCGTCATCTCGCTCGGCTGCGACAAAGCCACGGTGGATTCCGAGCGGCTCGTGGGGGAGCTGGTCGGGCACGGCGCGGTCGTGACCGCCGATCTCCCCGGTGCGGACGTCGTGCTGGTCAACACCTGCGGATTCATCGACGCCGCGAAGCAGGAATCGATCAACACCATCCTCGAGGCGGCCCAGCTCAAGCGCACGGGCGACGTCAAGGCGGTGGTGGCGGTCGGCTGCCTGGTGCAGCGTTACCGCGCCGAGCTGGCCAGCGAGATGCCGGAAGTGGATCTGTTTCTCGGCTTCTCCGATCTCCATCTCCTGGTCCCCGAGCTCGCTCGCCGCGGCCTGCTGGCCGATCCCGTCGCCACGCATCCCGGGGTGCGCCAGTTCCTGGGGGACCAGCCCCACGTCCGCTACCTGAAGATCTCCGAAGGGTGCGATCACACCTGCGCGTTCTGCGCCATTCCGCTGATGCGCGGCAAGCATCGCTCCGAGCCGCTCGAGCGTCTGGTGCGCGAAGCGCAGGCGCTCGAGGCGCAGGGGGCGAAGGAGGTCAACCTCGTGGCTCAGGACCTGGGCCATTGGGGACGGGATCTCGGCCGCGAGGGACCAAAGCTCCCCGAGCTGCTCGAGGCGTTGCTCGCCGGGACGTCGGTGCCCTGGTATCGGATGCTGTACGTGTACTCCGCGGGTCTCACCGAGCGGTTGGTGGACCTCATGGCCCGGGAGCCGCGCATCGTGCCCTACCTCGACATGCCGATCCAGCACGCCAACGACCGGATGCTCGAGCGGATGCGGCGTCCCGAGCGCCAGGCGACCCTGCGGGAAAAGCTGCGCTGGCTGCGCGATGCCGTTCCGGACCTGGCGATCCGCACGACGTGCCTGGTGGGATTCCCCGGCGAAACCGACGCCGAGTTCCGGGAGCTGCTGGCATTCCTGGAGGAGGCGCAGTTCGATCGGCTGGGGGCGTTTGCGTATTCTCCGCAGGAGGGGACGCGCGCGGTCCAGTATCTGGACGATGTTCCCGACGAGCAGAAGCGCGATCGGCTGGAAGAGCTGCTCGAAGTGCAGCGCGCCATCTCTGCCGAGCGTCTCGCGCGCTTCGTGGGCCGGGAGGCGACCGTGTTAGTCGACCGCGTGGCCGACCCTTTGGACGACGGCGCCACACACGTCGGGCGCGTACCGTGGCAGGCGGATGATGTGGACGGGGTGACCTATCTGGGCAACGGTGGCTGGGCGGAGAGCGGGAGCTTTGTGCGCGCCCGGCTGACCGACAGCCTGGACTACGATTTCCGGGCGGTGGCGATCGCATGAGGGTGGTCTCGGGCGAGACCGATCGGACGGCGGCGTTCCGCGGATGGCGCGGGACGCCTTTTTCATGGCTCGCGCCGGTGACCCTCGTGGCGCTCCTGGCCTGTCCCCGGCCGCAACCCGAGGCCCTGGGCCCCGAGCCGGAGCTCCGTGTCGGACTCGCCACCGGGGCGGCCAGCGTACGCCTCGGCGGGGACGGCGAGCTGTTCGTGGCGGACGATGGTAACGGCACGCCGGTGGGGGCGATCCCGGCCGGCAGGACGTGGACGGTCGTACCTGATTCCAGCGGCGGGCTCGTGCTGGTACGGCCGGACGGGTCTCGGACCGAGCGCCATGGGGGGATTTCGGCGGTCAACGTCACGGAAGGCCGGTTCGCGATGGCCAACGGACGGCGCTACCGCGGACGGGTGAATGTGATCCGGGGCCGGACGGGGCTTACCCTCATCAGCCGGCTCTCGCTCGAGAGCTATCTGGCGGGCGTGTTAAGTCAGGAAATGGGGACCCGCGCGCCCGAGGAGCGGGAAGCCCTGCTGGCGCAGGCGGTCGTGGCCCGCACGTTCGCGCTACGGAACCGGGGCCGGTGGGAGGCCGACGGATTCGACGCCACGGCCGACACCCGCGATCAGGTGTACCTGGGAGTGGATGTGGAGACGGCGCAGGCGTGGGCTGCGGTCCGGGCGACGGCCGGTCTGGTGGTGCGCTACCACGGCCGGTTGATCGATGCCTACTACCACTCGACGTGCGGGGGCAGGACGGCGGCCGTGGAGGAAGTATTCCGTTCCGCGCAGCGGCAGCCCTACCTGCGGTCGGTGTCCGACGCGAGCGGCGGCGGACACTTCTATTGCGAGCGATCGCCGCGGTTCCGCTGGCGCGCGCAGTGGGACGCCACCGCGCTGCGCGCTATATTGACGCGGACGCTCGCGACGGTGATGGAGATCGGCGGTGACGGCCTCCAGCGCATCACCGATGTCCAGGTGACCCGCACGAGCTCGTCGGGCCGTGTCGCCGAATTGCGTTTCGTATTCGCGCATGGAGATGTGCGCATTGCGGGTCCCGACGTCCGGACCGTGCTGCGACCCACCTCCGATCAACTGCTCCAAAGCACCGCCTTCCGGGTGTTCGTCACCCGCTCGGACTCGGGAGTCGGGCAGCTCACCATCGAGGGTACGGGTGCGGGCCATGGGGTGGGGATGTGCCAATGGGGGGCCATCGGACGGGCCCGGGCGGGGCAGCCGTATCGGCGGATACTCGCCACCTATTTTCCGGGGACGACGGTTGAACGACTCTACTAAAGCACTCATCCTGTGCGCCGCAGTCGTGGGCGCGCTGCAGTTGGGGGGCAGCCGGAGCCTCGCGGCCCAGGGTGTGCTCTCGCAGTTTACGTATGACGAGCTGCGCCTCTCGGGCGTACAGCTCGACTTCGGCTCGGTCTCCACCAAGGATCTGCGCGGCGCGTTGATCGGGGGGCTCCGGCTGGACGCCGGGCATCTCGCCCCACATGTCCGCGTGCTGCTGGGCGTCTCTTACACCCGGTCGCGGTTCACCGGACGGGCGGTGACCCGCTTCAATCGTACGCTGCTCAAGCTGGTCGCCGATCCCGATTCGAACGCGACGATCGATGTGGGGCGCGTCAATCTCTCCGATGTGATCGCCGATCTCGACCTGCAGTACGTCTTCAACGAAGGCGGACCCCTTCTGGTCGCCCTCGGGCTGGGAGCCGGCGCGCACTTTCGCAACGGCAGCGGACAGGCGATCAACGGGACCTTCATCGAAGACGCGCTGGATGGCGTCTCGCCGGCGCTGAACGGCACGGTCGACCTCGCCGTGTCCCTGGCGCCCGCGTGGCAGCTGACCGCCGAGCTGCGTGGCACTCTGCTGAGCGACTTTTCGACCGGGTCCGCACGAGTCGGATTCATGTATCGGTTCCCCGGAGTGCGGGAGCGCCGGTGAGCGACCCCGTCCGGGTAGCCGTCGTGGGCGCCGGGGGCGTGGCGCAGGTGGCCCACCTGCCGGTGTTGCGCAAGATCCCAGGCGTGGAAATCGCCGCGATCTGCGACAACGACCTGTCCAAGGCGCAGGCGCTGGCCGGGCGCTTCGACGTCCGCGATACCTACGACGATATCGAGGAGGTCCTGCGTTACGCGAAGCCCGACGCCATCGTGATCTGCACCCCCAACCATCTGCACGAGATCCATGTCGTGGCGGCGCTGTCGGCCGGGGTACACGTGCTGTGTGAGCGGCCGCTGGCATTGAGCCTGCCGGGCATCGAGCGCACCCTGCAGGCGGCCGAACGCTATGGGAAGCGCGTGATGGTGGCGATGAACCACCGCTTCCGCTCCGACGTGCAGGCGGTGCGGGGTTTCCTGGCCGGCGGCGAGCTCGGGACCATCGACATGATCCGGGGCGGGTGGTTCACCTTTCAGCCGACCGCCACCCGTGCTCAGCTGGGGTGGCGGCTGCGCCGCGCTGAAGCCGGCGGCGGGGTGATGCTCGACCTCGGGCTGCCGCTCATCGATCTCGGGCTCTGGCTGGCCGGCTGGCCGATCCCCAAGCGCATCTCGGCGACCGTCGTGGGCGGCGGGCGGGATACGGTCGAAGAGATGGGGATGGCCTTGATCGTGTGCGAGAACGGGCTGTCCATCGGCGTGGCGGTGAGCTGGCGTCACCTGGGCCGCGGTGAGCGCTTCTGGTTCGAGATGGTGGGGAAGAAGGGCACGGCCGACATCGCCCCGCTGCGGGTCTACAAGGAAGTGCACGGCGCTCCGACCGATGTGACGCCGACGGGCGCGACCGGCCGCGAGCCGCCGTTCATCCAGTCCTACCGCGCCGAATGGACGTA